>NZ_CP081966.1:830000-1142500 GCF_019823065.1 Pseudomonas mosselii
TGTGAAGGTGAGTTGAGAAGCTTGCTGGAGGTATCAGAAGTGCGAATGCTGACATGAGTAACGACAATGCGAGTGAAAAACTCGCACGCCGAAAGACCAAGGTTTCCTGCGCAACGTTAATCGACGCAGGGTTAGTCGGTCCCTAAGGCGAGGCTGAAAAGCGTAGTCGATGGAAAACAGGTTAATATTCCTGTACTTCCAGTTATTGCGATGGAGGGACGGAGAAGGCTAGGCCAGCTTGGCGTTGGTTGTCCAAGTTTAAGGTGGTAGGCTGAGATCTTAGGCAAATCCGGGATTTCAAGGCCGAGAGCTGATGACGAGTGCTCTTTAGAGCGCGAAGTGGTTGATGCCATGCTTCCAAGAAAAGCTCCTAAGCTTCAGATAACTGGGAACCGTACCCCAAACCGACACAGGTGGTTAGGTAGAGAATACCAAGGCGCTTGAGAGAACTCGGGTGAAGGAACTAGGCAAAATGGCACCGTAACTTCGGGAGAAGGTGCGCCGGTGAGGGTGAAGCACTTGCTGCGTAAGCCCACGCCGGTCGAAGATACCAGGCCGCTGCGACTGTTTATTAAAAACACAGCACTCTGCAAACACGAAAGTGGACGTATAGGGTGTGACGCCTGCCCGGTGCCGGAAGGTTAATTGATGGGGTTAGCGCAAGCGAAGCTCTTGATCGAAGCCCCGGTAAACGGCGGCCGTAACTATAACGGTCCTAAGGTAGCGAAATTCCTTGTCGGGTAAGTTCCGACCTGCACGAATGGCGTAACGATGGCGGCGCTGTCTCCACCCGAGACTCAGTGAAATTGAAATCGCTGTGAAGATGCAGTGTATCCGCGGCTAGACGGAAAGACCCCGTGAACCTTTACTATAGCTTTGCACTGGACTTTGAGCTTGCTTGTGTAGGATAGGTGGGAGGCTTTGAAGTGGGGACGCCAGTTCTCATGGAGCCATCCTTGAAATACCACCCTGGCAACCTTGAGGTTCTAACTCAGGTCCGTTATCCGGATCGAGGACAGTGTATGGTGGGTAGTTTGACTGGGGCGGTCTCCTCCCAAAGAGTAACGGAGGAGTACGAAGGTGCGCTCAGACCGGTCGGAAATCGGTCGTAGAGTATAAAGGCAAAAGCGCGCTTGACTGCGAGACACACACGTCGAGCAGGTACGAAAGTAGGTCTTAGTGATCCGGTGGTTCTGTATGGAAGGGCCATCGCTCAACGGATAAAAGGTACTCCGGGGATAACAGGCTGATACCGCCCAAGAGTTCATATCGACGGCGGTGTTTGGCACCTCGATGTCGGCTCATCACATCCTGGGGCTGAAGCCGGTCCCAAGGGTATGGCTGTTCGCCATTTAAAGTGGTACGCGAGCTGGGTTTAGAACGTCGTGAGACAGTTCGGTCCCTATCTGCCGTGGACGTTTGAGATTTGAGAGGGGCTGCTCCTAGTACGAGAGGACCGGAGTGGACGAACCTCTGGTGTTCCGGTTGTCACGCCAGTGGCATTGCCGGGTAGCTATGTTCGGAAGAGATAACCGCTGAAAGCATCTAAGCGGGAAACTTGCCTCAAGATGAGATCTCACTGGAGCCTTGAGCTCCCTGAAGGGCCGTCGAAGACTACGACGTTGATAGGTTGGGTGTGTAAGCGCTGTGAGGCGTTGAGCTAACCAATACTAATTGCCCGTGAGGCTTGACCATATAACACCCAAGCAATTTGCGCTGCGGCCAGATTGTGGTGGTGAAGACGAAAGACCCGAAAGTTCGTAAGACCACAAATTCACATATCCGAATTAGCCAAGAGTGTTCCTAAGACATTCTGGCAACAGAATTTCTTGACGACCATAGAGCATTGGAACCACCTGATCCCATCCCGAACTCAGTAGTGAAACGATGCATCGCCGATGGTAGTGTGGGGCTTCCCCATGTGAGAGTAGGTCATCGTCAAGATTCATTTCGCAAAACCCCTATCTGCGCGAGCAGGTAGGGGTTTTGTCTTTTCCGCTTGCCCAAAAGCCAATGCCGTTCCGACAGGGGGAACGTGTCGGCTGCCTCCGTGATAAGGTTTCTCCTCTGCATCAACCGCTCCCCGAGACCAGCCAATGCCCCAGACCACCTCACTTCACCCAGGCTTCATGATCGTTCAGGGCAACCGCCTGGACGACCTGCGCAATCTGGTGGTGAGCGTGATGCGCCGTTACCCCCTGGCGCCGCTGGAAAACGAAATCGCCCTGGTGCAGAGCAACGGTATCGCCCAATGGCTGAAACTGGCCTTGGCCGAGGACCCACAGGACGACGATCAGGGCGGTTGCGGGATCGCAGCCGCCATCGATGTGCAGCTTCCGGGTAGCTTCATGTGGCAGCTGTACCGTCGCGTGCTGGGGCGCGACGAAATCCCCGAGGTGTCACTGCTGGACAAGGCGCCCCTGACCTGGCGCCTGATGCGCCTGCTCCCGGAAGTGATCGAACGCCCGCACTTCGAGCCCCTGCGCCGCTTCCTTACCGATGACAGCGACCTGCGCAAGCGCTATCAGTTGGCCGAGCGCCTTGCCGACCTGTTCGACCAGTACCAGGTCTACCGTGCCGACTGGCTGAAGGACTGGGCAAGTGGTGCCCATGTGCTCAACACCGCACGGGGTGAGCGCAAGCCGCTGGCCGCCGGCAATCGCTGGCAGGCCGAGCTGTGGCGGATTCTGCTGGAAGACGTGGGCGAGGCGGGCATGGCCCAGAGCCGGGCCGGGGTGCATCAACGTTTCATCGAGCGGATCAACGGCCTGGAACAGGCCCCCGCCGGGCTGCCGGCGCGGCTGATCGTGTTCGGCATTTCGTCGCTGCCTGCCCAGATCCTCGAGGCTTTGGCAGGTCTTGCCCGCTTCAGCCAGGTGTTGCTGTGCGTGCACAACCCCTGCCGCCACCACTGGGGCGATATCGTCGCCGACAAGGACCTGCTGCGACACCAGTACAAGCGTCAGCAACGTAAGCAGGGCATGCCCCTGCAATTGGACGACGATCTGCTGCACCAACATGCACACCCGTTGTTGGCCGCTTGGGGCAAGCAGGGGCGCGACTACATCAACCTGCTCGACAGCTACGACGATCCCGGCAGTTACCAGGGCGTGTTCAGCGACGGACGCATCGACCTGTTCAGTGAAGGTGAACCGAAGACCCTGCTCAACCAGCTGCAGGACGATATCCTCGAGTTGCGCCCCCTGGCCGAGACCCGCGAGCAGTGGCCGGCGGTCGACCCGGCCAAGGACCGCTCCGTACGTTTCCACCTGGCCCACAGTCCGCAGCGCGAAGTGGAAATCCTGCACGATCAGTTGCTGGCCCGCTTCAGTGCCGACCCCACGCTGCGGCCTCGCGACGTCATTGTCATGCTGCCGGCTATCGACACCTACGCACCGCATATCCGTGCCGTATTCGGCCAGCTCGACCGCAACGATCCGCGTTACATCCCGTTCACCCTGACCGACCAGGGCCAGCGTGGCCGCGACCCACTGCTGATCGCCCTGGAGCATCTGCTCAAGCTGCCCGACAGCCGTTTCGCCGTCAGCGAAGTGCTCGACCTGCTGGACGTGCCGGCAGTGCGCGCCCGCTTCGCCATTCAGGAAAGCGACCTTCCAACCCTGCACCGCTGGATCGAAGGCGCCGGTATCCGTTGGGGGTTGAGCGCAGAGCAACGCGCCAGCCTTGGCCTGCCCGAGGGTCTTGAGCAGAACAGTTGGCGCTTCGGCCTGCGGCGCATGCTGTTGGGGTACGCAGTCGGCGTGGGCGAAGGCTGTGACGGTATCGAGCCGTACGATGAGATCGGCGGCCTCGACGCCGCGCTGATCGGCCCGTTGGTGGCGTTGCTCGATGCTCTGGACATTGCCTGCCAGGCGCTCTCACAGCCGGCCACGGCGACGGATTGGGGGGCACGACTGCATGCGTTGCTGCAGATCTTCTTCCTGGCCGAAAACGAGCATGACGAACTGCTCCTGGTACAGCTGCAGGACCTGCGCGACACCTGGCTGGAAACCTGCGACGCGGTCGGCCTGCACGATTTGCTGCCACTGACCGTGGTGCGCGAAGCCTGGCTGTCCGGGCTGGACCAGGGCAAGTTGTCCCAGCGCTTCCTGGCCGGCTCGGTGAACTTCTGCACGCTGATGCCCATGCGCGCCATCCCGTTCAGGGTGGTCTGCCTGCTGGGCATGAACGACGGTGACTACCCACGTGCCCAGCCGCCCCTCGACTTCGACCTGATGGCCAGCGACTACCGACCAGGGGACCGTTCGCGTCGGGAGGATGACCGTTATCTGTTGCTCGAGGCCTTGCTCTCTGCACGTGACCAGCTTTATGTCAGCTGGGTCGGGCACAGCATCCGCGACAACAGCGAGCGACCGTCCTCGGTGCTGATCGGGCAGTTGCGCGATCACCTGGCCGCCGGCTGGCAGCTCGCCGGCGCCAAGACCGGCCAACGCGACGACCCTGGGCAGCAGCTGTTGCATGCCCTGACCCAGGAGCACCCATTGCAGCCGTTCAGCCAGCGCTACTTCCAGAAGGGCAGCCCGTTGTTCAGCTTCGCCCATGAATGGTTGGCGTTGCACCAGGCCGAGGACGAAGCGCAAGTGCCTGTCGCACTGTCGCCCTACACCAGCGATGAGCCGCTCAACCTGGTGCAGCTTCAGGACTTCCTGCGCCATCCGGTCCGGCATTTCTTCAGCCAGCGCCTGAAAGTGTTCTTCGAGGCCCTGGAGGCACCGACCCCGGACGAAGAACCCTTCGTGCTGGACGCTCTGCAACGCTATGGCCTGAGCGAAAGCCTGCTTGGCGCCGCGCTGGCCGATCCGGACAACGCCGAGCGGGCGTTGCAGGCCCAGGCCCGACGTCTCCAGGCCTGCGGGATGTTGCCGCTGGCAGGCTTCGGCGAAGCCTTGCAGGCCGAGTTGATTCAGCCGCTGCCGGACTTGCTGCAACGCCATCGGCAACTGCTGCAGCGCTGGCCAACCCGGGTCGAGGGCGCCATGCCGATCCATTTCGAACAGGGGCCGCTGCGCTTGGAGGGCTGGCTTGGCCAGGTGTACCAGGCCGAGGACCAGAGCCTGTTGAGCATCGCCACCGTGCCTAATACCCTCAGTGCTGGACGCAACAGCCTGAAGTGGCACCGGCTGGTGCCGACCTGGGTGATGCACCTTGCTGCCTGTGCTTCTGGCTACCCGTTGCACAGCGCGCTGGTGGCCAGTGACCTGACCCTGTTGTTGGCCCCGTTGCCTCAGGGCGAGGCGGCAGAGCGCCTGGGCGAACTGCTGGTGGCACGCCAGGCGGGTATGAACGCGCCCTTGCCGGTGGCGGCCAAGACCGCCTTCGCCTGGCTGGCCCAGGAGGACCCGGACAAGGCGACGGCCGCCGCGATCCGCGCCTATGAGGGTGACGGCCAGAACAACTTCGGCGAGCGCAGCGAAAGCCTGGCCCTGGCCCGCCAGTATCGTGACTTCGCCGCGCTGGCCCTCGACGAAACCTTCGAAGGCTGGTGCGAAGCCTTGTATCGCCCCTTGTTCGCAGCGCCCTGGCAGACCCTGGGTAACCCGGAGAACGCCCAATGACCCAAGCCCGCCCCCTGGCGCTGAGTTTCCCCCTGCACGGCAGCCAACTGATCGAAGCCAGCGCCGGCACCGGCAAGACGTTCACCATATCGGCCTTGTACCTGCGTCTGATACTCGGCCATGGCGGCGAGCAGGGTTTCAGCCGCGAGCTGCTGCCACCGCAGATCCTCGTGGTGACCTTCACCGACGCGGCCACCAAGGAGCTGCGCGAGCGCATTCGCGCGCGCCTGGCCGAGGCGGCGCGTTTCTTCCGCGGCGAGCTGGACGGTGCCGACCCGCTGCTGCATCTGCTGCGCGACGATTACCCACAGGAGCAATGGCCACGCTGCGCCAGCCGCCTTGAGATCGCCGTGCAGTGGATGGACGAGGCCGCTGTCTCGACCATCCACGGCTGGTGCCAGCGCATGCTGCGCGAGCACGCCTTCGACAGTGGCAGCCTGTTCACCCAGAGCCTGGAGACCGATCACAGCGAACTGCTGGGCCAGGTCATGCGCGACTACTGGCGGCGCTTCTGCTACGGCATGCGCGGCGAGTCACTGGCCTGGGTGCGTGGCAACTGGGGCAGCCCCGATGCCTTGTTGCCGAGGATCAGACCGCTGTTTGGCCGTGTCCGTGGCCAGGAGGACGAGCAAGACCCGCAGTCGTTGATCGAGGCGACCCTGCGCCAGCGCACCGAGCAATTGGCCCAACTCAAGGCGCCTTGGGGCGCCTGGGCCGACGAGCTGCAGCAGATCTGCCGCGATGCCGTGGCGGCCAAGCAGGCCGACGGGCGCAAGTTGCAGGCACGCTATTTCGAGCCCTGGTTCGACAAGCTGCGGGCCTGGGCCGGTGATGAGCAGGCCATGGAACTGGACCTAGGCACCGGCTTCACCCGTCTGACACCCGCTGGCCTGGCCGAGGCCTGGAAGTCCGGCGAGCCGCCGCAACACCCGGCGCTGCGGGTCATGGAGTCCTTGCGCGAGCAGTTGCAGGGGCTGGCCAGCCCTGACGCACGGTTGCTGGAGCATGCCGCCGCCTGGGTATCGGCGCGCTTCGAGGTGGAGAAACGTCGCCGCGCCGAAATGGGCTTCGACGACATGTTGCTGCGCCTGGAACATGCCCTGGGCAGCGACTCCGGTCAGCGCCTGGCCGCGTTGATCCGTGAGCAGTTCCCGGTCGCGTTGATCGACGAGTTCCAGGACACCGACCCCGTCCAGTACGGGATCTTCGAGCGCATCTACCGCATCACCGAGAACAACCCGGACACCGGCTTGTTCATGATCGGCGACCCCAAGCAGGCGATCTATGCCTTCCGTGGCGCCGACATCTTCACCTACCTGGCCGCGCGCCGTGCCACCGCCGGGCGCCTGCACAGCCTGGACACCAACTACCGCTCCAGCCAGGCCATGGTCGCGGCGGTCAACCGGGTGTTCCTGCAGGCCGAGGAACGCGCCGAGGGCCGTGGCGCCTTCCTGTTCCGTGCCCAGGGCGACAACCCGCTGCCCTTCGTCGAAGTGCGCGCCAAGGGTCGTGGCGAGCAACTGCTGATCGCCGGGCAGCCCAGCGCGGCCCTGCATTGCTGGCAGCTGGAGAGCGACGAGCCGGTGTCCAGCACAACGTATCGCCAGCAACTGGCGGCCAGTTGCGCCAGCCATATCGTCGAGCTGCTCGAAGGTGGTCAGCAAGGCGTCAGCGGTTTCGCCGATGCCGCCGGCAAGCTGCGACCCTGCTTGCCTTCCGATATCGCCATCCTGGTGCGCGACGGTCGCGAGGCCCAGCTGGTCCGCGCCGAGCTGGCGGCTCGCGATGTGCGCAGCGTATACCTGTCGGACAAGGATTCGGTGTTCGCCGCCCAGGAGGCCCATGACCTGCTGGCCTGGCTCAAGGCCTGCGCCGAGCCGGACTCGGAGCGCATGCTCAAGGCCGCTCTGGCCAGCCTGACCCTCGACCTGCCGCTTATCGAACTGGAGCGCCTGAACCAGGATGAGCGGGTCTGGGAAAACTGGGTTATGCGTTTTCGCCGCTACCGCGACATCTGGCAACGCCAGGGCGTGCTGCCGATGCTGCGGCGCCTGCTGCACGACTTCCAGCTGCCGCGGGCGCTGATGGGCCGCAGCGACGGCGAGCGGGTGCTGACCAACCTACTGCACCTGGCTGAACTGCTGCAGCAGGCCGCGGGTGAGCTGGATGGCGAGCAGGCGCTGATCCGTCATCTCACCGAGCACCTGGCCAACGCAGGGCAAGCCGGAGAAGAGCAGATCCTGCGCCTGGAAAGCGACGAGCAACTGGTCAAGGTGGTGACCATCCACAAGTCCAAGGGCCTGGAATACCCCTTGGTGTACCTGCCGTTCATCTGCACCAGCAAGCCGGTGGATGGCCAGCGCCTGCCCCTGGGCTGGCACGACGACCAGGGCGTGGCGCACCTGACCTTGACACCGGACGCCGCGCAGATCGAGCGCGCCGACGATGAACGCCTGGCCGAGGACCTGCGTCTGCTCTACGTCGCCCTGACCCGTGCCCAGCATGCCTGCTGGCTGGGCGTTGCCGACCTCAAGCGCGGCACCCAGCGCAGTTCGCAGTTGCATCGTTCGGCCTTGGGCTACCTGCTGGGTGGCGGCCTGTCGTTGGCGGCTTCCAGCCAGCTGGGCGAATGGCTCGCTACCCTGGCGGCCGGTAATCCGGCCATCACCCATGGTCCGCTGCCTGAGGTTCAGGCCCTGTGCTACCGCACGCCGGACAGCCAGCGCGAGCTGCTGCCGCCGCGCAAGCCTCGTCGGGCCGCTGCGGAACACTGGTGGATCGCCTCGTACAGTGCCTTGCGGGTGGGCGACCAGACCCTGGTCGCCGACAGCTCCCAGGCCCAGCAATTGCTGGACGACGAGGTGCTGGACAGCCAGTCGCTGCGTGAGGTGCCGGCCGAGGCGGGCGATATCCACCGCTTCCCCCGTGGGCCGAATCCGGGCACTTTCCTCCACGGCCTGCTCGAATGGGCGGGGCGCGAAGGGTTCGCCGAGGTCGCCGCCCAAGGGCCGGTGATCGAACGCACCGTGGGCCAGCGCTGCAACCGACGCGACTGGACAGGCTGGATTCCCACGCTGACCCAATGGCTGCAGCAACTGCTGGTCCAGCCCATGCCGTTGCAAGGGGCCACCTTGACCCTCGCAGGCCTCGAGCGCTACCAGGTCGAAATGGAGTTCTGGTTCGCCAGCCATCAGGTCGACGCGGTGCGCCTCGACCATCTGGTGGCGCGCCACACCCACGTTGGAATGACGCGGGCGGCCGCCCAGCCGACCGTGCTCAACGGCATGTTCAAGGGCTTCATCGACCTGGCCTTCGAACTCGACGGGCGCTACTACGTGGCCGACTACAAGTCCAACTGGCTCGGCCCCGACGCCGAGGCCTACGGCGCCCTGGCCATGGAGCAGGCAATCCTCGAGCATCGCTACGACCTGCAGTACGTGCTCTACCTGCTGGCCCTGCATCGCCAGCTGCGCGCGCGCCTGCCCGACTACGACTACGACCTGCATGTCGGCGGTGCCGTGTTCATCTTCCTGCGTGGGGTCACCTCGGCCGGCCATGGGCTGTATCATGCGCGGCCTCCCCGGGCGCTGATCGAACAGCTCGACGCGATGTTCCGGGGTGAGCAAGAACCCGCCCAACAGGACCTGTTTGCCGGAGCCACGCCATGAGCCGCAACCTCGACGACCTGCTGCCCACGCCCTTGCAGGCCGAGCACCTGAGCGCCCTGGCGCCGCTGCGCCACAGCCGGGACCTGCTGGCGCTGCTCTATCGCTGGGTCGAGCGTGGCTGGCTGCGCGCCCTGGACCGGGCCTTCGTGAGTTTCCTCGAGGAGCGGGCGCCGGGCAGCGATCCGCTGGTGCTGCTGGCCGCCGCCCTGGCCAGCCACCAGCTGGGCCATGGCCATGTCTGCCTCGATCTGCAACAGACCCTTGCCGAGCCGGACTTCGCCCTGTCGCTGCCACCGGAAGGCGATGCGCTGGCCGGGCCGTTGCTGCTGCCTTCGCAGCTGCTGGCCAGCCTCGAGCTGGGCACTTGGTTGCAGCGGCTCGCCGAGAGTCCCCTGGTTGCCGCAGGCGATACCGTCGAGCAGCGTGCCAGGCCACTGGTGGTCAGCGGCGAGCGCCTGTACCTGCGCCGCTATTGGACTTACGAGCGGCGCATCGACAATGCCCTGCATGAGCGCCTGGCGCGCCTTCAGCCTCAGCCGGCCGACCTGGCACTACGTCTGTCGCAACTGTTCGAAGGTGGCTCGACCGCAAGCGAGGTGGATTGGCAGAAACTGGCCTGCGCTCTGGCCACCCGTGCCGGCTTCAGTGTCATCACCGGCGGCCCCGGGACCGGCAAGACCACCACCGTGGTACGCCTGCTGGCGCTGTTGCAGGGGCCTGCGGTCGAGCAAGGCCGGCCGCTGCGCATCCGCCTGGCGGCGCCGACCGGCAAGGCCGCGGCGCGCCTCACCGAGTCCATCGGCCAGCAGGTGGAGCGCTTGCAGGTGGATGGCGCGGTGCGGGCGCAGATCCCCACCGAGGTCAGCACCGTGCACCGCTTGCTGGGCAGCCGCCCGGGTTCGCGGCACTTCCGCCATCATGCCGGCAACCCGTTGCCCCTGGATGTGCTGGTGGTCGACGAAGCCTCGATGATCGACCTGGAGATGATGGCCAACCTGCTCGACGCCCTGCCGGCCAATGCGCGGCTGGTGCTGCTGGGCGACAAGGACCAGCTCGCTTCGGTGGAGGCCGGAGCGGTGCTGGGCGACCTGTGCCGAGACGCCGAGGATGGCGGCTACTGGCCGCAGACCCTGGCCTGGCTGGAGCAGGTGGGCGGACAGTCGCTGGCCGACATCGGCCTGAGGTCGGGCGACGGCCAGCGCAACCCGCTGGCCCAGCAGATCGTGATGCTGCGCCACTCGCGGCGTTTTGGCGAAGGCAGCGGCATCGGCCAGTTGGCGCGCCTGGTCAATCGCCAGCAAGCCCTGGAGGCGCGTGCGCTGCTGGCGACCCGACCGGCGGATGTCCATTGCCTGACCCTGGGCGGCGAGCACGACAAACGCTTCGAGCGCCTGCTGCTCGATGGCCTCAACCAAGGCCCCGAGGGGCCACAAGGGTATCGCGGCTACCTGCGAACCATCGGTCGCCTGCGCCCGCCGCCAGGCACGCCAGGCGACGATCCGCGCTGGGAGCGCTGGGCGGCCGAGGTGCTGCAGAGCTTCGAGGCGTTCCAGTTGCTCTGTGCCGTGCGCAAGGGCGCCTGGGGCGTCGAAGGCCTCAACGAGCGGGTCGCCCGGGTGCTGCACAACGCCGGGCTGATCGACAACCAGCAACCCTGGTACGAGGGGCGTCCGGTACTGGTCACCCGCAACGACTATGGCCTCGGGCTGATGAACGGCGATATCGGCATCGCCTTGCGCCTGCCGGACGATCATGGAGAGGCGCTGCTGCGCGTGGCTTTTCCGCGCAACGATGGCAGCGGTGGGGTGCGTTTCGTACTGCCCAGCCGTCTCAGCGAGGTGGAAACGGTGTTCGCCATGACCGTGCACAAGTCCCAGGGCTCGGAGTTCAGCCATACCGCGCTGGTGCTGCCCGACGCGCTGAACCCGGTGCTGACCAAGGAACTGGTGTACACCGGCATCACCCGCGCCAAGCATTGCTTCAGCCTCATCGAGCCGCGGGCAGGGGTGTTCGAGGAGGCGGTGGGGCGCAAGGTCCGGCGGGTCTCGGGGTTGATGCTGGAGCAAGTCTGACTCTGGAGTTTGCCGCTGATATGCTATCGTTGCGGCATTATCCGCAAACATTTTGTGAGATTTCCCCCCATGACAGTGGCTGTCTCGGCCCTGGGACGCGTGAAGGGCTGTGCGCTCTCGTTGCTGATGGCCATGCTGTTGTCGAACGGCGCGCCCGCCTGGGCGGACAATGCCGTATCGCAGGCGCAGGTGAAGCTACGGGCCAAGGCCGTGACCCAGGTCGTGCTGGGCATCCTCAGCTACGCCCGCTGGCCTGCCGACCCCAATCCCTTGCGCCTGTGCCTGGTCGGCCCGACCGAATACGCCGACGACCTGATCAAGGGCAACCTGCAGCAGTCCGGGCAACCCCTGCAGGTGCGCCGCCTGCTCGCCGACGATCCGAGCGTGGCCAGTGCCTGCGACGCCATCTACCTCGGCAAGCTCGACAAACAGCAACGTGAGCGATTGTTCCAGCGGATCAACGGCCACCCGGTGCTGAGCATCAGCGAGGCCGACGATCCGTGCACGGTGGGTAGCCTGTTCTGCCTGCGGGTCGGCGATCAGCAGGTGGCGTTCGACGTCAACCTCGACTCAGTGGCACGCAGTGGCGTGCGCATTCACCCTAGCGTGCTGCAATTGTCGCGACGGCGGGCGGGGCAGCCATGAAACGTTCAGCCAGGCGCTTCAGCCGGCCGACCCTGCGCGCCGTGCTCGGGCGGGGACACCTGAGCGTGGCCTTGCTGGCCGCGGGCCTGGCCGGGGTGCTGGTGACCCTGCTCGGGGTGGCGGCGCTGCGCGTCTATGCCAACCACAACCTGCACCTGATCGCCCGCTCCATCAACTACACCGTCGAGGCCGCCGTGGTCTTCGACGACAGTGCCGCGGCCAACGAGGCCCTGGCGCTGATCGCGTCCACCGAAGAAGTGGCCGACGCCAAGGTGTACGACAACGATGGCGACCTGCTCGCCCACTGGCAACGCGACGAGCAGGGGGTAATGGCGCAGTTGCAGTCCCAGGTGGCGCGCAGCCTGCTGGAGGAACCGATCAACATGCCGGTGCAGCACATGGGCCAGCGGGTCGGCCATATCGAGCTGACCGGGCAGGGTGGCAGCCTGGTGCGCTTCCTGCTCAGCGGGCTGGTGGGCATTCTGGTGTGCACGGTGCTCAGCGCGGTGCTGGCGCTGTACCTGTCGCGACGCCTGTTCGGCGATATCATCCGCCCCTTGCGTAACCTGGCCAGCGTTGCCCACGCCGCGCGGCGCGAGCGCAGTTTCGACCGGCGGGTGCCGCAGACCCAAATCGCCGAGCTCAACGAGCTGGGCAATGACTTCAATGCCCTGCTCGATGAGCTGGAGGTCTGGCAGAGCCATTTGCAGAGCGAGAACGAAAGCCTCGCCCACCAGGCCAGCCATGACAGCCTCACTGGCCTGCCCAACCGCGCGTTCTTCGAAGGGCGGCTGAGCCGCAGCCTGCGCAATGCCGCACGTACCGAAGACCATCTGGCGCTGTTGTTCCTCGACAGCGACCACTTCAAGCAGATCAACGACAGCCTCGGCCATGCGGTGGGGGACGAAGTGCTGATCAGCGTGGCCAGCCGCGTGCGTGCGCAACTGCGCGAGCATGACCTGGTGGCGCGCCTGGGCGGCGACGAGTTTGCCGTGCTGCTGACCCCGCTGCACTCGCGCGAGGATGCCCAGCGCATCGCCGAGAAGATTGTCGCCAGCATGAAGCTGCCGGTGCAGCTTGAGGATGGCACCAGCCTGACCACCTCGCTGAGCGTCGGTATCGCCTATTACCCGGACGATGGCCGTGACCCGGCCAGTCTGCTCAATGCCGCCGATGCGGCGATGTACCAGGCCAAGCGCAATCGCCGTGGCCATTGGCAAGTGGCGCAGACGGAACGCTGCGCCACTGATGCAAAGAACAGGAGCTGAACCGTGACCAAGCGTTTTTCCGTGCTGCGTTTCCCGTTAATCACCCTGCTGCTGGCGCTACTGGCTCTGGCCGGCTGCCAGAGCGTACCGCCCAAGGGACTGACCCCCGAGCAGGTCGCCGTGCTCAAGCGCGAGGGCTTCGCCCCGACCGACGAGGGTTGGGCGTTCGACCTGTCCGGCAAGGTGCTGTTCGGCAGTGACCTGGACAGCCTCAACAGCGCCAGCGAGTCGATCGTCGAGCGTATCGGCAAGGCGCTGCTGTCGGTGGATATCCAGCGTGTGCGCATCGATGGCCATGCCGACGCCTCGGGCAAGGCCGCCTACAACCAGCAGCTCTCCGAGCGCCGTGCCCAGAGCGTGGCCAAGGCCTTGATCGGCATCGGCATGCAGCCGCAGAACATCCAGACCCGCGGCATGGGCAGCAGCCAGCCGGTGGCGGACAACCGCACCGCGGCAGGGCGCATGGAGAATCGGCGGGTGTCGATCGTGGTGGCGTCGGACTGAGTGCTGCATGCCATCCATTGCGGGGCAAGCCCTCAAGTTCAACCCTGGGCGAATTTCATCTCGCGGGTTTCGCCCATCAGCAACGGCGCATTGGCCTCGGTCACCTCGCGAATGTAATCCCATAGCAGGGTGATCCGCTTGAGCTTGCGCAGATCCTCCCGGCAGTACATCCAGAACTGCCGCGTCACCTCGATCTCCTCCGGTAGCAGCGTCACCAGTCGCGGATCCTGCGCCGCCAGGAAGCACGGCAGGATCGCCAGCCCGCGTCCCTGCAAGGCCGCCGTGTACTGGGCGATCACGCTGGTGCTGCGCAGGTGCGCGTTGGCGTTGGGGATCAGGTTGGCCAGGTACAGCAGCTCCGAGCTGAACGCCAGGTCGTCCACGTAGCTGATGAACGGATGGCGGCCCAGGTCGGCGATCTCGCGGATCGGCTCGTGGTTGTCCAGATAGTCCTGGGTCGCATACAGGCGCAGGCGGTAGTCGCACAGCTTGCAGCACACATAAGGCCCATGTTCCGGACGTTCCAGGGCGATGACGATATCGGCCTCGCGTTTGGACAGGCTGATGAAGTGCGGCAGCGGCAGGATATCCACCGAGATCGCCGGCCAGGCATCGACGAAGTGGCTCAGTTGCGCAGTGACGAAGAAGCTGCCAAAGCCTTCGGTGCAGCCCATGCGCACATGCCCCGACAATGCCACGCCCGAACCCGAGACCTGCTCGCAGGCCATGTGCAGGGTGCTCTCGATCGACTCGGCATAGCCCAGCAGGCGCTGGCCCTCGGCGGTGAGCACGAAGCCGTTGGTCCGTGATTTTTCGAACAGCAAAGTGCCCAGCGCCCCTTCCAGTGAACCGATGCGCCGCGACACCGTGGTGTAGTCCACGGCCAGGCGCTTGGCCGCACTGCTGGCCTTGCGGGTGCGCGCCACCTCAAGAAAGAACTTGAGGTCGTCCCAGTTCAGCGCGCTCAGGGAGGTGAGGTCTTTTTGCATGATGATCCGGTTTTTTTGTGCATTCTTGTTGGATGTTTGCACATCTATACTCGAACTCAGCCCCTGAGCGCCACCCCGTTCGCTGCGGCGTAGGCGTCCTCGTTCCGACAATAATTCCAAGGAGAGCGCAGATGAACGCACCCCAGACGCCCGACCAGACCAAGGTCGAGCAGGTCAAGCTGCTGATCGACGGCCAATGGGTCGAGTCCAAGACCACCGAATGGCGCGACATCGTCAATCCGGCGACCCAGCAAGTGCTGGCGCGGGTGCCGTTCGCCACCGTCGAAGAAGTCAACGCCGCCGTGGCCGCCGCCGAGCGCGCCTTCAAGACCTGGCGCGACACCCCGATCGGCGCGCGCATGCGCATCATGCTCAAGCTGCAGGCGCTGATCCGCGAACACAGCAAGCGCATCGCCGTGACCCTCAGCGCCGAACAGGGCAAGACCCTCGCCGACGCCGAGGGCGATATCTTCCGTGGCCTGGAGGTGGTCGAGCACGCCGCCTCCATCGGCACCCTGCAGATGGGCGAGTTCGCCGAGAACGTCGCCGGCGGTGTCGACACCTACACCCTGCGCCAGCCGATCGGCGTGTGCGCCGGCATCACCCCGTTCAACTTCCCGGCGATGATCCCGCTGTGGATGTTCCCGATGGCCATCGTCTGCGGCAACACCTTCGTGCTCAAGCCGTCCGAGCAGGACCCGCTGTCGACCATGATGCTGGTCGAGCTGGCGCTGGAAGCTGGCATCCCGGCCGGCGTGCTCAACGTGGTGCACGGCGGCAAGCAGGTGGTCGACACGATCTGCACCCACCAGGACATCAAGGCGATCTCGTTCGTTGGCTCGACCGAAGTCGGCACCCACGTCTACAACCTGGGCAGCCAGCACGGCAAGCGCGTGCAGTCGATGATGGGCGCCAAGAACCATGCCGTGGTGCTGCCCGACGCCAACCGCACCCAGACCATCAACGCCCTGGTCGGCGCCGCCTTCGGCGCGGCCGGCCAGCGCTGCATGGCCACCTCCGTGGCGGTGCTGGTGGGCAAGGCCCGCGAATGGCTGCCGGATATCAAGGAAGCGGCGAGCAAGCTCAAGGTCAACGCCGGCAACGAGCCGGGCACCGATGTCGGCCCGGTGGTTTCCAAGCGTGCCAAGGAGCGTGTGCTGGGCCTGATCGAAAGCGGCATCAAGGAAGGCGCCAAGCTCGAACTGGACGGCCGCGATGTGAAGGTGCCGGGCTACGAGCAGGGCAACTTCGTCGGCCCGACCCTGTTCTCCGGGGTGAAGACCGACATGCAGGTCTACACCCAGGAAATCTTCGGCCCGGTGCTGGTGACCCTGGAGGTCGACACCCTCGACGAGGCCATCGCCCTGGTCAACGCCAACCCGTTCGGCAACGGCACCGGCCTGTTCACCCAGAGCGGCGCGGCGGCGCGCAAGTTCCAGAGCGAGATCGATATCGGCCAGGTCGGCATCAACATCCCGATCCCGGTGCCGGTGCCGTTCTTCAGCTTCACCGGTTCCCGTGGCTCCAAGCTCGGCGACCTCGGCCCGTACGGCAAGCAGGTGGTGCAGTTCTACACTCAGACCAAGACCGTCACCGCCCGCTGGTTCGACGACGACAGCGTCAATGACGGTGTGAACACCACCATCAGCCTGCGCTAAGGAGAACGCCATGCGTATCGCTTTCATCGGCCTGGGCAACATGGGCGCGCCCATGGCCCGCAACCTGATCAAGGCCGGGCACCAACTGAACTTGTTCGACCTGAACAAGACCGTGCTGGCCGAACTCGCGGAGCTGGGTGGCCAGGTCAGCACGTCACCCAAGGACGCAGCCGCCAACAGCGAGCTGGTGATCACCATGCTGCCGGCCGCCGCCCATGTGCGCGGCGTGTACCTGGATGAAGAAACCGGCGTGCTGGCTGGCATCCGCCCCGGCACTCCGACCGTGGACTGCAGCACCATCGACCCGCAGACCGCCCGTGAGGTCTCCAAGGCTGCAGCGGCCAAGGGTATCGACATGGGCGATGCGCCGGTTTCCGGTGGTACCGGCGGCGCGGCGGCCGGCACCCTGACCTTCATGGTCGGCGCCAGCGCAGAGCTGTTCGCCACGCTCAAGCCGGTGCTGGAGCAGATGGGCCGCAATATCGTGCACTGCGGCGAGGTCGGTACCGGCCAGATCGCCAAAATCTGCAACAACCTGCTGCTGGGCATCTCGATGATCGGTGTGTCCGAGGCCATGGCCCTGGGCAATGCGCTGGGCATCGACACCAAGGTGTTGGCCGGCATCATCAACAGCTCCACCGGGCGTTGCTGGAGTTCGGATACCTACAACCCATGGCCGGGCATCATCGAGACCGCCCCGGCTTCGCGCGGCTACACCGGCGGCTTCGGTGCCGAGCTGATGCTCAAGGACCTGGGGCTGGCCACCGAGGCCGCGCGCCAGGCGCACCAGCCGGTGATCCTCGGCGCCGTGGCCCAGCAGCTGTACCAGGCCATGAGCCTGCGCGGCGAAGGCGGCAAGGATTTCTCGGCGATCGTCGAGGGGTACCGCAAGAAGGATTGACGAGCGAGTGGACTTGATCGCGGGCCGGGTGGCCCTTCCCCTTGTAACTGCGCACCTTGGGGAAGGGACATCGGGTTCGCGATTTTTTTTGCAAGCTGTGTGAGCGTGGGAGCGGGTCAGGCGAAGACGAAGTACTTGCGCACCGTCTCGACCACTTCCCAGGTCCCCTTCATCCCCGGTTCGATCACGAACACATCACCTGCTTTGAGGTGTTTCGGCTCCTCGCCTTCCGGGGTGACGATGCAATAGCCATCGAGGAAATGGCAGTACTCCCACTTTTCATAGTTGACCTCGAACTTGCCCGGCGTGCAGATCCAGGTGCCCATGATCTTGCTGCCGTCGGCTGACAGGTAGGCATTGAGGTTGACGGTGTGCGGGTCGCCGCCGATGCGCTTCCACTTGGTTGCGTCGACCACCGGGGTCGGGCAGGTTTCGCGCAGGACGGTGATGAAATCGGACATGGCGTGGCTCCAGGCATGTGGGGGAGATGACGCACCACCTTAGGGCCATCACCACGCCTGCAGTTGCCTGGGGTCGACACCCAACTGTCTGTGCGCGCTATGCGGGGTATGGATCTTGCGCAGCAGTGGGCTGAAGCCGACTACGCAGGGCAGCGATCACCTCGGGTACACCCCGCCCGGGTACTGCTGGTGGTGTCGGGCTTTCCCCGAACTCCCGCCAGATGAACAAGGTCAGCTCCGCGCCGTCGGTCTTGGACAGCGGCTGTTCCATTGAGCCGAATTGCTGCAGCGAGCGGTAGCGCTCATCGCGCCAGAACAGCGCTTCGACCCAGTCGTATACCGGGATGAAGTGAAAGTGCAGGGGATGCCCTGGTACATGCCCGAAGCGCCCGATGTACAGCCATTTGGGCGCCAGCTCCTGCTCCATGGCACCTTGCATCCTGCCCATCAGCAGGCCCATGTCTGCCAGGGCTTCGCCTGGCAGCTCCGCGAGGCTGGCGACGCCAGCCCGCGAACCGAGCATCAGGTAGCCGGGCAGGTGCGAGGCCAGGTGATGATTGACGACCCAGTGCGCGCTTTCATGGACGATGTATTCGACCGGAATCTCCATCGCCTCACGCCCACCAGTAACGCACGAAGTGGAAGAACACCGGCGCGGCGAAACACACCGAGTCCATGCGATCGAGCATACCGCCGTGGCCTTCGATCATATGGCCCCAGTCCTTCACGCCGCGGTCGCGCTTGATCGCCGACATCACCAGCCCGCCGAAGAAGCCCATGGCATTGACAGTCAAGGCCATCAGCGCCGCCTGCCAGAAGGTGAACGGGGTGATCCAGCACAGCAGGGCGCCGACCAGGGTGGCCAGCGCCACACCGCCGGCCAGGCCTTCGACGGTCTTCGACGGCGACAGGTTCGGCGCCACCTTGCGCTTGCCGAACAGCTTGCCGCACACGTACTGCAGCACGTCGCTGATCTGCACCACCAGGATCAGCCAGGCGATCAGCAGCAGGTTGCGACCCTCGTAGCCGGGAATGTCCAGGGTCATCAACGCCGGCACCGACGACACGCAGTACACCGCGATCATCAGGCCCCACTGTACCTTGGAGGCGCGCTCGAGGAAGCGCGTGGTGTCGCCGCCGAAGCTGGCCAGGATCGGCAGCAACAGGAACAGGTACACCGGGATGAAGATACTGAACAGCCCGTACCAGTCCATGGCGATCAGCAGGTACTGCACCGGCAGCGCCACATAGAAAGCCGCCACCAGCGCCGGGTAGTCGCTGCGTCGGGTCGGGGTGAGGGTCATGAACTCGCGCAGGGCATAGAACGACACGCCGTAGAACAGCACGATCACGCCGTACTTGCCGAACAGGAAGGCGATGCCGATCACCAGCACCATCACCCACCAGGCGTTGATGCGCGCGTTGAGGTTGTCGATCACTGCGTGCGGCGCGGGGCCGGCGCGCCATTTGAGCAGGCGGCCAACCAGGCTGGCGAGCAGCAGCAGGGCGCCGATGCCGGCGAACAGCGACAGGGTGTTGTGATCCATCTCAGGCTTCCTTCGGGGCCAGGTTCAGCAGGGCTTGTCGGGCCCGCTCGAGAAAGGCGTGCTTGCCCTCGTCCGGCTGCAGGTGCAGCGGCTCGCCGAAGCTCAGGGTGCACAGCAGTGGCAGCGGCAGGGCGCGACCCTTGGGCATGACCCGGTTGAGGTTGGCGATCCACACCGGCACCAGCTCGACCTGCGGGTTGGCCGAGGCCAGGTGGAACAGGCCGCTCTTGAATGCCAGCAACGGGTCGTCGGTCAGGTTGCGTGTGCCCTCCGGGAAGAAAATCAGCGAATCGCCCTGGGCGAAAGCATCGAGTACCGGTTGCAGTGGGTTGCCCTCGCTTGCGCCGTGCTGGCGGTCGATCAGCACGCCGTTGAACACCTGGCGGATCAGGAAGTCGCGGATGCCCGGCTTGCACCAGTAGTCGGCGCCCGCCACGGGGCGGGTGCGGCGGCGCAGCGGCTCGGGCAGCGCGGCCCACAGCAGCACGAAGTCGCCATGGCTGCTGTGGTTGGCGAAGTACAGGCGCTGTACCGGCTGCGGCGTGCAGCCCAGCCACAAGGCGCGGGCGCCGGTGATCAGGCGGGCGGCGGAGGTGATGACGAAGGCGGTCAGGCTGGCGAGCATGGCATTGGTCTTATCCGGTGAAGGGGAGGATTAGCATTAATGCGACCTGCAGGGTCAGGCACAGGGCCTGGCGGCGCAGCAGGGCCAGGGCGGCCCGGCTGCGGGTCGGCCAGTCGCGCGGGTCGCTGGCTGCAGGCTTGAGGCGCAGGTCGAACAGGGCGTGGTCCAGGGCCTGGGTGTCGCCGGGCAGGTCGCTGCTGGCGCCGATGCGGGCGAACAGGTCGGCGTCCAGGGCGACGCGCAGGGCCCAATACTTGTGGGCCAGGCCGAGCAGCAGCAAGAGGCCGCAGAGCAGGTGCGGCAACGGCGCCAATGGTAGGCCCAGCAAAGGAGCCAGGGTGCAGGCCAGGGCCAGCAGGGTCAGGCCATCCGACAGGCGCTCCAGCTGGCGGCCACGGGCGAGCAGGCTGGCGACGAGGAGCAGCCTCATGGCTGGGCCTCCAAGTTATGCAATACCAGGCGATGGGCCGGGTGCAGGACCACACCGGGGCGCGCCTGGCGAATCAGCGCTTCGGCCTGGGAGGCACTGGTACAATGGCCGCTGAGCAGCAGCCAGGCGGCGACGGCGCTGGCGCTGCGCGAGTAGCCCAAGGCGCAGCAGACCAGCACCGGGCCTTGTTGATGATGGTGTTCGATGGCCTTGGCGGCCTTTTGCAGGATTTCCCGGTCTGGGGCAATCAGGTCCAGGGTCGGCAGGCTCTGGTAGTCCTGCGGCGTTTCCAGCGTCGTCATCGCGGGGCAGGGCAGTTCCGCGCTCAGGTCGACAATCGCCGCGAACGCAGATGCTTCAGTGCGCCCCGGCACTCTGCCGAGATACACGCCATCGGCCACCTCATCCGCCTGCGGATGGCGCCAGGTCCAAAGCCGCGAATTGACCCAGGCGCACAGCAGATAGGGCGCCAGCAGCCAGGTGGCGGCCACGGACAGCCGCCCATCGGCGCCTTTCTGGAAACCTGCGGCGCCGAACAGGGCATAGTTCAGCGCCACCAGCAGCAATGACAGCGCCGGCCACAGTAACCACAACCCGCCACCACCCAGTTTCATCGCCAACAGCGTCAGCACGGCCGTCCCCAGGCCATAGCGCAGCGCCAGGCGCCAACGTTTCGGGTCCTGCGCCAGACGTGCCTGTCGCCAGGGCAACGGGCCGCTATGCGGCCACAGCCACAGGCACACAAACCCCGCCAGCGCACCGGTCGGCACATCGATGAAATGATGCTGCCAGGTGGTCAGCACCGACAGGCCGATCAGCCCCATCCAGCCATGCACCACCCAGCGCCAGGCAGGATGCTGCGTATGTCGGGCAAACATCGTCCAGATGATCACCAGCAACGCTATGTGCAACGACGGTGCCTGGTTGTAGGGCTTGTCGAAACCCATCAGCACATCGAACAGCCAGCCGAACAGCCCCGACAGCTCGGGGCGCTCGAAGGTGAAACGCAGCGGCCAGAACAGGAAACTGGCCACGCAGATCAGTTGCGCCGTCAGCAGCGCCAGGGCATGGCGGTCCATCTCCGAACGCGAGCGCGGCAGCAGGAACGACAAACCGTACAGCAGGTCGATCGACCAGTACGGGATGATCGTCCAGGGCCACAGCGGCATCTGCCGTTCCCAGGCGAACACCAGGCTGCCAATGTCCTCGCGGCCAGCGGTGTAGGTATTGGCCATGCCATAGCTGAGAAAGAAGAACGGTCCGAGCAGCAACAGCCACAGGATGCCACGGCGGATCAGCCCGGTTTCACGGGCCATCAGCGCACCCGCTGTGCCAGGCTGACGCTGAAAATGCCCCACTCGTCGATGCGCTGGGTAATCTTGCGAAACCCTGCCGCCTCCACCAACTGGTCCATCTCCGCCTGGCTGCGCCGCCGCATCACCCAGGCCTGGCCGCCACGGTGGCTGGTCAGGGCACGGGCGATCATCTCCAGCTGCGGGTGCCAGGGCTGACCGGTGTAGACCAGGTAGCCACCGTCCTCGACCGCATCGGCGAGTCCCGCCAGCGAGTTGCCGACCAGCTGGTTACTGGGGAACAGTTCGTAGAGGCCTGAGACCACCGCCAGTGTCGGCTGCGGGGTGAGAGCGGCCAGGCTCGGGCGGTCGAAGGCATCGCCCTGGACGAAGCGGGCGATCTCGCCCAGGCCCTTCTCGGTTATCAAGGCATTGCCCTGTTCCACGTTCAGTTCGCTGTAGTCGCGCAGCAGGATCGAGTCGGGCAGTTGTTGCAGGCCTTGCAGCGCCTCGAGGATGTAGCGGCCATGTCCGGCGGCGATATCGACGATATGCACCGGGCGCTGCTGTTCGCGCAGGCGGGCGATGGCCAGGCGCAGCAGTTCCTCGACATTCAGCTTGCGCTGGCGGATGCCACGCCAGCCGATGGCATCCAGGTAGTTGCGGTCGATCAGCTCGCCCAGCCTGCCCTTGCCGGTCGGGGTGTTGCGGTAGACATAGTCGAGGGTCGAGCCCGAGTCGAAACCGGTGTCGAAGCCCAGCTTCACCCCCTCGGAAAGGCCTTTGCCCAAGCGCAGGCCGGCGCGGGTGGCACGCCAGTAGAGGTCGCGTGGTGAATGGCGCGGCAACGGCGCGGCCAGGCTCTCGGCCTCGGCGCAGCTGGCGCCGCTCTTGTCGGCATCGAGCAGCGAGGGCTGCGCTTGAGGTGCGTCGAAACAGTGCGTGACGAAGCGCTCGATCCGCGCCAGGGCATGGGCGCGGTCGCGTTCGCCGAGGGTGTCGTGGAAGAAGCCGGGGAGGATGTGTTTTTCCTTGCGCGTACTGCCCAGGCGGTCGAAGAACTGCTCTTGCGGCTTGCGCTTGACCACCAGGTCGGCGCCGGAGATCAGCAGCTGCGTCGGCACCTGGATCGCCTGGGCATCGGCGACCACGCGGTCGGCGGCGTCGTACAGGCCCAGCAGCATGGTGACGGAGATGGGCCGGCTGATCAGCGGGTCGGCGACATAGGACATGACCCGTTCCGGGTCGTGGGTCAGCAGGCGCGGCTTGACGTAGCTGTTGACGAAGAAGTTGCCGCGCAGGGCCTTCATCAGCTTCAGCCCGGGGCGGGCGAAGGGTACGTAGAGCTTGACCTTGAAGGCCGGCGAGGCAAGCACCAGGCAACGTACCTTTGGCGCATAATCGTGGGCCCAGGTGGCGACCAGTACCGCGCCAACGCTCTGTGCCAGCACCACCATGTCGGCCTCGGCGATGCCGTGCTGTGCCTGGATGTGCTCGATGAAGGTCTGCACGTCGCGCACGCTGGTGGCAAAGCCCGGGCTGTCGCCGCGAGCCCCTGGCGACTGGCCATGGCCACGGGCGTCCCAGGCGAAGAAGTCGTAGCCGGGCATGTCCAGCTCATCGGCCAGGTGGGCCATGCGCCCGCCGTGTTCGTGGCCGCGATGGAACATCACCACGGCCCGGCGCGGTTGGTGTTCGTTGCGCGTGGCGGGCCAGTGGCGATAGTGCAGCTCGACGCCGTCATGGGTGCAGAAGTGCAGTGATTGCGCTTGGCGCATGGCGAATATCCTTGTCCGGCAGCGAGGGGCTCAGCGGGTTTCGGCCAGGCCGTGGCGAACCCGGTTGTAGAGGGTATAGAGCGAGAGCAGCAGGATGACCAGCAGCAGGCCGTTGATCCAGGCCGCGCCCAGCAGACCGAACGCCACGCCGGTACCCAGCACGCCGAAGGCGAAGGCCCGGTCGCTCTTGCCCATCGGCCCGTCGTAGCGGCGCGACGCGCCGGCCAGCGGGCCCATCACGCCGGCGTATTCGCTGATCACCGCGAACACCACCACCAGCACCACCAGTGTCGGCGAAACGCCTGGCAGCAGAGCGAAGGGCAGGTAGAGAGCAGTGTCGGCGATCACATCGCACAGTTCGTTGAGGTAGGCGCCGAGTTTGGACTGCTGGCCAAACTCCCGGGCAAGCATGCCGTCGACTGCGTTCAGTGCCATGCGCAGCAGCATCCACACCGGGATCAGGAGGAACAGCCAGGTGACCTGGGGCAGCCAGGCCAGCAACAGGCCCAGCAGGACGGAAACGACGGCAGCGGTGACCGTCACCTGGTTGGCAGTGACGCCGCGGTCGAACAGGCGCTGGACGGCAGGGCGTAGGAACGCCTGGAAGCGGGGTTTGAGCTGATAGATCGATGGCACGTTGAATTCCCTGTCGTGGCGCGGCATGGACGCGATTGTGGGGAATCAGGCGGGGGGGCGGCAAGGGGCGCGTAGTGGAGTTGTGAGGAGGGCGAGGTAATTGCGGTGGCTTTGCCGGCATTGATCGCGGGGCAAGCCCGCTCCCACACTGTTTCCCGCGAAGGCAGGGTTGTGCAATAGGCAGGACAATCTCTCATGGTACTAGCCTTGACTCATTGATTTAGCTGGTCCCTGTGGGAGCGGCCTTGCGTCGCGAAAGGGCCGCAAAGCGGCCCCAGGTTTTGAGCCGCCTTTGAAATTGCCGGGGCTGCTGCGCAGCCCGAAAGGCTGGGCGATCTCCTACAGATTTGGCGCAACCGTTGTAGGAGCGGGCTTGCCCTGCGAGGGGCCGCCCAGCGCGTTTCGGTACTCGGCTGTAGTTCATTTCCGAAACTTGTTTCACTGCCGCCTGGCACATTGCGAGGGGGCGGCTGAACGTTCTAGTTTCGCAGTCCACCGACCGGAAACGCTGCCCGGCAGATGCCCAACCAGGGCAGCTCGACAAAGCGAGAGAGCCGATGAACCTGCTTGTTGTCCTGCACAAGTCCCGTGAGACCTATTACGGCGTCACCATTCCCGATGTACCTGGCTGTTTTTCCGCAGGCGCCACGGTCCCCCAGGCACTGGAGAACATTCAGGAGGCGCTGGCGCTGCATTATGAAGGGCTGGTGGCCGATGGCGCGCCCCTGCCGCAGGTGCAGGAAATGGATGTGCATGTGGACAACCCAGAGTATGCAGGCGGCCTCTGGGCGTTGGTGGACTTCGACGCAACGCCATACCTGGGGACGGCGGTACGTTTCAGTGCGACGTTGCCCAGGAACCTGTTGCAACGAATCGACGACAGGGTGAAGCAGGACAATCGCTACGCTTCACGCTCCGCATTCCTGGCTTCGGCGGCGCTGCGCGAACTGGCTGAGGTGTACTGAGCCTGCGCGCCCCGATCATATTCAGACACATCCTCATGGTCCTGACTGGCGTTGAAACCTGCCTCATCATGGGTGTCCAGCGGATGTACCAGGGGCATTACCAACACCAGCGGATCAGCGCAGCGCTGTTCAAACGCTGCTTCTTCATCGGCCTGGCGCTACTGGGCACGCACCTGTTGATCAGCGGTTAGCGGAAGAGGCGCTGAGCATATCGATCATCTGGATATCAAAGTCGCGCTCCAGGTAATCCATGCGCTTTTCGAAGAATGCGGCCATGTGCGGCAGTGCCGAATGCACGTCCAGAGCCGCCTTGCTGGCCCAGACCTCGAAGAACACGAACAGGCTCGGGTCTGCCTTGTCGCGCAGCATATGGTATTCGATGCAGCCCGGCTCCTGGCGGCTGGGTTCGACGTAGGGACGGAACAGTTGCTCGAAGGCTTCGGCCTGTTCCGGGCGGGTCTTGGCTTTGAGGATGAAGGCGTACTGCTCGCTCATGGGAGATCTCGGTAAGTGAAGTGAGTGATCAGATTTTAAACCAACAATATGTTTGTCATTCGTGATTTTAAGACAAATGTATTTTGCCCTGGGACAGCTGTTTCCATGCCCGGTGAGTGCCTAACCTGCCGGCAACTTCACTTACAGGGCTGACCCTCCCATGAAAAAGATCCTCCTGCTCAACGGTGGCAAACGCTTCGCCCACTCCGAAGGCCGCCTCAACCAGACCCTGCACGACGCCGCGCTGGCCCACCTGGACCGTGCCGGCTTCGATGTGCGGGAAACCTTCATCGACGGCGGCTACGACGTCCAGGCCGAGGTGGAAAAATTCCTCTGGGCCGACGTGGTGATCTACCAGATGCCCGGTTGGTGGATGGGCGCGCCGTGGACGGTGAAAAAATACATCGACGAGGTGTTCACCGCCGGCCATGGCAGCCTGTACGCCAACGATGGTCGCACCCGCTCCGATGCCTCGCAGAAGTACGGCAGCGGTGGCCTGGTCCAGGGCAAGCAGTACATGCTGTCGTTGACCTGGAACGCGCCGCAGCAGGCGTTCGATGACCCGAGCGACTTCTTCGAAGGCAAGGGCGTGGATGCGGTGTACTTCCCGTTCCATAAGGCCAACCAGTTCCTCGGCATGAGCGGACTGCCGACCTTCCTCGCCGTCGATGTGATGAAGCGGCCGGATGTGCCTGCGGCGCTGGCGGCGTACGAGCAGCACCTGGATGAAGTGTTCGGCAAGGGCCATTGAGTCCGCCCCATCGTGGGGCCGGCTTGCACAGGCTTCGCCCAGCGGTTATCAATCACGGCATACCCCTGCCAAGGTCATTCGTGTGAAAACTCGCTCCGAAGAACTCCAGGTCTTCGTCGCCGTCATCGACAGCGGCTCGATCTCCGCCGCCGCCGAGCAGATCGGCCAGACGCCGTCGGCCGTCAGCCGCACCCTGTCGCGGTTGGAGGGCAAGCTCGGCACGACGTTGGTCAACCGCACCACCCGGCGCATGGACCTGACCGAGGAAGGGCGCTTCTTCCTAGAGCGCGCGCGGCTGATCCTCGAGCAGATGGACGACATGGAAGAGCGCCTGTCGATGAACCGCCAGACCCCGTCCGGGCGCCTGCGCATCAATGCCGCCGCGCCGTTCATGCTGCACGCGATCCTGCCGTGGATCGGCGAGTTCCGCCGGCAATACCCTGGTATCGAGTTGGAGTTGAATACCGACGACCTGATTATCGACCTGCTGGAGCAGAGCACCGACGTGGCCATCCGCATCGGCGAGCTGTCCGATTCCAGCCTGCATGCCCGCTCGCTGGGCTGCAGCCCGGTGCAGGTCCTCGCCAGCCCCGATTACCTGGCGCAGCACGGCATGCCGCACAAGGTCGAGGATCTCGACCAACATTGCCTGCTCGGCTTCAGCACCCTGGAATCGCTCAACCGCTGGCCGTTGCGCCACGCCCAGGGCGACCATTGGGCAATCCGCCCGCAACTGCTTGCCTCCAGTGGCGAAACCCTGCGCCAGCTGGCCATCGCCGGTGAAGGCATTGTCAGCCTGTCGCATTTCATGACCCACGAGGACATCCGCGCCGGCCGCCTGCAGGTGCTGCTCGCAGAGCACAATAACGGCTATCGCCAGCCGATCCACGCGGTCTACTACCGCAACACCCAGTTGGCGTTGCGGATCCAGTGTTTCCTCGATTTCATCCAGAAGAAGCTGGCCGCCTACGCCTGCTGAGTTGCCTGAACGCGACAGTGTCTGCCCATTGGCGGCGCAATCCTGCCATGGTGTTTGCTTAGTCGGGTGGCTTCGGCCTTAATGACTGATCAACAAAAACAACACCAAGGAAGTGCGCATGCGTATCGTCATGTTCCAGCCACTGGCCCTCGGGGCCGCGATCCTGAGCTGCTCCTCCGCCTTTGCCGTGACGCTGGAAGGCGGCGCGGTGGCCGCCCCTGATCAATATGGCGCACAGGTGGCCGCCGATATCCTCAAGAAAGGCGGCAACGCGGTGGATGCTGCCGTCGCCACCGCCTTCACCCTGGCCGTGACCTACCCCGAGGCCGGCAATATCGGCGGCGGTGGTTTCATGACCTTGTTCGTCGACGGCAAGCCCTACTTCCTCGACTACCGCGAGGTGGCGCCCAAGGCCGCGACCAAGACCATGTACCTGGACGACAAGGGCGAGGTGATCGAGAACCTCAGCCTGGTCGGCGTACGCGCCGCCGGTGTGCCGGGCACAGTGATGGGGCTGTGGGAGGCGCACCAGAAGTTCGGCAAGCTCAAGTGGAGCGAGCTGCTGACGCCGGCCATCGGCTACGCGCAGAACGGCTTCAAGATCGCCCAGAAGCAGTACCAGTACCGCGACGACGCCCAGGGCCTGTTCAAGACCGCCACCAACTTCAACGACTACTTCGGCCACATGAAGGTCGGCGAGCTGTTCAAGCAGCCGGAGCTGGCGCACACCCTGGAGCGCATCGCCGACCAGGGCGTGAGCGAGTTCTACCAGGGCAAGACCGCCGACCTGCTGGTGGCGCAGATGCAGGCCGACAAGGGCCTGATCACCAAGGACGACCTCAAGGACTACAAGGCCGTGTGGCGTGACCCGATCGCCATCAACTGGCGCGGCAATGTGGTCTACACCGCGCCGCCGCCAAGCTCCGGTGGTGTCGCCCTGGCCCAGCTGCTGGGCATCAAGGAAGACCGCGCGGCCGACTTCAAGGGCGTCGAGCACAACTCGGCCAAGTACATCCACCTGCTGGCCGAGATCGAGAAACGCGTGTTCGCCGACCGCGCCGACTATCTCGGTGATCCGGCCTTCACCAAGGTCCCGGTCGACCAACTGGTGGCCAAGGACTACCTGGCCAAGCGCGCCGCCCAGGTCAACCCGAACGCGATCTCCGAGACCGACAAGGTCAAGCCGGGGCTGGAACCGCACCAGACCACGCACTTCTCCATCGTCGACAAGCAGGGCAACGCGGTGAGCAACACCTACACCCTCAACCTCGACTATGGCAGTGGCGTGGTGGTCAAGGGCGCGGGCTTCCTGCTCAACGACGAGATGGACGATTTCAGTGCCAAGCCGGGGGCGGCCAATGCCTTTGGCGTGGTCGGCGGCGACGCCAACGCCATCGCGCCGGGCAAGCGCATGCTCTCGTCGATGAGTCCTAGCCTGGTGACCCGCGATGGCAAGGTGGCCCTGGTACTGGGCACGCCGGGCGGTTCGCGGATCTTCACCTCGATCTTCCAGGTGATGAACAACCTGTATGACTACGGCATGCCGCTGGAGAAGGCGGTGGCGGCGCAGCGCGTGCATCACCAGTTGCTGCCCAAGGATACGATCTACTTCGACAGCTACGCGCCGCTCAAGGGGGCAGTGGCCGACGACTTGAAGAAGATGGGCTACGTGCTGGAGGACCAGGGCTGGGAGATGGGCGATATCCAGGCGATCCGGGTCACCGGGGAGAAGCTGGAGACCGCTTCCGATCCGCGTGGGCGTGGGGTGGGGATGATCGTCAAATAAGGCTGGGGTGAAATGATCGCGGGGCAAGCCCGCTCCCACCGGTCGTGGGAGCGGGCTTGCCCCGCGATGCGTTACAGGGTCAGACGCGGAACTGGCTGACCAGTGTCTGCAGGTGACCACCCAGGCGCGCCAGCTCGACGCTGGAGGCGGCGGTCTCGTCGCTGGCCGCGGCGGTCTGCTCCGACACGTCGCGCACGTTGAGGATGCTGCGGCTGATCTCTTCGGCCACGGCGCTCTGCTGCTCGGCGGCGGCGGCGATCTGCTGGTTCATCGACTGGATGTTCGACACCGTGCGGGTGATGCTCTCCAGCGAACCACCGGCCTTGCGCGCCAGCTCGACGCTGCTGTCGGTCAGGCTGCGGCTGCCGTTCATCACTTCGGCGACCTGTTGGGTGCCGTGCTGCAGGCTGGCGATCAGGCCTTCGATCTCTTCGGTGGACTGCTGGGTGCGCTGGGCCAGGCCACGGACCTCGTCGGCCACCACGGCAAAGCCACGACCGGCCTCGCCGGCACGGGCCGCCTCGATGGCGGCGTTGAGCGCCAGCAGGTTGGTCTGCTCGGCCACCGACTTGATCACGTCCATGACGCTGCCAATCTTCTGGCTTTCCTGCTGCAAAAGGGTCATCGCCTCGGTGGAGCGGTGCACTTCGTGGGCCAGGCGTTCGATCTGGCTGATGGCCTCACCGACCACCTTGTCGCCGACCCGGGCTTCGTCATCGGCGTTGGTCGCCGCGTGCGAGGCCTGCTCGGCGTTGCGCGCGACTTCCTGGACAGTGGCGGCCATCTCGTGCATGGCGGTGGCCACCTGGTCGGTCTCGACCTTCTGGCTGTTGGCGCCGGCGCTGGTCTGCTCGGTCACCGCCGACAGTTCCTCGGCGGCGCTGGCGATCTGGGTAACGCCGTCGCGGATGCCGGTGATCAGGTCGCGCAGGGTGGTGCCCATGCGAGCGATGCCCTGCTGCAGGGCGCCCAGCTCGTCACGACGGGTGACACGCAGTTCCTGGGTGAGGTCGCCGCTGGCGATGCGGTTGACCACGTCCATGGTCTCGCGCAGCGGGCGGGTGATCTGACGGGTGATGAGGAATGCGGCGAGTACGCCGACCAGCAGCGCCAGGAGGGTGGCAGTAGTCTGCAGGGTGCGGGCCTGGACGCTTTCGGCGTCACGGCGCTCGATCTGGATCTTGTACAGTTCGTCGCTGCGTTTGACGATGTCGGCGCCCTGCACGGTCATTTCGGCACGGGCCACACCGATGGCTGCGGTGGCGTCGCGGAACTGGCGCACGGCGTCGCGGTAGGCCAGCACGGCGTTTTCGAATTGCTGGATGCGTGAGGCTTCGCCCGGCAGCTGGCGCTTGAGGCTGTCGATTTCATTCAGCGCGTTTTCCAGCTGGCGCAGGGCGGCCTGCTCGGCTTCGCTGGTCAGGTCGGCGATGTAGCTGCGTACGTCAAGGCGCACCTGCACCAGCTGTTGCTTGGCCTTGCTGATCAGCAGGTATTGGGCCAGGCGGCTGGCATCGCTCTCGGCGCTGGACAGCACGGCGGCGCTGATCGCCTCGATGGCGTCATTGGCGCGGGACGCGGTCTGGTTCATCGATTCGCGGGCGGCGAGGGTGGTCTTGTAGCCCTGGCGCATCTTCTCCAGCGAGACCCGGTATTCGCTGATGCTCTGGCCCTGCTCGCGCAGCAGTTTGAGGTTCTCGGGGCTCTTGAAGGTGTTGACCAGGTGCTGCTGCTGGCTGCCGAAGGCATCGAGCTTGGCTTGGACGTTGGCCGCCGAGGCATCGTCGCCGTTGGTCAGCATCCACTGCAGGCGGGCCACGCGCAGGTTGGTCAGGTCACTGTTGAGCTGGGTGATGTCGCTCATCCAGTTGCTGCGGTCGATAAGGCTGCCCAGGCTGTTCCAGCCGGTCAGGGCCAGCAGGCCGGTCAGGACCAGGACCAGGCCGAAGCCCAGGCCGAGTTTGAGGTTGACGCTGATATTAGCGAACCAACTGTTCATGCACGCTCTCCCAGAAAATGATTTCGCTCACTTGATCTCAAAAGCTGGGCGTTGTTGTTGTCAGTTAGCCCGCAGATTTGTGTAGGACTTATCGGCAAAGCGTCGAGAAGCTGAAACGCTTTTTCAGCAAATTTATAACTTGTTGAATACGTTTGTTTTTTGATGTGGTCAATTGCGGGTGCAGACCCAGTGCACACCGACGGGCGTGCACTGTTCTGATGGGGCTATCAAAGGCTACGTGCGCTGAAGGTATCGCACTGATTTACGTCGCCACTGGAAAAACCGGCCTTGAACCATCGCACGCGCTGTTGCGAGGTACCATGGGTGAAGGAGTCGGGCACCACCCGTCCCTGCCCCTGCTGCTGCAGGCGATCGTCACCGATGGCATTGGCGGCGTTCAGTGCCTCTTCCACATCCCCCGGCTCCAGCCAGTTCAGGCGTTTCTGTGCCTGGTAGGCCCAGACCCCGGCCAGGCAGTCGGCTTGCAGTTCCTGGCGCACCAGCAGGCCGTTGTCGCCTTCCATGCGCTGGCCGTTGCGGCGTGCGGCGTCGACCTTGGCCGAGACCCCGAGCAGGGTCTGCACGTGATGGCCGATTTCGTGGGCGATCACGTAGGCCTGGGCGAAATCCCCGGCTGCCTTGAAGCGGGTTTCCATTTCGCGGAAGAAGGTCATGTCCAGGTACACGCGCTGGTCGGCCGGGCAGTAGAACGGCCCGACCGCCGATGAGGCGAAACCGCAGGCGGAATTGACCTGGCCACTGAACAGCACCAGCTTGGGATCGCGGTACTGCTTGCCGGCCTGGGCGAACAGCGCCTTCCAGGTGTCCTCGGTGTCGCCGAGGATCGAGGCGACGAACTCGGCCTGCTCGTCGTTGGCCGGCGGTGCCTTGCTGCCAACGTTGGCCGGGGCGGTCTGCTGCTGCTCCATCTGTCCGGCCAGCTGGCCGAGGATCTGCAACGGGTCCTGCCCGGTGAGCCAGCCGATGCCGACGATCAACAGGATGGCGCCGAGCCCCAGGCCCTTGCCGCCGCCGAAGCGCATGCCGCCGCCCCCTTCGCCGCGGGCATCGACCACGTTGTCGCTGCGTCGGCCTTTTCGCCATTCCATGTAGTGCTCTCCGGTTCGTGAAACAAGAAATCAAAGATTAGTTCAGCGCTGCCCTCGGCGTCGCCTTGGTCGCTTGTGCATAACCAAATGGTTATGGCTAAGACTGCTGAATTCAATATTCATCCCGATTGGCCTGCTGGAAACTGCAACTCCGCCTGCCACGCCCAGGCGTTCGACAATTCCAAGAGAGGAAACCGGCATGCCCGCCCAGGACACCAGCCGCTTCGTGATCCGTGATCGCAACTGGCACCCCAAGGCCTTCACCCCCGACTACAAGACCTCGGTGGCGCGCTCGCCGCGCCAGGCGCTGGTCAGCATCCCACAGTCGATCAGCGAAAGTACCGGCCCGGACTTTTCCCATCTGCGTTTCGGCGAACACGACCATGACTTGCTGCTCAACTTCAACCACGGCGGCTTGCCGATCGGCGAGCGCATCATCGTCGCCGGCCGCGTTGTCGACCAGTACGGCAAGCCGGTGGCCAACACCTTGGTGGAGATGTGGCAGGCCAACGCCGGCGGTCGCTACCGGCACAAGAACGACCGCTACCTGGCGCCGCTGGACCCGAACTTCGGCGGTGTCGGCCGTTGCCTGACCGACCGCGACGGCTACTACAGCTTTCGTACCATCAAGCCCGGTCCATACCCATGGCGCAACGGCCCCAACGACTGGCGCCCGGCACATATCCACTTCTCCATCAGCGGACCGTCGATCGCGACCAAGCTGATCACCCAGTTGTACTTCGAGGGCGATCCGCTGATTCCGCTGTGCCCGATCGTCAAGTCGATCGCCAACCCCGACGCGGTCCAGCGGCTGATCGCCAGGCTCGACATGAGCCACGCCAACCCCATGGATTGCCTGGCCTACCGCTTCGACATTGTCCTGCGCGGCCAGCGCCAGACCCACTTCGAAAACCGCTGAGGAGGCCCGTGATGCCTATCGAACTGCTGCCGGAAACCCCTTCGCAGACCGCCGGCCCCTATGTGCACATCGGCCTGGCCCTGGAAGCCGCAGGCAACCCGACCCGCGACCAGGAAATCTGGAACCGCCTGGCCACCCCCGAGGCGCCGGGCGAACAAATCCTGTTGCTCGGCCAGGTATACGACGGCAACGGCCACCTGGTGCGCGACTCTTTCCTGGAGGTCTGGCAGGCTGATGCCGATGGCCGCTACCAGGATGAGTTCAACCACGAGAACGCCTTCAACAGCTTCGGCCGCACCGCGACCACCTTCGATGCCGGCGAATGGACCCTGCATACGGTCAAGCCGGGTGTGGTGAACAATGCCGCGGGCGTGCCGATGGCGCCGCACATCAACATCAGCCTGTTTGCCCGGGGGATCAACATCCACCTGCATACACGGTTGTACTTCGATGACGAGGGTGAGGCGAACGCCCGGTGCCCGGTGCTCAACCTGATCGAGCAGCCGCAGCGGCGCGAGACGCTGATCGCCAGGCGTTGCGAGGTAGAGGGGAAGACGGCGTATCGTTTCGATATCCGTATCCAGGGGGAAGGGGAGACGGTGTTCTTCGATTTCTGACTGAAGCTTCAGGGGCCGCTTTGCGGCCCATCCGACCGGTCCGACGCCTCGGCAAGGCCGCTCCAGGGAATCGCGTACTCCTGAGCGGCCTTGCCGAGGCGTCGGACCGGTCGGATGGGCTGCAAACCAGCCCCGGCGATCTGAAGGTCAGCGCCTAACCAGCAGGACGCCGCTTTCCATGTGATGGGTATACGGGAACTGGTCGAACAGCGCGCAGCGCTCGATACGGTGGGTATCGTGCAGCTGGGCGATGTTCTGCGCCAGGGTTTCCGGGTTGCACGAGATGTACAGGATGCGCTCGAAGCGACGGGTCAGCTCGCAGGTGTCCGGGTCCATGCCGGCGCGCGGCGGGTCGACGAACACGGTGCCGAAGTCGTAGCTTTTCAGGTCGATGCCTTCCAGGCGGCGGAACGGGCGGACCTCGTTCAGCGCCTGGGTCAGCTCCTCGGCCGACAGGCGCACCAGGCGCACGTTATCCACGCCGTTCTCGTCGAGGTTATGCAGGGCGGCGTTGACCGAGGTCTTGCTGATCTCGGTGGCCAGTACCTGGCGCGCGCGGGTCGCCAGCGGCAGGGTGAAGTTGCCGTTGCCGCAGTACAGCTCCAGCAGGTCGTCCTGGCGCTCGCCCATGGCCTCGAAGGCCCAGCCGAGCATCTTTTGGTTCACCGCGCCGTTGGGCTGGGTGAAGGCGCCTTCGGGCTGACGATAACTGAAGGTGCGTCCGGCGATGTCGAGTTTTTCCACGGCGTAGTCGCGGCCGATCACCACGCGCTTGCCCTTGGAGCGGCCGATCACGCTGACGTTCAGGTCACTGGCCAGTTGCTGCGCGGCAGCCTCCCAGGCTTCGTCCAGAGGGCGGTGATAGCACAGGGTGACCATCGCGTCACCGGCCAGGGTGGTGAGGAACTCGACCTGGAACAGGCGATTGTCGAGTGCCTCGTTGCCCTGCCAGGCGGCCTTCAGACGTGGCATCAGTTCATTGATGCGCTCGCTGGCGATGGGAAAATCGTTGATCAGGATTGCCTTGTGTTTCTCGCCCGGGGCGAACATCGCGTAGTGACGTTGACCGCCCTCGCGCCACAGGCGGAATTCGGCGCGCAGGCGATAGTGCTCGCGCGGTGAGTCGAACAGCGCCGGCTCCGGCGCGCCGAACGGGGCCAGCAGCTCGCGCAGGCGGGCGGCCTTGGCCGCCAGTTGCGCGTCGTATTGTGAAGGATCCAGGACAGCACTCATGCGGGGAACCAGCCCAGCTTGATGACGAACAGGATCGACAGGATTACCAACGCCGGGTTCAAGTCGCGGTGACGGCCGGAGATCAGCTTGATGGCGGTCCAGGCGATGAAGCCGAAGGCGATGCCGTTGGCGATCGAGTAGGTCAGTGGCATGGCCAGGGCGGTCACCACCACCGGCGCGGCTTCGGTGACGTCGTCCCAGTTGATCTCGGCCAGGCCCGAGGCCATCAGTACGGCGACGAACAGCAGGGCCGGCGCGGTGGCGAAGGCCGGCACGCTGCCGGCCAGCGGGGCGAAGAACAGCGCCAGCAGGAACAGCACGGCGACCACGATGGCGGTCAGGCCGGTGCGCCCGCCCGCGCTCACGCCCGCCGCCGACTCGATGTAGCTGGTGGTGGTCGAGGTACCCAGCAGGGACCCGGCCATGGCGGCGGTACTGTCGGCGATCAGGGCGCGGCCCATCTTCGGCATGTGGCCGTCCTTGCCCATCAGGCCGGCGCGCTTGGCCACACCGATCAGGGTGCCGGAGTTGTCGAACAGGTCGACGAACAGGAAGGCGAAGATCACGCTGATCAGGCCAACGTCGAGGGCGCCGGCGATGTCCAGCTGCAGGAAGGTCGGGGCCAGCGACGGCGGCATCGAGACCACGCCGCCGAACGGGGTGACCCCCATCACGATCGAGGCTACGGTCACGGCCAGGATGCCGATCAGCACCGCGCCGCGTACCTTCAGCGACTCGAGGGCGACAATCAGGAAGAAGCCCAGGGTGGCGAGGATCGGTGCCGGTTTGCTGAGATCGCCCAGGCCCACCAGGGTTGCTGGGTTATCGACGACGATACCTGCGTTATGCAGGGCGATCAGCGCCAGGAAAAGGCCGATGCCCGCGGCGATGGCCGAGCGCAGCGGCAGCGGGATGCTGTTCACGATCCACTCGCGGATGCGGAAGATCGACAGCAGGAAGAACAGCACTGCCGAGAGGAATACAGCCCCCAACGCCACCTGCCAGGTGTGGCCCATGTGCAGGACCACGGTGTAGGTGAAGAAGGCGTTCAGGCCCATGCCCGGCGCCAGGGCGATCGGGTAGTTGGCGATGATGCCCATGGTCACCGAGCCGATGGCCGCGGCAAGGCACGTGGCGACGAACACCGCGCCCTTGTCCATGCCGGTCTCGCCGAGGATGCTCGGGTTGACGAACAGAATGTAGGCCATGGCCAGGAAGGTGGTGACGCCCGCGAGAATCTCGGTGCGCACATTGGTGTCGTGTGCTTTTAGTTGAAACAGCCTTTCCAGCATGCCTGCTCCCCGGGCGCCCTCGCGCCGTGAATGTATCGACCCCAACAGCAAAGCACAGACCGTACCGGATACCGTGGTTTTGTGTGGGGCGGAAAAAAGCCGCGCATCATACCAGCAAGGATGGCGGGGGCCTATGGCCATTGGGGAGAGGGCTTTCTGTAGCTTGTGTCGGCCCTTTCGCGGGCAAGCCCGCGAATAGACCGGCACAGGCAACCGATCAGCCGTTATGCATCCGGTCGCGGTGAGTCAACGTCGGGAACAGCTTCATCCACACCCCGGTCACCACCAGCGTGCCCACGCCACCGAGCACCACCGCCGGCACTGTGCCGAACCAGTGCGCGGTAACGCCCGACTCGAACTCGCCGAGCTGGTTCGAGGCACCGATGAACAATCCGTTCACCGCGCTCACCCGGCCACGCATCTCGTCCGGCGTCTCCAACTGCACGAATGCGCTGCGGATGACCATGCTGATCATGTCTGCCGCGCCCAGCACCACTAGCACCGCCAATGAGAACCAGAACGAGGTCGAGAGGCCGAAGGCGATGGTCGCCACGCCAAATATGCCCACTGCGGTGAACATGGTCAGACCCACCTTGCGTTCCACCGGGAAGCGCGCCAGCCACAGCGACATCAGCAATGCCCCGACGGCGGGCGCTGAGCGCAACAGGCCCAGGCCCCAGGCGCCGGTGAGCAGGATGTCCTTGGCGAACACCGGCAGCAGCGCGGTGGCGCCGCCGAGCAGCACGGCGAACAGGTCCAGCGAGATCGCGCCGAGGATATCCGGACGACTGCGGATGAAGCGGATCCCGGCCAGCAGCGAGTCGAGGTTGGCCCTGCCTGGCTGCGGCTGCTGCCGACGGGCATCGAGGCTCAGCGTCAAAAGGCAGGCAATGAGATAGAGGGCTACGGTCGGACCGTACACCCAGGTACTGCCGAGGGCGTAGAGCAGGCCGCCCACCGCCGGGGCGACGATGGTCGCCGCCTGGGTCGCCGAGGCCGAGGCCGCCACCGCGCGGGGGAACAGTCCGGGCGGCACCACGTTGGGCAATAGCGCCTGGGTCGCCGGCATCTCGAACGAGCGGGCGGCACCCAGCAGGAAGGCCAGGACGAAGATCAGTTCACGGCTGACGTTGTCGGTAAAGCTGCCCACGGCCAGCGCCAGGGCGATCAGCGCCTGCAGGGTCTGGCACAGGGCGGCGACCTTGCGTCGGTCATAGCGATCGGCGACATGCCCGGTGTGCAGCATGAACAGTACCCGCGGGGCGAACTCGACCAGCCCGACCAGGCCCAGGTCGAGCACATTGCCGGTGAGCTGGTAGAGGTGCCAGCCGATGGCCACGGTGAGCATCTGGAAGCCGCTGGCGGTGAATACGCGGGCCAGCCAGAAGGCGAGGAAGGGGCGGTGATGGCGCAGCAGTTGCGGGGCGGAATCGGACATCGCTAGGCCTGCGACCTCGGAAATAGAGGGGGCTGCAGCGTAACATCTGTTTGTAACAAATGGTTGCTGAAAGCGGCGTGGATCAACGTTTCACCTACGAAGAAAGAGGGTGAGGCAACCGGTCACGCGGCAATCAACCACACATCCGGATGGGTCATTCGGGACTATGCTTCCATTCAGTCGTTGATCTGGATCAATCGTTCCAGATGCAACGATCTTGGCCCTTGGGCCGGAATCCCCGCGATCGAACAGAACAATTCCAACGCGCCGCACTCGATACCCGTGGGGGCAGTGGGCGACAGGCCATGAGCCCGGTCGCCGGATTACCTGAAGAGGAAGCACCATGTTCGGATTGGAAGCCTTAGAGCTCGCCCGAATCCAGTTTGCCTTTACCGTGTCCTTTCACATCCTGTTCCCGGCCATCACCATTGGCCTGGCGAGCTACCTGGCGGTCCTCGAAGGCCTTTGGCTTAAGACCGGCGACAACACCTACCGTGACCTCTACCACTTCTGGTCGAAGATCTTCGCCGTCAACTTCGGCATGGGCGTGGTCTCGGGATTGGTCATGGCCTATCAGTTCGGCACCAACTGGAGCCAGTTCTCCGACTTTGCCGGCTCCATCACCGGTCCCTTGCTCACCTACGAGGTCTTGACCGCCTTCTTCCTCGAGGCCGGTTTCCTGGGGGTCATGCTGTTCGGCTGGAACCGTGTCGGGCGTGGCCTGCACTTCTTCGCCACGTGCATGGTGGCGCTCGGCACGCTGGTGTCGACGTTCTGGATCCTCGCTTCCAACAGCTGGATGCAGACGCCCCAGGGCTACGAGATCGTCAACGGCCAGGTGATCCCGGTGGACTGGTTCGCGGTGATCTTCAATCCGTCGTTCCCCTACCGGCTGATGCACATGGCCACCGCGGCCTTCGTCGCCACCGCGTTCTTCGTCGGCGCCTCGGCGGCCTGGCACCTGCTGCGCGGGCGCGACAACCCGGCGGTGCGCAAGATGCTGTCGATGGCCATGTGGATGGCGCTGATCGTCGCGCCGGTGCAGGCGGTGATCGGTGACTTCCATGGCTTGAACACCCTCAAGCACCAGCCGGTGAAGATCGCCGCCATCGAAGGCCACTGGGAGAACAAGCCCGGCGAGCCGACCCCGCTGATCCTGTTCGGCATTCCCGACATGCAGGCCGAGACCACCCGCTTCAAGATCGAGATCCCGGCGCTTGGCAGCTTGATCCTCACCCACAGCCTGGACAAGCAGGTCCCGGCGATGAAGGATTTCCCGCCCGAGGACCGGCCCAACTCGACCATCGTGTTCTGGTCGTTCCGGGTCATGGTCGGTCTGGGCATGCTGATGATCTTCGTTGGCCTGTGGAGCCTCTGGCTGCGCAAGCGCGGCACGCTGTACAGCTCGCGTCCGTTCCTCTACCTGACCTTGTGGATGGGCCCGTCTGGCTTGATCGCCATCCTCGCCGGCTGGTTCACCACCGAGGTCGGTCGTCAGCCCTGGGTTGTCTACGGCCTGATGCGTACCGCCGACGGCGTGTCCAACCACAGTTATGCGCAACTCGGCTTCACCCTGGTGATGTTCGTTGTGGTCTATTTCGCCCTGTTCGGCACCGGGCTCGGCTACATGATGCGTCTGGTGCGCAAAGGTCCGCACACCGGCGAGGGCGACACGCAGCCCCCCGGAGGCCCTGGCCAGAAACGCACGCCAGCGCGGCCGCTGTCCGCCGCCGATGACGGCCATGAGGCCGACTCCGCCAGCCTGAGCAAGGGGAACTGAGATGGGTATCGATCTTCCGCTGATCTGGGCCGTGATCATCATCTTCGGCGTCATGATGTACGTGGTGATGGATGGTTTCGACCTGGGCATCGGCATGCTCTTCCCCTTCGTCAAGGACGAGCATGACCGCGATGTGATGATGAACACCGTCGCCCCGGTATGGGACGGCAACGAGACTTGGCTGGTGCTGGGCGGCGCGGCACTGTTCGGCGCTTTCCCGCTGGCCTACTCAGTAGTGCTCGAAGCACTGTACCTGCCGTTGATCCTGATGCTGGTGGGGCTGATCTTCCGGGGCGTGGCCTTTGAGTTCCGCTTCAAGGCCCGGGCCAACAAACGCCACATCTGGGACAAGGCGTTCATCTGGGGTTCGCTGGTGGCGACCTTCTTCCAGGGCGTGGCCCTGGGCGCGTTCATCGAGGGCTTCAAGGTGGTCGACCGCAAGTTCGTCGGCGGCACCCTGGACTGGCTGACGCCGTTCACGCTGTTCAGTGGACTGGGCCTGATCGTCGCCTACTCTCTGCTGGGCTGCACCTGGCTGATCATGAAGACCGAAGGGCCATTGCAGAAGCAGATGCATGACATCGCTCGGCCACTGGCGCTGGTGCTGCTGGCGGTCATCGGTGTGGTCAGCCTGTGGACGCCGATCGCTTACCCGCAGATCGCCGAGCGCTGGTTCAGCATGCCCAACCTGGTCTGGTTCATGCCCGTGCCGATCCTGGTGCTGGTGACGTTCTACGGCCTGCTGCGGGCGGTGGCACGCGATGCCCACTACACGCCGTTCCTGTTGACCCTGGTGCTGATCTTCCTGGGCTACAGCGGACTGGGCATCAGCCTGTGGCCGAACATCATCCCGCCGTCCATCAGCATTTGGGACGCTGCGGCGCCACCGCAGAGCCAGGGCTTCATGCTGGTGGGCACGCTGTTCATCCTGCCGTTCATTCTTGGTTACACCTACTGGAGCTACTACGTGTTCCGCGGCAAGGTGACCCATGAAGATGGCTATCACTAGGAGCGCATCGTGATGAACGTCGAAGAAAAAAAGCCGCTCTGGCAACGCCTGGGTTGGCTGGTGCTGATCTGGGGGCTGAGCGTGGCGGCGCTTGGGGTGGTGGCTTATGGCATGCGCATGTTCATGAGTGCTGCCGGCCTTAGTACCCACTAGGTTGCGAGGGCTGCGTTGCAGCCCGGTCGCGGGGCAAGCCCGCTCCTACAGGACCAGTAGGAGCGGGCTTTTCTCGTTTTCTACTGGATGTTTATTTCCGGGCCTTGAGCACCACGAACTTCGGTGTCGCCGCCACCTGCTCGACCCCTCGGAACAACCGCGCCAGCTTGCTGTGATAGCCCAGGTGGCGGTTGCCGACGATGTACAGCGCCCCACCGACTTCCAGCGCCTCCCGGGCCTGCTGGAACATGCGCCAGGCGAGAAAGTCGCCCACCACCTGCTGCTGGTGGAACGGCGGGTTGCACAGCACCACGTCCAGCGATTGTTTCTCCTGGCCGGCCAGGCCATCCGCGGCCCTGATCGTGACCTCGCGCTCGCCCAGCGCCGCCTGCCAGTTCTCCCGCGCCGACTGCACCGCCATGTACGACTCGTCGACCAGGGTGAATTGCGCATCCGGGTTGGCCAGGGCGCAGGCGATCGCCAGCACGCCATTGCCGCAGCCCAGGTCGGCGATCCGGGCACGGCCCAGGTCGCGTGGCAGGTGCGGCAGGAAGGCGCGGGTGCCGATGTCCAGGCCTTCGCGGCAGAACACATTGGCGTGGTTGACCAACTCAAGGGCCGGGCTGTCCAGGCGGTAGCGGCTGGGGTAGGGCGAGCGTGCGGTCGGACGTTCGCCGACGCTGGCAATCAGCAGACGCGCCTTCTTCTGCGCTAGCGAGGCCTGGACCGGGCCGATGTACTTTTCCATCAGGTCGCCGGCGGCGCGGGGCAGGTGCTTGATCATGGCCCCGGCGATCACCTGGGCGCCGGGCGCCAGTTGGCCCTGCAGGCGGATCAGCTGTTCCTCGAGCAGTGCCAGGGTCTTGGGCACGCGCACCAGCACGCGGTCGAACGGGCCAGGGAAGGTCTCGCTGGCGGGGATGAAAGGCACGCTGTCGAACGGCCTGCCGTTACCCGCCAGATTTTTCTCCAGGGCCAGGTACGCCAGGTGCGAGTCGCCGCTGCTGGTCACCTGCACATGCCCCGCGAGGCTCGCGGCAAGGGCGCCGAAGCTGTCGTTGAGCACCAGCACCCTGCAGCTCGCCTGTGGCACTTGGGCGGCCAGGTGTTCCAGCAGGTACTGGTCGGCGGCGTCGAAGGCCAGCAGCGGGTCATTGGCCTGGGCCGGCTGGCGGATCAGGTCGAGGTCGGCGAAGGGGCTGTTGAACAGGGGCATGACGTGGGGCTCTGCTGCGAATCCTGCCCGGCGCGCTGCGCGCCGGGCTTGCGGCGGGTGATTCTACAGGGCTTTGCGCCTGGGTGGGGGACGGGCTGTCAGAGCAGGCCGCGCAGGGCGGCGATGGCGATGGCGCCGGCCTTGTTGGAGGCGTTGGTCTTGGTGATCACGCTGCGGATATGGAAATTCACGGTACTGGTCGACAGCGAGAGGATCATCGCCACGTCGGCGGCGGTCTTGCCCGCTGCGGACCACTTGAGCACTTCGAGTTCGCGTTCGCTCAGTTGCGGCACCGGGCTGAACTTCTGCAGATGATGTGTGCTGAGCACGGCGTGCAAGGTGTTGCACAGCCACATTACCTGGGCACTCTTCGCGAAGAGTTCCTCGCGGGTGACTACCCCCAGGGGCCTGGAGACACTCAACTGACTCTCGTTGTGCTGCTGGTCATGTACCGACTGACTCCAGCCATGGGTCATGCCAAGCGCGGTGGCGGCTTCGCGCAGTTGTGGCACCTCACAGTAGAGATCGTCGTTCCAGACCAGTGGCAGTGTTGTATGGTGGCATTTTGATACTGTTGGGTCTATCTTGATTAAGTCTTCAGCTTGGTAACGCTCATTCCAGGCACCGGGATAGTTGTTGTAGAGGATCACCTGTGGGCCACGGGCTGCCACATGCAGGTGCAGTGCCAAACCAACGAACTCCATGTTGAGCGCTTGGGCCAGTTTCACCGCTTGACCGAACAGCTCCTTCGGTTCTTGTTCATCCAGCAGTTGCTGGAGCTGCTCGCTTTTCCAATGTGGCATCGATGAAGCTCCCGTCGCTTGGCGCTGGATCCAATATCGGCATTTCACGGAACGAAGTGTAGGAAATCTCCTAAGTCTGCGCTGGTTTTTTTTGCTATAGCTGTTACGCTTTTTTAGCTGATTGCGATCACTCATAAGCGATACCTTACAAACCGACGGTGTTTATCTGGGGCACTTTGCGCGAAACTGTGCGCATCTGATCCATGGAGCCCGTCATGACCGCCAGCGCCGACAAATTCACCCGCCAGACTCTGCTCGACGTCCAGCCCCTGACGCCCAACCTGTTTTCCCTGCGTGTCACTCGCGATGCCGGATTCCGTTTCCGCGCCGGCCAGTTCGCCCGCCTCGGGGTGAGCAAGCCCGATGGCAGCGTGGCCTGGCGTGCCTATTCCATGGTCAGTGCGCCCCATGACGAGTTCCTCGACTTCTTCTCCATCGTGGTGCCGGGCGGTGAATTCACCAGCGAACTGAGCCGCCTGGGTGAAGGCGATACCTTGCTGATCGACCGTCAGGCCTTCGGCTACCTGACCCTCGACCGTTTCGTTGGGGGGCGCGACCTGTGGTTGCTGGCCACCGGCACCGGCATTGCGCCGTTCATGTCGATCCTGCAGGACTTCGAGGCCTGGGAGCGCTTCGACAACATCAAGCTGGTGTACTCGGTGCGCGAGGCGAAGGAGCTGGCGTATGTGGACGAGATCGCCGCGCTGGAGCAGCGCGACTACCTGGCGGAGTTTGCGGGCAAGCTGCAGTTCATCCCGGTGGTGACCCGAGAGCAACACCCGGGCGCGTTGAATGCGCGGATCACCACGCTGATCGAGAACGGTGAGCTGGAAAAGGCGGCGGGGCTGGCGCTGTCGCCGGAGCATTCGCGGGTCATGCTGTGCGGCAACCCGGAAATGATCGACGAGACACGCAAGGTGCTCAAGGCGCGCGACCTGCAGCTGAGCCTGAGCAAGCGACCGGGGCAGGTGGCGGTGGAGAACTACTGGTAAGAATCAACGGCGCCTTAAGGATCGTCGTCACTGGGGCCGCCGCGAAGCGGCCCCAGTCGTTTTGTGCTTCAGGGCTGTCGGTTCTGCGCCTTGAGCAGGTCGCGAATCTCGGTCAGCAGGGTTTCCTCGGCGCTTGGCACCGGCGGTGCGGTCGGGGCCACGGCTTCTTCGCGCTTGAGGCGGTTGATCACCTTCACGCCCATGAAGATGGCGAAGGCGACGATGATGAAGTCGAGAATGGTCTGGATGAATTTGCCATAAGCCAGCACCACTGCGGGCACATCGCCTTCGGCGGCCTTGAGCGTGATGGCCAGGTCGCTGAAGTCCACCCCGCCGATCAGCAGGCCGATGGGGGGCATGATCACGTCGCCGACAAAGGAAGAGACGATCTTGCCGAACGCCGCGCCGATGATGATACCTACCGCCATGTCGACGACATTTCCCTTGACCGCGAAGGCCTTGAATTCACTGAGCATGCCCATGCTGTATTCCTTTGTTACGAATGGAGAGGTAACCGCAGTGTAAGCCACTAAAACGCTTCATGCGTGACGTTCGCAGCTACAGACTGTGTTTAGAGCGAATAGTTTTGTCGCCTGCCGCTGCCTCCGGGACACGTCCGTGTTCGGCTATCATGGCGGTTTTTCCCAGGAGACCCGCCCATGGCCAAGGCCAAGCGCTTGTATGGCTGCACAGAGTGCGGCGCGACCTTCCCCAAATGGGCCGGCCAGTGCGGTGACTGCGGTGCCTGGAACACCCTGGTCGAGACCATGATCGAAAGCGGCGGCGCCGCGGCGCCGAGCGGGCGGGCCGGCTGGACCGGGCAGCAGGCACAGATCAAGACCCTGGCCGAAGTCAGTGTCGAGGAGATTCCGCGCTTCACCACCAGCAGCACCGAACTCGACCGCGTGCTCGGCGGTGGCCTGGTGGACGGATCGGTGGTGTTGATCGGCGGTGATCCGGGGATCGGCAAGTCCACCATCCTCCTGCAGACCCTGTGCAACATCGCCACGCAGATGCCGGCGCTGTATGTCACCGGCGAGGAGTCGCAGCAGCAAGTGGCCATGCGCTCCCGGCGCCTGGGCCTGCCCCAGGACCAGCTCAAGGTCATGACCGAAACCTGCATCGAGACCATCATCGCCACCGCGCGCCAGGAAAAGCCGCGGGTGATGGTCATCGACTCGATCCAGACCATCTTCACCGAGCAGTTGCAGTCGGCCCCGGGCGGCGTCGCCCAGGTGCGCGAGAGTACGGCGTTGCTGGTGCGTTACGCGAAGCAGAGCGGCACGGCGATCTTCCTGGTCGGCCACGTCACCAAGGAAGGCTCGCTGGCCGGGCCCCGGGTGCTTGAGCACATGGTTGATACCGTGCTGTATTTCGAGGGGGAGTCCGATGGTCGCCTGCGCCTGCTGCGGGCAGTGAAGAACCGCTTCGGCGCGGTTAACGAACTGGGCGTGTTCGGCATGACCGACCGCGGCCTCAAGGAAGTCTCCAACCCCTCGGCGATCTTCCTCAACCGCACCCAGGAAGAAGTACCCGGCAGCGTGGTCATGGCCACCTGGGAGGGGACCCGGCCGATGCTGGTGGAGGTCCAGGCGCTGGTCGACGACAGTCACCTGGCCAACCCGCGCCGGGTGACCCTGGGTCTGGACCAGAACCGCCTGGCCATGCTGCTGGCGGTGCTGCACCGGCACGGCGGCATCCCCACCCATGACCAGGATGTATTCCTCAACGTCGTCGGTGGTGTGAAAGTGCTGGAAACCGCCTCCGACCTGGCGTTGCTGGCCGCGGTGATGTCGAGCTTGCGCAACCGTCCGCTGGCCCATGGCTTGCTGGTATTCGGCGAGATCGGCCTGTCGGGCGAGGTGCGGCCGGTGCCCAGTGGCCAGGAGCGCCTGAAGGAGGCGGCCAAGCATGGCTTCAAGCGCGCCATCGTGCCCAAGGGCAACGCGCCAAAGGAGGCACCCGCCGGTTTGCAGGTGATTGCCGTGACCCGTCTGGAACAGGCGCTGGATGCACTCTTCGAGTGATGCCGTTTCTTGCAAGTGATTCTCAATAACCAGTAGCATACCGCCACCTTGCGACCACCCCATGGAGAGCGTGTGGCGGAGTTCGACCTCAAGCGGCTGTTCACAAAGCACGCGAAAAACCTTCAGGGCCTGCTCTCGCGCAAGGTGCGCGACCCGCAGTTGGCGGCCGACCTGGTGCAGGACAGCTTCCTGCGCCTGGCCGAGCAGCAGCGTCACGAGCCCATCGAAAACGCCCAGGCCTACCTGTACCGCACGGCGCACAACCTGATGATCGATCACGTGCGCCAGCAGCAGCGACGCAAGACTGACACGGTGCCCCACGAGGCCTTCGAGGCGATCGTCGAGGACACCCCTGGGCTTGAGGAGCAGGCCGTGCGCGAACAGCACCTGCGCCGCCTGCAGGCGATCCTCGGTGAGCTGCCCGAGCGCACCCGGGAAATCTTTCGCCTGAACCGCCTGGAGGGCATGACCCACGCCGAGGTCGCCCGGCACCTGGGGATCTCCGACAGCTCGGTGCAAAAGCATCTGGCCAAGGCCCTGGCCTATGTGATGCAGTGCCTGCAGGAAACCGAATGACCAACGGTTTACTGACAAATGCCGCTTCAGACGTCAGCCCAGACATAACCAGATCGCGAGAGAACCGTGTGAGCAGCCAGAACGAGCAAGCCATCCGCGAGCAGGCCGCCGAGTGGGTGGTGCTGCAGCAGGCCGGTCCCCTGAGCCCGGCGCAGCAGCACGCCTTGGACCAGTGGTGCGCCAGCGATCCCCGGCACGCCCGTGCCTATGGGTTTGCCCAGGCCACCTGGGCTGACCTTGGGCAATTGGCACGCTTGCCCGCCGTCTCGAGCGCTCGCCCCACGACTCCCCTCCAGGGCAGCCCGATGCGGCGACGGCGACCTCGGTTGCGCCGGGCTGTTGCCAGCGCGGCGGCGTTGTTGCTGGCAGTACTGGCCGTGCAACAGGGGCCGCAGGCATGGCTGGGCTGGCGCGCGGACTACCTCACGGGGATCGGCGAAGTGCGCCGGGTGACCCTGCCCGATGGCAGTCAGGTGGAACTGGACAGCCGCAGCGCCCTCCAACTTGCCTTCGATGAGCGGGAACGGCGCGTGCGTCTGCTGGCCGGTGAAGCCATCTTCACTGCCGCACCGGTCACGGCCCAGGACGCACGCCCGTTCGTGGTCGAATACGCCGGGGCTACCAGCCGCGCCCTCGGCACTCGCTTCGTGGTTGGCGCTGCGGGCGAAGGGGGCTGGGTCGGCATGCTGGAGCACAGTGTTGCGGTCGAGCTGCAGGCGCCGCCGTTGCAAGGGCAGGCCGGCCAGGTGCTGGAGCAGGGCGACAGTCTGCGCTATGACCAGCGCAAGGGGGTGCGGCCCTGGCCGGGTCACGACCTGCGGCGGGCCACGGACTGGCAGCGCGGGGTGCTGGTGTTCGAACGCCAGCCGCTCGCCGAGGTGGTCGCCCGGCTCAATCGCTACCGCGCAGGTCAGCTAGTGGTCGCCAGTGACGCATTGGCTCGGCGTGAGGTCAGCGGCGTATTCCGCCTCGACCAGCTAGGCACCGCCCCGGTGGTGCTCGGTGAAGAGCTCAAGGCCCGGCTGATCGAGCTTCCAGGTGTGGCCGTGCTCTACTGAACCCGGCTTCGGCAAAAAAACTTTCAATTTTATTTACTGACTTCTTCTGCATCGCGCGTCTGACTGTTGAGATTGATTTTCATTACTAGAAAACATCAACCACGGACGAGCAATCGCAGTGAGCACGCCACGACTACAACCCCTGCGCCCTCTGGGCCGCCTCGCCCTGGCCGGCAGCCTGGTCCTGGGCAGCTGTGCATTGCCGATGGGGATCGGCCAGGCACACGCCGCCGATTCGCCAAGCACCGCCAGCCGCAACCTGGTTCGTTTCGATATTCCGGCCCAGTCGCTCGACAGCGCCGTACTGGCCTATGCCGAGCAGTCCGGTGTGCAGGTGTTCTTCGACAGCCGCAAGCTGGCCGGTCTGCGCAGCGAAGGGCTGCACGGCAGCTACCCGGCCGAAGAGGGCCTGCGCCAGCTGCTGCGCGGCACGCCGGTGCGTTACCACTTCAGCGCCGCCGGCCAGGTCGGCCTGGAGCGTCTCGTCCAGGACGGCGAGGCCCTTGAGCTGGGCGCGACCCATATCGATTCGCAGCGTGATGGCGATTGGGTGTACCAGGCCCCGCGATCGGTGAGTGTCATTACCCGTGAGCAGATTGAGCAGCGCGCCCCTCGTCATGCCGCCGACCTGCTCGAACAGACCGCGGGCGTGTACACCGCCGTCAACCAGCGTGACCCCGGACTGTCGGTGAACATCCGCGGCGTGCAGGACTATGGTCGGGTCAACATGAACATCGACGGCATGCGCCAGAACTTCAACGTCAACGGCCACCAGCAGCGCAACGGCGTGATGTTCATCGACCCGGAGTTCATCCAGGGTGTCGAGATCGACAAGGGCACCTCGGCCGGCATGGGCGGTGCCGGGGTGATCGGCGGCATCGCCAGCTTCAACACCGTCGATGCCCGCGACTTGCTCGGTCCGGGCAAGGAACTGGGGGGGCGCCTGCGCGCCGGCCACGGTATCGGCGAGCTGGGCAACGGCACCTACTTCAATGGCAGTGCGCTGTTCGCCGTCGGCAATGAAGCCGGCGATATCCTGCTTGGCCACAGCGAGCGGCATTTCGGCAACTACCGCAGCGGTACGCAGAACGCCGACAACCTGGGCACGCAGATCCGCGGCAAGCTGGAGAACCGCGAGGCTTGGAAGAGCTGGCTGCACGGCGAAGTGGGGGCGATGGACAGCGTGACCCGTTCGCAGCTGTTCAAGCTCGGCCTCAACCTCGCCGACGACCAGCGCCTGCAGTTCAGCTACATCGAGACCGACACCGACAGCAAGGACGCCTGGACCTACAACGACAGCAATGCCAACCGCTATTACTACCGGGTCACCGGCACCAACGACATCAATGCGAAGAATGCCGCACTGGACTACAGCTTCACCCCGGACAACGACCTGATCGACTTCAAGGTCAAGCTGTACTACGTGACCACCCGCCAGGACCGCTGGAACGCCGACAACCTGTCCAGCGCCGCCACCGGCAACCGCGTCGAGGCCTACACCGACCGCTTCCAGACCGACACCTGGGGCCTGCAGCTGCAGAACACCTCGCGCTGGCACCTGGGACAGGCTGACACCCTGAGTTTCAACTACGGCACCGAGCTGTTCCAGGACAGCTTCCGCCCCAGCACCGAGCGCATCGCCGCGGTAAACGAGGTGGAGTCGCTACCCTACGTGCAGGGTGCCAATCCCAAGGGCAAGCGGGTGATGGCCAGCCTGTTCGGCAAGCTCACCTATGAGCATGACGACTGGCTCACCCTGGATGCCGGGCTGCGCTACGACCGTTATCGTCTGAGCGGCAAGACCGGGGTCACCACCTGGATGTACCCCGAAGGCGTCACCGAGGTCGGCCTTACCCGCCAGCAGACCCACATGATCTTTGACGAGGACACCGAGGAGGGGCGCTTTTCGCCGACCTTCGGCATCGCGCTCAAGCCCGGACCGGACTGGCTGCAGGTCTACACCCGCTGGGGCCGTGGCTGGCGGCCGCCAGCGGTGACCGAAGTGTTCATGAGCGGCCGCCCGCATGCCGGCGGCAGTGCCGAGATGGTCTACCCCAACCCGTTCCTCAAGGCCGAGGAGTCGCACAACTGGGAGCTGGGGCTGAACGTCTTCAAGGAGTCGCTGCTGCGCGACGGGGATCGCTTCGGCGCCAAGGTCGCCTACTTCGACACACGCATCGACAACTTCTCGTTCCTCGACACCAACGTCTCGCTGCCCGGCAGCAGCGTGGCGGGTATCGCCCTGGGCCGTTCGGCCTACCAGAACAACCTGGAAACCACGCGCTTTCGTGGGGTGGAGTACAGCCTGGACTACGACGCCGGCGCCTACTACGGCCAGCTCAGCTACACCCACATGATCGGCAGCAACGAGTTCTGTTCCAACCAGTTCTACATGGGGGGCGCACAGCGCCTGGTCAGCGCTGGCACCGTCATGCGCCCGGTGCGGGTGGGCAGCCGCATCATCATGTTGCCGGTGCGGGTCTCACGCGCCGAGGGCGCCAGCGACACCAACAACATCGTCAGCTGCGGCGACATCATGGGCAACGCCTCGTACATGCCCGCCGACCGTGGCGCCCTGACCCTGGGCATGCGCCTGCTCGAGCGCACCCTGGATGTGGGCATGCGGGTGCGCTACAGCGAAGGCAACGGCGAGAACCTCAAAAGCCATACCTACAACCAGATCGACCAGGCCCAGTGGCCGCAGTACACGGTCTACGACCTCTACGCCAGCTACTGGATGACCCCCAGCCTGAACCTGGCCCTGTCGTTGGAGAACGCCACCGACGAGGCCTACTTCGTGGCCATGGGCGACGGCAACAACCTGTCGCTGGCCCGCGGCCGTACCTTGAGCGGCATGCTCGAGTACCGCTTCTGAACCAACCGGGTTTGCCCATTCCGGGCGACGCGAAGGCACGGAACGCGCCTTCGTCATCACTGTGCAACAACGAGGAACCGTCATGACCCTTTCCGTTAACTACGACGCCGCCTTCGCCAGCTCGACCGTCGACGACTACCTGGCCTTCTGGAGTGCCGGCTTCGTCACCGCCGGCCATGGCTACAGCAACACCGGTGGCTTCAGCAACGGCACCTTCGATGGCGACCAGTACGCCACCCACGGTCGCAACAACTCGGACTACGCCTTCATCGCCGACAGCGACAGCGCCAACGGTCTGCACTATGTGTTCGACCCGTCCAAGGCCCCGGGCGACAACCTCAACCACTACCTGTGGGGCTCGCTGGACAACGTCTCCCTGGGCGAAGTGCTCGGTGGCGGCAGCGGCAGCGACTTCAGCCTGGCCAACTACGTGGTCAGCTTCAACGGCCTGGACCTGGATGCCGCGCAGGGCGCCGGGCGTGCCGGCAACGAAGTACAGGGTGTGATCTACGGCCTGATGCAGGGCAACACCTCGGCCCTGGAAGGCGTGCTGGACAACCTGCTGGCCGGTTATGGCGTCTCCACCAACAACACGTTCGCCGAGATTGGTGCGGCCCTGGCCGCCGGCCCGGCTCACGCCGCTGCCGCCGAAGCGGTCGGCGTGCAGGCGCTGCCCGAGGACCTGGCCCTGGCGGCCTGAGCACAGGCATGAAAAAGCGAATGGAAGGTTACCCCGCCATTCGCTGATCTGATGCACTTACCCCGCAGCCCGTGTCTTTGCCGGGCCCAGGCTGCGGCGGTGCGAATTCTGTGGCGACGACAGGGCGAATGCAATCGCCGGTCGGCGCCTTCTACGAGGTTTCCAACCAATGCGAACCGCTCCCACCGCGGCCAACGAAGTGCTGCGGGCGCTCAGGGCCTGCCGTGCCGGGCTTGGCAACGTTGCGCTGTTCACCGCGGTGATCAACGTGCTGATGCTGGCCCCGGCGCTGTACATGCTGCAGGTCTACGACCGGGTCCTGTCGTCGCGCAACGAGATGACCTTGCTGATGCTCAGCCTCATGGTGCTTGGGGTGTTCGCCTTCATGGGTCTGCTGGAGTGGCTGCGCAGCCAGGTGGTGATCCGCCTGGGCACGCGCATGGACATGAACCTCAACCCACGCGTGTTCGAGGCCGCCTACGAGGCCAGCCTGGCCGGGCACCGGGGCGCGGCGGGGCAGATGCTTGCCGACCTGACCGCGCTGCGCCAGTTCGCCACCGGCCAGGCCCTGTTCGCATTTTTCGACGCGCCGTGGTTCCCGGTGTACCTGCTGGTGATGTTTCTGTTCAGCCCATGGCTCGGCCTGATGGCGCTGCTGGGGGCGGTGCTGCTGACGCTGCTGGCCTGGGTCAACGAACGTTTGACCCAGGCGCCGTTCGCCGAGGCCGGCCAGCTGTCGCAGCAGGCCGGCCTGGAGGCCAGCGCCAACCTGCGCAATGCCGAGGTGATCGAGGCCATGGGCATGCTGGCGGCGGTGCGCCAGCGCTGGGCGCGCCTGCACCACGGCTTCCTGGCCCGGCAGAACCTGGGCAGCGAGCGCACCGCGGCAGTCACCGCGCTGACCAAGACCGTGCGCCTGGCTCTGCAGTCGCTGGTACTCGGCTTGGGCGCCTGGCTGGCCATCGAGCAATTGATCACGCCAGGAATGATGATCGCCGGTTCCATTCTCATGGCCCGGGTGCTGGCACCGATCGACCAGTTGATCGGCGCCTGGCGCCAATGGAGTGGTGCGCGCCTGGCCTACCACCGCCTGAATGCGCTGCTGCAGGCCCAGCCGCCGCGCCCGGCGGGCATGCCGTTGCCGACGCCGCTCGGCAAGCTTGCGGTCGAGCAGGTGGGCGCGACGCTGCCGGGCAGCAGCCGTCTGTGCCTGAACAACCTGGGCTTCGAACTGCCGGCGGGCGAGTCACTGGGAATCATCGGCCCGTCCGGCTCGGGCAAGTCGACCCTGGCGCGGCTGCTGGTCGGCGCCGTTGTTCCGGCGAGCGGCAAGGTCCGCCTGGATGGCGCGGACCTGAGGGTCTGGGACCGTGGCGCGCTGGGGCAGCATATCGGCTACCTGCCCCAGGATGTGCAGCTGTTCGCCGGCAGCATCGCCGATAACATCGCCCGGCTCGGCGCGGTGGATGCCCAGCAAGTGGTGGCCGCGGCGCAGCTGGCGGGTGTGCACGACATGATCCTCAAGCTGCCGGGCGGCTATGACACGCTGTTGGGGGAGGGCGGGCTGGGCCTGTCCGGCGGTCAGCGCCAGCGCATCGGCCTGGCGCGGGCGCTGTATGGGCTGCCGGCGCTGATCGTGCTCGACGAGCCCAATTCCAATCTCGATGAGGCCGGGGAGCAGGCGTTGGTCGAGGCCATTGCCAGGCTGCGCGAGCACAAGCGCACGTTGATCCTGATCACCCACAAGTCCTCGCTGTTGGCCGGCCTGGACAACCTGCTGATGCTCAAGGGCGGCCAGTTGCAGGCCTTCGGCCCCACCGCCCGGGTGCTGCAGGACGCACAGCGGGCCGCTCGGCCGGCGCCCGCCCCCGTCGCGCCATCCTCCACACGCAACCCCATCGGCCTGAGCGTCACCTTCGGCCAGCCAAGAGCCTGACACCATGAGCGTACACGCCCTCTCCACGCAAAAGACCGAGGCGAGCCTGCTCAGCCTCGACGAACACCGCCCGGGCCGGGTGGGCCGCTGGCTGGTGCTGGCAGGTTTCGGCGGTTTCCTCCTGTGGGCCGCGCTGGCGCCGCTGGACAAAGGCGTGCCGGTCAGCGGCAGCGTGATGGTCGCCGGTAGCCGACAGGCCGTGCAGCACCCCACGGGCGGGGTGATCGAGCAGTTGCTGGTGCGTGACGGCGACACGGTGAGCGCCGGCCAGGTCGTGCTGCGCATGGATCCGACCCAGGCCCAGGCCCAGGTCGGTTCGCTACGGGTACAGTACGTCAACGCCCGCGCAGCCGAGGCGCGCCTGCTGGCCGAGCGCGATGGCAGGGCTTCGATCGACTTCCCCCAAGGCCTGCGTGACCAGGCCGCCAGTGCCTGGGTGGCCACGGTGCTGGAGAGCCAGCGGCAACTGCGCAGCAGCCGCGCCCAGGCGCTGGAGATGGAGCTTGGCGGCCTGCGCGAGAGCATCGCTGGCGCCGAAGCCTCGCTGCAGGGCCTGCAAGGCTCGCTGGCCAGCAAACAGGCCCAGCGTGACGCGCTGGACGAACAGTTGCGCGGCCTGCGCGAACTGGCTCGGGATGGCTACATCGCCCGTAATCGCCTGCTCGACAGTGAGCGCCTGCTGGCCCAGGTCAACGGCTCGATTGCCGAGGACTTCGGCAGCATCGGCCGCACCCGGCGTCAGGTCCTGGAGCTCAAGCTGCGCATCGGCCAGCGCCAGCAGGAGTACCAGAACGAAGTGCGCCAGCAGCTCACCGAGCTGCAGGCCAGCGCAGAGGACCTGGACAACCGCCTGCGCAGCGCCGAGTTCGAGCTGGCCCATACCCAGGTGCGGGCCCCCGTGGCCGGCACCGTGGTGGGCCTGAGCGTGTTCACCGACGGTGGCGTCATCGCCCGCGGCCAGCAACTGATGGAGATCGTGCCGCGCGATGCGCCGCTGCTGGTCGAAGCCCGTGCCTCGGTGGACATGATCGACCGCCTGCGCCCCGGGTTGCCGGTGGAGCTGATGTTCGTCGCCTTCAACCAGAGCACCACGCCACGAGTGGATGGCGAGGTGACATTGGTCTCGGCCGATCGCCTGATCGACGAAAAGACCCAGCAGCCCTACTACCAGGTGCGCATCAAGGTCAGCGACCAGGGCCTCGGCCAACTGGCCGGCCTGGATATCCGCCCGGGCATGCCGGTGGAGGCCTTCGTGCGGACTGGCGAGCGCTCGCTGCTCAACTACCTGTTCAAGCCACTGGCCGACCGGGTGCATGTCGCGCTGACCGAGGAATAAGGGGATGTCCGTGCTACTGCGTGCCGCCTGCCCGCTGCTGTTGTTCACGAGCCTGTCGGCGCAGGCCCTGGACCTGGGTGACGCCTATGCCCTGGCGCTGCGCAACGATCCCACCTGGCAGGGCTCCATCGCCGAGCGCGAGGCCGGGCTCGAAAACCTGGCGATCGGTCGCGCTGGCCTGCTGCCCAGGTTGTCGTATCGCTACAACCGCGCCCGCAACGATTCCGAGGTGACCCAGCGTAGCCAGTTCGGCGACGTGACCACCCAGCGCGATTACCGCAGCTACAGCTCGACCCTGACCCTCGAGCAGCCGTTGTTCGACTACGCTGCCTGGAGCGACTACCGCCGTGGTGTGGCCCAGGCCGCCCTGGCCGACGAGCGCTATCGAGGTCGTGGCCAGGAGCTGATGGTGCGTCTGTTCGGCGCCTACAGCGAAGCGTTGTTCGCCAACGAACAGATCGCCCTGGCCCAGGCCCAGCGGCGTACCTATGCCGAGCAGATGACCCTCAACGAGCGCCTGCTCAAGGGCGGCGAGGGCACCCGCACCGATGTGCTGGAAACCCGCGCCCGCTACGAGTTGGCGCAGGCCCAGGAAATCGAGGCTGGCGACAATCTCGATGCGGCGCTGCACGCCTTGCAGGCGATCATCGGCGAGCCGGTGGCGGTCGAGGACCTGGCGCCGATGACCGCCGATTTTCGCGTCCAACCCCTGACCCCCACACGTTTCGAGCGCTGGCGCGACCTGGCCGTGGCCCACAACGCCGAGCTGGCCAGCCAGCGCCATGGGTTGGAGGTCGCCGAGCAGAACATCGAGCGGCAACGGGCCGGGCACCTGCCTTCGTTGAGTGCCTATGCCAGCAAGGGCATTTCCAGTTCGAGCTCCGAGAGCAGCTACAACCAACGCTACGATACCGACAGCATCGGCGTGCAGTTGAGCGTGCCGCTGTATGCCGGGGGCGGGGTGCAGGCGTCAGTACGTCAGGCTCGTGCCCAGCGCGATGCCGCGGGGTTCGAACTGGATGCACAGCTGAACGACACGCTCACCCAACTGCGTCGGCAGTTCAACCTGTGTGCCAGCGGCACGGCGAAGATCCGCGCCTACGACCTGGCGGTGAAGGCGGCCTCGGCCCTGGTGCAGGCCACACGCAAGAGCGTGCGGGGAGGGGAAAGGGTCAACCTCGATGTGCTGGATGCCGAGCAACAGCTGTTCAGTGCCAGGCGTGACCTGGCGCAGGCACGCCATGAGTACCTGCGGGCGTGGTTGCAGCTGCGCTATCTGGCGGGCGTACTGGAGGCGGGGGATCTGAATGCGCTGAGCAGGTATTTCCTGTCGCACGGATAGTGCGTCGGCGCTCCGACACCTGCACCAGATAAAAAAGGGAGCCGACGATGCGCGTCGGCTCCCCCTCGATGACCGTCCTGGTCAGCGATCAGTGTTCGGCAACCGCCTTGCGCCTGGGCGCCTCGTTGCCGTGCTCGTCAAGCTCCAGCACCGGAACCTCATTGCCGTCGGCGTCGAACAGCTTGCCGTCCTTGAAGTAGTCGCCATCGCGCAGGGCCGAGATGTCCGAGTACTGGATGGTGCGCTCGTAGGCCGCGGCGAATACCGACTGGTTTTCCGAGTTGCCGGTGGTGAAGTGGTTGAAGATCAGGTTCAGCAGGATGGCCATGATCGCCGCCGAGCTGATGCCGGAGTGGAAGATGGTTTCGAACCAGCTCGGGAAGTTGTGGTAGAAGGTCGGCGCCGCGATCGGGATCATGCCGAAGCCCAGCGAGGCAGCGACGATGATCAGGTTGACGTTGTTCTTGTAGTTGACCTTGGACAGGGTGCGGATGCCGCTGGCCGCCACGGTGCCGAACAGCACGATACCCGCGCCGCCGAGGACCGGGGTCGGTACCGCGGCGATGACCCGGCCCATGATCGGCAGCAGGCCCAGCACCACCAGGATTACCCCGCCGGTGGCCACCACGTAGCGGCTCTTCACCCCGGTCACGGCCACCAGGCCGACGTTCTGGGCAAAGGCGCTCTGGGTGAACGAGCCGAAGATCGGCGCCAGGATGCTCGACGCCATGTCGGCGCGCAGGCCATTGCCCAGGCGCTTGGAGTCGACCTTGGTGTCGATGATCTCACCCACGGCGAGGATGTCCGCCGAGGTTTCCACCAGGGTCACCATGATCACGATGCACATCGACAGGATCGCGGCGATATGGAAGGTCGGCATGCCGAAGTGGAACGGCGTGGGGAAGGCGAAGATCGGGCCTTCGGTGACCTTGCTGAAGTCGGTCATGCCCAGCGCCCAGGCAATCAGGGTGCCGGCGACCATGGCCAGGAGGATCGACAGGCGCGAGATGCTCGCGCTGCCCAGCTTGCTCAGCAGCAGGACGATGGCGAAGGTCAGGGCCGCCAGGCCGATGTTGGCCACGCTGCCGAACTCCGGCGAGGCGCTGTTGCCGCCCATCACCCAGCGTGCGGCCACGGGCATCAGGGTCAGGCCGATGGTGGTGATGACGATGCCGGTGACCAGCGGCGGGAAGAACTTGGTGATGCGCGAGAACACCGGGGTGATCAGGAAACCGATGAGCGAGGCCGCCATCACCGCGCCCAGCACCGAAGGCAAGCCGCCACCGCTCTGGCTGCCGAGGATCGCGCCCATGGTCGCCACGCCGGCGAACGACACGCCCTGCACCAGCGGCAGCTGGCAGCCGAAGAACGGCAGGCCAAGGGTCTGCAGCAACGTCGCCAGGCCCCCGGCGAACAGCGAGGCGGCGATCAACAGGCCGATTTCCGCCGGGGCCAGGCCGGCGGCCTGGCCGAGGATCAGGGGTACGGCGACAATCCCTCCATACATGGTCAGGACATGCTGCAGCCCGTAGGCCAGGTTGGCGCCAAGGCCGAGGTTCTCGTCCTCGGGGCGCGGGGCGGGAGACGTGCTGGGGGACGTGGTCATTGGAGCAGGCTCTCTGTTTATTGTTGTGCCGCTACTGTAGACAACAAGCACAAAAAATTGCCACAAAAATTGTATACAAAGTTTTGATCGTAGCGACGGAACTGGTGCGTCCAGGGTGCGTGAAACCTGGATGCAGGTTGCGTTCCAACTTGCAGGAGGCTGTATCAGAGGGGTGTGTACAAAGCACTTGGCAGGCGTATGAAAGCTGTCTGGCTGGACAGGAAAGCCGTCACAGCCAGATAGATAGCAAGCTAAGAGATATCAATCTTCGATGAGTTCGCGCAGCTCGCGCATCATTTCGGTGCTGTCACCCACGTTCAGTTCCACCAGACGGTGCAGATGGGTCATCGAATCGATGTCGATGTGCAGGCAGATGAAACCCAGGCGGCTCGGCTCCTCGTGGCGCAGTTCGACCTGCATCAGCACCTGGGTCTTCTTGTCGTTGAGGTGGATGATCGCTTCGAAATCCTGGGTGAGGTCGGCATTCCAGGGATCGGGGCGCTCGATCAGCAAGCCCTTGAGCGACAGGTCGAGCAGTTTCACCGGCCAGCGCCGCTCGCCCTGGCGCAGTTCAGTGGGGGCATCGAAGGCGATGCGTTGAAAGCGGCGGCGTTCGTCGTGGTCGCTCATGGGAAAAGCCCTCGGGGGTTCAACCTGACTATAGTGGGTTATGGTGCAGTATCAGGTACCGCAATCTGGCCGCAGAGGCTCTAGACCAAAGCAAGTGTGGCAATGCGCGATGAGTCGCCCTAGACTCGATGGGCGGTCTTTCCAATCCACCAGCTGGAAGTAAACCATGAACAACAATAATAGCCTGCTACGCCACATTCCGTGGCTGGCGCTGGCAGTCATAGGGGCCTGCGCGCTGGGTGTGGTCGCCCTGCGTCGCGGTGAGGCCATCAACGCCTTGTGGATCGTGGTCGCGGCAGTGGCCCTTTACCTGGTCGCCTACCGTTACTACAGCCTGTTCATCGCCACCAAGGTGATGCAGCTCGACCACCGCCGGGCCACGCCCGCGGTGCTCAACAACGATGGCCTGGACTACGTCCCGACCAACAAGCACATTCTCTTCGGCCACCACTTCGCCGCCATCGCCGGCGCCGGCCCGCTCGTCGGCCCGGTGCTCGCCGCGCAGATGGGCTACCTGCCCGGCACGCTGTGGCTGATCGCCGGCGTGGTGCTGGCCGGCGCGGTGCAGGACTTCATGGTCCTGTTCCTCTCCACCCGCCGCAACGGCCGCTCGCTGGGCGACATGGTTCGCGAGGAAATGGGCCGCATCCCGGGCACCATCGCCCTGTTCGGCTGCTTCCTGATCATGATCATCATCCTCGCGGTGCTGGCGCTGATCGTGGTCAAGGCCCTGGCCGAGAGCCCGTGGGGCATGTTCACGGTGATGGCGACCATCCCGATCGCGATGTTCATGGGCATCTACATGCGCTACATCCGCCCGGGCCGCATCGGCGAGATCTCGGTCATCGGCGTGGTCCTGCTGCTGCTGTCGATCTGGCTGGGGGGCCAGATCGCCGCAGATCCGGTGTGGGGCCCGGCGTTCACCTTCACCGGCGTGCAGATCACCTGGATGCTGGTCGGCTACGGTTTCGTCGCTGCCGTGCTGCCGGTGTGGCTGGTGCTGGCGCCGCGTGACTACCTGTCGACCTTTCTCAAGATCGGCACCATCGTCGGCCTTGCCATCGGCATCCTGATCATCGCGCCCGAACTGAAGATGCCGGCGCTGACCCAGTTCACCGACGGCACGGGCCCGGTTTGGAAGGGCACCCTGTTCCCGTTCCTGTTTATCACCATCGCCTGCGGCGCGGTGTCCGGCTTCCACGCGCTGATCTCCTCGGGGACCACGCCCAAGCTGCTGGACAACGAAACCAACGCCCGCTACATCGGCTACGGCGGCATGCTGATGGAGTCGTTCGTCGCCATCATGGCCATGGTCGCCGCCTCGGTGATCGAGCCTGGGGTGTACTTCGCCATGAACAGCCCGGCCGCGGTGGTCGGTGCCGACGTCGTCTCGGTGGCGCAGACTGTGAGCAGCTGGGGCTTCATGATCACACCCGAGCAGCTCGAGGCCACAGCCCGTGATATCGGCGAGCACACCATCCTGGCCCGTGCCGGTGGTGCACCGACCCTGGCGGTGGGCATTGCGCAGATCCTGCACCAGGTACTGCCGGGTGAGAACACCATGGCGTTCTGGTACCACTTCGCGATTCTGTTCGAGGCGCTGTTCATCCTCACTGCAGTAGACGCCGGTACCCGTGCCGGTCGCTTCATGCTGCAGGATTTGCTGGGCAGCTTCGTGCCGGCCCTGAAACGCACCGAGTCGTGGACCGCCAACCTGATCGGCACCGCCGGTTGCGTGGCGCTGTGGGGCTATCTGCTGTATCAGGGCGTGATCGACCCTCTGGGTGGCATCAACACCCTGTGGCCGCTGTTCGGCATCTCCAACCAGATGCTCGCCGGCATCGCCTTGATGCTGGGTACCGTGGTGCTGATCAAGATGAAGCGCCAGCGCTACGTCTGGGTCACCCTGCTGCCGGCCGTGTGGCTGCTGATCTGCACCACCACCGCGGGCCTGATCAAGTTGTTCGACCCGAACCCTGCGGTCGGCTTCCTGGCCCTGGCCAAGAAGTACAGCACCGCGCTGGATGCCGGCCAAGTGCTGGCCCCGGCCAAGGACATCGGCCAGATGCAGCATGTGATCTTCAACGCCTACACCAACGCCGGCCTGACCGTGCTGTTCCTGGTGGTGGTGTTCAGCGTGCTGTTCTTCGCCGTCAAGGTTGGCCTCGCCGCCCTGGGTCGCAAGGAGCGCACCGACAAGGAAACCCCGTTCCAGGCCCTGCCTGACGCTTGAGAGGATCGCCGCGATGTTCAACGACCTGGGTCGACTGGGCAAGTACCTGGGGCAGGCCGCCCGCCTGATGGTCGGCATGCCCGACTACGACAACTATGTCGAGCACATGCGCAAGAAGCACCCGGACAAGCCGGTGATGAGCTACGAAGAGTTCTTCCGCGAGCGCCAGGAAGCGCGCTATGGTGGCAAGTCCGGGCCCAAGTGCTGTTGAACCCGCGACACGCGTGAACCAGTGGGAGCCCGGGCAACCGGGCTCCCACTTTCATTTTCAGCTGCAGGAGACAACCGCGTGCAAACGCCGATTCCCGTTACCGTGCTGACCGGCTTCCTTGGCGCCGGCAAGACCACATTGCTCAAGCATATGCTCAGGGCCGAGCATGGCCTGAAGCTCGCCGTGATCGAAAACGAATTCAGCGAGGCCGGCATCGACAGCCAACTGCTGGGCGATGAACCGGTGCAGGTCATGACCCTGGCCAACGGCTGCGTGTGCTGCAGCATCCATGGCGACCTGACCCGGGCCCTGTACCTGCTGCTCGAACGGCTGGATGCCGGTGAAATCGCCTTCGATCGCCTGGTCATCGAGTGCACCGGCCTTGCCGATCCGGCGCCGGTGGCGCAGACCTTCTTCATCGATGAAGAGCTGCGCGAGCGCTATATCCTCGACGGCATTATCACCCTGGTCGACACCGCCCATGCCGAGCTGCACCTGACCCAGGCCATCGCCCAGGCCCAGGTTGGCTTCGCCGACCGCCTGCTGCTGAGCAAGACCGACCTGGTCGAGCCACAGGTGGTCGACGCCCTGCGCGAGCGTCTGGCGCGCATCAATGGCCGGGCGGCAATCCGCGTGGTCGAGCACGGCCGCATCGACCTGGCCGAGCTACTCGATGTGCGCGGCTTCAACCTCAACCCGGACCTGGGCATCAGCCCAAAGCCCACCTTGCGCCCGCTGCTCAAGCCGGCCACCCCTGACCGTATCTCGACGCTGGTGCTGCGCACCGAAACGCCGTTGGACATCGATCGGCTCAGCGACTTCATGAACGAGCTGCTGGAAGAGCACGGCAAGCAATTGCTGCGCTACAAGGGGGTATTGAACATTGCCGGTGAGGACCGCCGTCTGGTGTTCCAAGGGGTGCTGAAGCTCTATGGCTTTGATTGGGACGCCGAGTGGAAGGACGGCGAGACACGGGAAAGCGTGATGGTGTTCATTGCCGATGAGCTGCCGGAAGAGAATATTCGGGCAGGGTTTGAGGCGTTGTATCACGCATGAGTGGGACGTAGCTGACTGGTTGATGCCGCCAAATGGCGGCATTTTTTTGCCTCGTTCAATACATTGGGCCACACGCTATGGCCCCCTTGAAAGAGGTACCTTTTTTGGTGCGCTTGGTCGAGTCACAAGCGGGTGACTGCCTGGCAGCTGACTGAGGCGATGAAGCAGCAGAAGGTCAGCAAGAAGGCGCTTGCCGAGCGCATGCACACCAGCCGTACGGCGGTCGATCGAGCGCTTGATCAGACGGATGCCGGCATGACGCTGGCAACGCTGGCCAGTGCGGCGAGAGCCTTGGGCCAGCGCGTGGAAATACGTCTCGTGCCGGATGTCGCAACAACTCGCTGAGAACAAGCACAAAAAAGCCCGGCACATGGCCGGGCTTTTTCACATCAGGCGTCCGCCAATCAGTTGCCGTACACCGGCAGCTTCTTGCAGATGGCCTTGACCTTCTCGCGCACGGCGTCGATCACCGCTTCGTTGTTCAGGTCGGCCAGGATGTCGCAGATCCAGCCAGCCAGTTCGCGGCACTCGGCTTCCTTGAAGCCACGGGTGGTGACGGCAGGGGTGCCGAAACGCAGGCCCGAGGTGACGAACGGCGAACGTGGGTCGTTCGGGACCGAGTTCTTGTTGACGGTGATGAACGCCTTGCCCAGGGCGGCGTCGGCGTCCTTACCGGAGATTTCCTGCTTGATCAGCGACAGCAGGAACAGGTGGTTCTGGGTGCCGCCGGAAACGACGTCGAAACCACGCTCGATGAACACTTCGGCCATGGCCTGGGCGTTCTTTACCACTTGCTGCTGGTAGGCCTTGAACTCAGGCTGCAGCGCTTCCTTGAAGCAGATCGCCTTGGCGGCGATGACGTGCTCCAGCGGGCCGCCTTGGGCGCCCGGGAAGACCGCGGAGTTCAGCTTCTTCTCGATGTCGGCGTTGGCGCGGGCCAGGATCAGGCCGCCACGCGGACCGCGCAGGGTCTTGTGGGTGGTGGTGGTGACCACGTCGGCGAACGGAACAGGGTTCGGGTACACGCCGGCGGCGACCAGGCCAGCCACGTGGGCCATGTCGACGAACAGGTAGGCACCGACCTTGTCGGCGATTTCGCGGAAGCGTGGGAAGTCCAGGACCTGCGAGTAGGCGGAGAAGCCGGCGACGATCATCTTCGGCTTGTGCTCCAGGGCCAGTGCTTCGACTTCGTCGTAGTTGATCAGGCCGTTGGCGTCGATGCCGTACTGGATGGCGTTGTACAGCTTGCCCGAGGAGGAGACGCTGGCGCCGTGGGTCAGGTGACCGCCGTGGGCCAGGCTCATGCCCAGGATGGTGTCACCGGCCGACAGCAGGGCCAGGTAGACGGCGGCGTTGGCCTGGGAGCCGGCGTGCGGCTGGACGTTGGCGTAGTCGGCGCCGAACAGCTCCTTGGCGCGGTCGATGGCCAGCTGCTCGACGACGTCGACGTACTCGCAACCACCGTAGTAGCGCTTGCCTGGGTAGCCTTCGGCGTACTTGTTGGTCAGAACCGAACCCTGGGCCTCCATGACCGCCGGGCTGGTGTAGTTTTCCGAAGCGATCAGCTCGATATGCTCTTCCTGGCGCAGGGCTTCTTGCTGCATGGCTTCGAAGAGCTCGGCGTCGTACTTGGCAATGGTCAAATCACGGCTGAACATGGCGGTCCTCAAGGATCGGGCAGAATTGGGGGGGCATTCTAACCGATTGATTCGCCGCTGGCATATGAAGTGGCATCAAGTCGCGGACCAATGGCCCTCATGTTGCAGCCCGCGCCGTTTCTGGGCTGGAGTTGACTTTTGGGTCCGTTTTTCAAGGCTTGGCGCCGTGCACTGCGGGAGCGGCCTTGCGTCGCGAAAGGGCCGCAAAGCGGCCCCGGCGATCTTTGCGTTAACACTTAGGTCCTGGGGCTGCTGCGCAGCCCTTTCGCGACGCAAGGCCGCTCCCACGGAAACCGTCTCGTGTCACCGTCGTCACTGGAACATGAACAACGTCTCGTTGCTGAACTGCGCCTCGAACTGGTTGGCCGGCATCGGCCTGCCGAACAGGTAGCCCTGCACCTCGTCGCAGCCGTGCTCGCGCAGGAACTCCAGCTGCTCGTGGGTCTCCACGCCCTCGGCGATCACCGCCAGGTTGAGGCTGTGAGCCATGGCGATGATCGCCCGGGCGATCTGCGCGTCCTGCTCGCCCTCGGGCAGGCCGTCGACGAAGGTGCGGTCGATCTTGAGCACGTCGATGGGGAACTGCTTGAGGTAGTTGAGCGACGAGTAGCCGGTGCCGAAGTCGTCGACCGCGATGCTCAGGCCGAGATTCTTCAGGCTGTCGAGGATCTGCATGGCCTCGTTGACCTCGCGCATCAGGATGCTTTCGGTCAGCTCCAGCTCCAGGCAGGCCGGGGGCAGCCCGGTTTCCTCGAGGATGGTGGCGATGCGCGTACCCAGTTGGCCGTCGGAGAACTGCCGGGCGGAAATGTTCACCGACACCTTCGGTACCCGCACCTTCTCCTTGTGCCAGGCCTTGAGTTGGCGGCACGCCTCGCGCAGCACCCAGTCGCCGACGTCGACCACCAGGCCCAGCTCTTCGATCACCGGGATGAAGTCGCCCGGCGGCACCAGGCCGCGGGTCGGATGGCGCCAGCGCAGCAGCGCCTCGGCGCCGGTCAGGCGCTTGCCGTCGCCGCTGAACTGCGGCTGGTAGTAGAGGGTGAACTCGTTTTGCTCCAGGGCATGGCGCAGGTCGCTCTCCAGCTCCAGGCGCTCCAGGGCGCTGGCGTTCATGTCTGCCTGGTAGAACTGGAAGTTGTTCTTGCCGCGCTCCTTGGCGTGGTACATCGCCGTGTCGGCGTTCTTCATCAGTTGGCTGAGCTCGCTGCCGTCCTGCGGGCTCAGGGCGATGCCGATACTGGCGGTGACAAAGAACTCGCGGTTTTCCAGGACGAACGGCGTGACCAGCCCGTCGAGGATGTGCTCGGCGACATGGATCGCCCGGTTGAGCGCCTGCTCGCGGGTGGCCTTGGGCTGCAGCAACAGGGTGAACTCGTCGCCGCCCATGCGCGCCACGGTGTCGTCGTCGTCGACGCAGGCCAGCAGGCGCTCGGCCATGTCCTTGAGCATGCGATCACCCGCGGCGTGGCCGAGGGAGTCGTTGATCGGCTTGAAACGGTCGAGGTCGAGGAACATCAACACCACCCAGGCCTTCTGCCGTTCGGCCTGCTGCAGAGCGGTGTACAGGCGGTCCTGGAACAACGTGCGGTTGGGCAGGTGGGTCAGGGCGTCGTAGTAGGCCAGGCGGTGGATGCGCTGTTCGCTGGCCTTGCGCTCGCTGATGTCGGTGAAGAAGCACACGTAGCTGGCCAGGTCGCCCTCGTCGTCGAGCACTGCGGTGATGCCTACCCACGCCGGGTAGTGCTCGCCGTTGCGGCGCTTGAGCCAGACCTCGCCTTCCCAGGTACCGCGCTGGCTCAGTTGCTTGAGCACGTAGCCCAGCTGGGCGCTCTGCTGCTGTTCGACGGTGAGCATGCCGGGCAACTGGTCGAGCACTTCGGCCACGGCATAGCCGCTGACCCGGCTGAAAGCCTCGTTGGCCTGAACGATATAGCCGGCCGGGTCGGTGATGAGGATCGCCGAGGTGGAGTGTTCGAACACCGTCGCGGCCATGCGCAGGTCTTTCTCGGCACGGCGCTGCTGGCTGATGTCGCGTCCCACGCCGAGCACGCCTTCGAAGCGCTCGTGTTCGTCCCACACCAGCACCAGGCGCAGCTCGATGGGGATCTTGCGGCCATCGGCGCGCAGGCAGTCGAACAGGAACAGCTGGGTGGGCAGGGTGCTGCGCAACTGGGCCAACTGCTCACTGTCGCCCAGCACCTTGCTGACCCGCTCCAACAGGTTGTAGACGCCGCTGAGCTGGGCGGGGTTGGCGACGATCGACTGCCAGCCGTTGGCGAAGATCCAGTCGGCCTGGTAGCCCAGCACCGCCTGCACCGAGGGGCTGACGTAGTTGAGCTGCAACTGGCTATCGGTGGAGAAGATCACGTCGCTGATGCTCTCGGCGAGCATGCGGTAGCGCTGCTCGCTGTCGCGCAGGGACTCGCTGGCCTCGATCTGCACGGTGACGTCCTTGCCCACGCCGATGATGCGGGTGACCTGGCCCTCGCTGTCGCGGGTCAGCACCTGCTCGCGGATGTCGTAGCAGCGCCAGCCGCCGTCACGGTGGCGGAAACGCAGCTGGCAGTGCAGCGACTCGCCGTGGCCGGTGTCGCGCTGCTGCTGGCGCAGGGCACGATAGTGCTCGGCGTCGCCGGGGTGCAGGAGCATTTCCCAGAAGCGGTCGCCCATCTGCGCCAGTTCCACACGGTCGTAGCCCAGGGTCTGGCCGAGGTGGCGGTTGCTGAAGATCATGCGCTGGCTGTTGACGTCCTGCACGTAGAGCTGGTCGGGCACGGTGCGCACCACGTCCGACCAGAAGCCTTCGCGTTCGAGCAGCGACAGCTCCACCTGCTTGCGGCTGGTGATGTCGCTGATGCTCAGGATCACCGCCTGGTAGTCGCGGCGCTGCTGGGGCAGGCGGGCCATCAGCCACAGGTGCAGTTCGCCACCCTGCGGGGCGGGCAGGCGCACCTCCAGTTCAAGCTGCTGGCGCTCTTCGATCAGCGCGTCGATCAGTTGCATGCCGATACTGTCGCGGCTGTCGCCGCTGCCCTCGATCAGGCGCTGCCAGGCGCCTTCGTGGCTGTCGACATTGAGCAGCTGACGCGCCACCTGGTTGATCTCGGTGATCTTCAGTTCCGCCAGCAGCGTGCGGCGCAGCTTGGTGTCCAGCGCCAGGCTGTGCTTGAGCGCGGCGCGGTTGCGCAGGTGGTAACGGTCGAGCTGGCCGGGCAGGCTGGACAGGTCGAGCACGCACAAGGCCACGCCAGTGCCCTCGAAAATTTCCTGGTAGCGTCGGCGATCCTCCTGCAGGGCGCGCTGGCGGCGACGCATGTTGATCAGCGCCAGCACCGGCAGCAGGGCGCAGAACAGCACCAGCACACACTTGCCGATCAGCGCCGGCAGCAGTTTGTCGCGGGCCATGCCTGCGTCGAACAGGCCGCGCAGTTGCCAGGTGCTGTTGTCGATGAACGCGAGCATCACGCTTTGCAGCGGTTCGTCGCTGGCCTGGCGGTGGCCATGGTGCTGGATGATCTCGCCGCTGCGGCTGTTTTCCAGCAGCCACAGGGGGTGGGTAGGGCCGTCCAGGTGGCGGGTCAGCTCCTGGTAGTAGTCCGGGCTCAGGCGCAGCAGCCAGTAGCCGCGGTCCTGCTCGGCCGGCTGGCGCAGCAGCAGGTACACCCGCTGGTTGTCGGCGTCGTTGCCATAGAAGAAGGCGCGGCCTTGGTTCAGTTGCAGGAGGTCGTCAATCAACTGACGGTCCGGCGTGCCGTCGAGGCTGTCGCTGCGTACCTGCCCGGCGGCGTCCAGCCAGGCCAGGTCGCGCAGGGCCGGCAGGCGCGCCTGCAAGGTGGTGAGCAGGCTCGGCAGGGCGGCGGGCGCCGGTGGATTGACGTAAGGCTGGACCAGGTTCAGCGATTGCTGGGCCTTCAGCGCCATGTTCAGGCTCAGGTGGTCGGCCAATTCGGCGCTGGTCGTCAGGCTGTGCTGACGCAGGTCGGCCTGGGTATGGCGGAACTGGGCGAACAGTTGCCACAACAGCAAACCCAGCAAAACCAGGGCGAGCAGGGCCAGCGCCCCCTTGAGCGAGCCACGCAGGTGTGTGCCGGCCGAGGTGTCGGCAGGCCGCAGGGATGACGGTTGCGTGAGATTGGTCAAGCGTTGGGTCCTGCGATTTGGCTGGCGATGGCAGGGGTTGCGTCCTCGCAGCATGCACGGCGCGTGCCGTGGTCGCTGGGCGCACTATAAGGCGCACGCGAGAAGCCGACTAGCATGCCCGCAAACATGGCAAAGTGCCAGTCCGTATGTCCGCGCACCGCCCGGCAGCCGGTCATGTCGGTTCGGCAAGCCCCTGCAACCTGTGCGAGAATGCCGCCCGCTTCATAGTCAACGCAACGGAGATGTACGGTTTTGGTTACCCACTATTCCACCAATGGCCTCGATTCCGCCTGTGGGCGCAGCAGTCAGACCCTGGTCAGCACTGCCGTGACCGAGGACGTATCCTGCAAGACCTGCCAGCGTTCGCTGGCCAAGCCGGACACGGCTGCCGCCAGTGCCAACAAGACGCCGTCGCTGGCCGAACTGCGCAAGCAGGCCATGCCTGCGGTCGAGGCCGTCACCCCGGCGGCTGGCAAGCCTGTTGCCGCGCCCGCCCAGGCCGCGAGCAAGCCCGCCGCCAAGGCTGCGGAAAAACCTGCCCGCAATGGCGGCTTCAGCGTCAAGGCCGCCTGGGCCGCGCGCCTGGCCGAGCAGTCGGACCGTTGCCGCCTGCCGCGCGGCAAGGTCAAGCAAGCGCACGTCTGAGCCTGCGTCACCTTGATCGCGGGCCAACCCCGCTCCCATGCAACAACGCCGTGGCGTGGGAGCGGGCTTGACCCGCGGTAGCCGCCGAACGGCGCCGCCATCTACTCATCTGTGCAACGCCGCGAGTTGGCGTAGAATGGCCCACTTTGTTCAACGACACCCCGTAATCACATCCCCCTGGCCCATGCCGGGGCGCGTGTCTTTACCTATCTGATAGAGGGCTTGGTTTTGGCTCAATACGTCTACACCATGCATCGGCTGAGCAAGGTCGTGCCGCCGAAGCGGGAAATTCTCAAGAACATTTCCCTGTCGTTCTTCCCTGGCGCCAAGATCGGCGTGCTGGGCCTGAACGGCGCGGGTAAATCGACCCTGCTGCGGATCATGGCGGGCGTCGACAAGGAATTCGACGGCGAAGCCCGTCCGATGCCCGACATCAACGTCGGCTACCTGCCCCAGGAGCCGCAGCTGGATCCGACCAAGACCGTGCGTGAAGTGGTCGAGGAAGCGGTCAGCGTGATCAAGGACGCCCAGGCCCGCCTGGACGAGGTCTACGCCGCCTACGCCGACCCCGACGCCGACTTCGACAAGCTGGCCGCCGAGCAGGCCAAGCTCGAGGCTATCCTGCAGGCCGCCGACGGCCACAACCTGGAGCGTCAGCTGGACGTTGCCGCCGACGCCTTGCGCCTGCCGGCCTGGGACGCCAAGATCGAGCACCTGTCCGGTGGCGAGAAGCGCCGCGTGGCCCTGTGCCGCCTGCTGCTGTCGGCTCCCGACATGCTGCTGCTGGACGAACCGACCAACCACCTGGACGCCGACTCGGTGGCCTGGCTTGAGCGTTTCCTCCACGACTTCCCCGGCACCGTGGTGGCGATCACCCACGACCGTTACTTCCTCGACAACGTCGCCGGCTGGATCCTCGAACTGGACCGCGGCGCCGGCATCCCGTACGAAGGCAACTACTCGGGCTGGCTGGAGGCCAAGTCGGAGCGTCTGGCCCAGGAATCCAAGCAGCAGAGCGCCCACGAGAAGGCCATGAAAGAGGAACTGGAGTGGGTGCGCAAAGGCGCCAAGGCCCGCCAGTCCAAGTCCAAGGCCCGTCTGCAGCGTTTCGAAGAGATGCAGTCGCAGGAATTCCAGAAGCGCAGCGAGACCAACGAGATCTACATCCCGGCCGGTCCGCGCCTGGGCGACAAGGTCATCGAGTTCAAGAACGTCACCAAGGGCTACGGTGATCGCGTGCTGATCGACAACCTGTCGTTCGCCATGCCCAAGGGCGCCATCGTCGGCGTGATCGGCGGCAACGGTGCCGGTAAGTCGACCCTGTTCCGCATGCTGATGGGCAAGGAGCAGCCGGACTCGGGCAGCATCGAGATCGGTGAAACCGTGCAACTGGCCTGCGTCGACCAGAGCCGCGAGGACCTGGACGGCAGCAAGACCGTGTTCCAGCAGATCTCCGACGGTTCCGACCAGATCCGCATCGGCAGCTACGAGATTCCGTCGCGCACCTACGTCGGCCGCTTCAACTTCAAGGGTGGCGACCAGCAGAAGTTCGTCAAGGACCTCTCCGGTGGTGAGCGTGGCCGCCTGCACCTGGCCCTGACCCTGAAGGAGGGCGGCAACGTCCTGCTGCTCGACGAACCGTCCAACGACCTCGACGTCGAAACCCTGCGTTCCCTGGAAGAAGCCCTGCTGGACTTCCCGGGCGCCGCCATCGTGATTTCCCACGACCGTTGGTTCCTGGACCGTGTGGCCACGCACATCCTGGCGTACGAAGACGACTCGAGCGTGGTGTTCTTCGAGGGCAACTACACCGAGTACGAAGCCGACCGCAAGAAGCGCCTGGGCGACGCCGCTGCCCAGCCGCACCGTGTGCGTCACAAGAAACTGGCCCAGTAAGCCGGATTTCGCTGCACAGCAATGGGGCCCTTCGGGGCCCCATTTTTGTGCCTGGCATTCGAGTGTCGGCGGGGCAAGGTGGAAGCGGGCTTGCCTTGCGATAGCCGGGTTCAAGCCGATCAGCCAAGCAAGATCCTGTGTCTCGAATTTTGTATACACTTACAGAAAACGCACCAAATAATTTCATAAAAACGACATTGCGCCCTGTTCCAGTGCGATTGGTTCTTGGTACATTCGGGAAAAAACCAAAAACAATCCCTCTTGGTGAGATGTCTACCATGATCGAATCTGTCGACGATTTCCTGGCCCGCCTGCAACAGCGCGACCCGGCTCAGCCCGAGTTCCACCAGGCCGTGGAAGAAGTGTTACGCAGCCTGTGGCCGTTCCTCGAACAAAACCCTCACTACCTCAAGGCCGGCATCCTCGAGCGCATGGTCGAGCCCGAGCGCGCGGTGCTGTTCCGCGTGTCGTGGGTCGATGACCAGGGCAAGGTGCAGGTCAACCGCGGCTACCGCATCCAGATGAGCAGCGCCATCGGCCCGTACAAGGGCGGCCTGCGCTTCCACCCGTCGGTGAACCTGGGCGTGCTCAAGTTCCTGGCCTTCGAGCAGGTGTTCAAGAACTCGCTGACCTCGCTGCCCATGGGCGGTGGCAAGGGCGGTTCGGACTTCGACCCCAAGGGCAAGAGCGACGCCGAGGTGATGCGTTTCTGCCAGGCGTTCATGAGCGAGCTGTACCGTCATATCGGTGCCGACCTTGATGTACCGGCCGGTGATATCGGCGTCGGCGCCCGTGAGATCGGCTTCCTGTTCGGCCAGTACAAGCGCCTGGCCAACCAGTTCACCTCGGTGCTGACCGGCAAGGGCATGACCTACGGCGGCAGCCTGATTCGCCCGGAGGCCACCGGCTACGGTTGCGTGTACTTCGCCGAAGAGATGCTCAAGCGTCAGGACAAACGCATCGACGGTCGCCGCGTGGCGATCTCAGGCTCCGGCAACGTCGCCCAGTACGCTGCGCGCAAGGTCATGGACCTGGGCGGCAAGGTGATCTCGCTGTCCGACTCAGAAGGCACCCTGTTCTGCGAAGCCGGCCTGAACGACGCGCAATGGGATGCGCTGATGGAACTGAAGAACGTCAAGCGCGGCCGCCTCAGCGAGCTGGCCGGTTCGTTCGGCCTGGAGTTCCGCAAGGGCCAGACGCCGTGGTCCCTGCCGTGCGACATCGCCCTGCCGTGCGCCACCCAGAACGAACTGAACGCCGAGGACGCCCGTACCCTGCTGCGCAACGGCTGTATCTGTGTGGCCGAGGGCGCCAACATGCCGACCACCCTGGAGGCTGTGGATATCTTCATCGAGGCCGGCATCCTCTATGCGCCGGGCAAGGCTTCCAATGCCGGTGGCGTGGCCGTGTCGGGCCTGGAGATGTCGCAGAATGCCATGCGCCTGTTGTGGACCGCGGGCGAGGTGGACAGCAAGCTGCACCACATCATGCAGTCGATCCACCATGCGTGCGTGCACTATGGCGAAGAGGCCAATGGCAGCATCAACTACGTCAAGGGCGCCAACATTGCTGGCTTCGTCAAGGTCGCTGATGCGATGTTGGCGCAGGGCGTGGTTTGATTCGAGGTCATGGGGGCTGAAGTCTTGGCAAGACCGCTCCGCAGTCGCTTGTGCTAATGACTTAGTACTAATACTTGCGTCACCAGGCTTCGTCTACAGGATGAAATCAGCTTGATTTCATAGGTTTGCGCAGCGCCCGCCGTCCTCTACCACAGGTACTAACACCAAGTTGTGAACTACCTGTTTCGCTCTCCTCGGCTTTCACTGCTGGTTGTGAGTACAACAACCAGCAGCGGGAGTCTTCCCATGAACACTCAAGCGTGGATCAGGGCCGCAACGGCGCTGACGATGGTCATGTCCCTGGGCCTCACCGGTTGCAGCAGTGGCGGAGGTGGGCATCACAGTGAGGTCGATGGTTCCTCGGCCGACGGCGGTACGGGCGCAGGCACCGGTGCGGGTGCTGGAGACTCGGGCGGCGGGGCCGGTGGCGGTGGCACGGGCACCGGTGGTGGCAGCACCCCGGGCGATGGCAGCGCAGGCACGGGTGGGGGCAGCGGCGGCTCCGGCGGCGGCACCACGCCCGGCGGCGGCGATGGCGGCACGGGCGGTGGCACCACTCCTACCGCCCTGGTCACCGGCCAGGTGGTCGATCAACTGGGCAACACCGTCTCCGGTGTCGGTGACGGCGTGAGCAACCTGGGCCAGGTGATCGGCTCGCTGCCCATCGCCGGCGATACCTCGCTGACCGGCGGTGTGGGCGCGCTGGTCTCGTCCGCCGGCAACGCGGTGGACAGTGTCGGCAGCGGCTTGAGCGACGGCCTGGGGCAACTGGGCACTGGCAACAATGCCGTGGGTACCACGGTCGGCGTGGTCGGCGCGGCAACCGCCGACCTGGGCACGGGGGTCTCTGGCCTTGGCCAGGGCGTGACCGGACTGGCCAGCAACGGGCCGGTCGAGCAGGTGCCGGTGGTCAACCAGCTGGTCGCCGGGGCCGGGCAGGGTGTCGACCGGGTCGGCCAGGCGGTGACCATGCTTGGCAACACGCTCTCGCCGGCCGGCACCAGCGGTCCGCTGGCCGGTGCGACCCAAGGCGCGAGTGATGCCCTGGTGCCGGTGGTCTCGCTGGTGGAAAACACCACGGCCAACGTCACCCGGCAGACCGGGCTCGCCGGCCCGCTCAACCAGGCGTTGAATCAAACCGGCACGGTCCTGAACCAGGCCGGCCAGCAACTGGCGGGCTCGGGCAATCCACTGGGCACCACGCTTGGGCAGGCAGTCGCCAATACCGGCACCACCGTGAGCACCGCCAGCGGGCTGGCGCCGGTCACCGGCGGCGCGCGCACCGGGCTGCTGGAAACCGCTGGTGGGGTGGTGGCAGGTGCCGGTAGTGGCTTGGCCGCGAGCATTGGCAGCCCGACGGTTGGCGGTATCGGCGGCAGCGTGGTGCAGGCGGGCAACAGCGTTGCCAGCCTGGGTCCGGTGCTCGGCGGCAACGGCGTGACCAACACGGCGGCAGGTGCTCCTGCCGCGGCACTCACCCAGCAGGTGGGCAGCGGACTCAGTCCGGTGGTCGCCGGTGTGTCCAGCGTGACCCAGCAGATCGGTGCCAGCACGGGCGCGGGAGCGCCGGTGGCCGGGTTGCTGAACCAGGTGGGTGGCGCGGTGGGTACCGTCGGCACGCAATTGACCGGCGCCACGGCCAACCCGACGGTCAGCCAGCTGGGCGCAACGGTGACGGCGGTGGGCGCAACGGTCGGCCAGGCCGGCACCCTGGTCAACGCCAATGGCGCACAGGGCAGCGGTCTCGGCGGCGCCCTGGGTGGCTTGACCGGCGCCCTGGCAGGCGGGCAGCGCTGACGCGACGGGCTACGCTAAAGGTGAGTGAGGCCGACCGGTGCGCCGTGCGCCGGTCGGTCACCCTGTCACCCTTGGATCATGGAGTGTCCGAATGCGCCGATTGCTGGTGACGATGCTGGCGCTGTCCGTGGCCAGCCTGGCCCGGGCCGAACCCCTGCCGAGTTTTCTCAACAGCAATGAGACCGAGCGCCGCCTGCCCACGCCGAACCTGCCGGTGGATGCCTATCGCCCCGGCCCCGCCGGCCTGCACGTGCCCACCGTGGACAGCGCGCGCCAATCCCCGCTGTTGATGAGCACGCAGGTGGCGGTGCGCAAGGTGCGCTTCGAAGGCGGCACCGTCTATCCATTGAGCGACCTGCGTGAGCATTTCCAGCCGTTGATTGGCCGTGAGGTGACACTCGCCGAGCTGATCGAGGTCACCCGTCGCCTGACCCAACGCTACCAGCAAGACGGGTACTTGCTTTCGTACGCCTACCTGCCGCCCCAGGACTTCGCCGATGGTCGGGTGCGGGTGGTTTTGGTGGAAGGCTACATCCACGACTATCAGGTACAGGGCGATATCGGCGCGGCGCGCGCCTACCTGGACCAGTTGATGGACCGCCTCAAGGCCGAGCGTCCGCTGACCCGTGAGAGCTTCGAGCGCTACACCAGCCTGGCCGGGCGCATCCCCGGGGTAACCTTCCAGGCCCAGGTGCCGCCCCCGGCCACCACCGATGGCGCGACCCGGCTCCTGGCCCAGGTCTCGCGCAAACCGATCACGACCACCCTGAGCCTCAACGACGGCAGCCGCGACGACCTGCAGGCGTTGATCGGCGCCAGCAGCAACGCGCAAACGCGTTTTGCCGAGCAACTGAGCGCCAGCGTGCTGGTGCCGCCCGGCGAAGACAAGGAGCATTACTACCGCCTCGACTACAGCCAGTTCCTCGATGCCGAGGGCTCGAAGCTGCTGCTGTCGGCCTCGCGCTACCGCAGCGATCCCAAGGCGCGCATCCGCCTGGACAACGGCATCGACCTGACCCAGCACCGCGAGAACGATCGCTACTCGATGGGCATCAGCCAGACATTGATCGCCTCGCCCAGCGAATGGTTGGAGGTGGTCGGGCGCTTCTACGTGGTCAACGACCGCATCGACTACCAGGTGGTGGGCTTTCCGTTGCGCCTGGACAGCCAGACCGATATTCGTGCGCTGTCCTTCGAAGGGGACTGGCGCAAGGCCGAGGCACGGCGCCTGCGCATCCTCAGTGCCGGTGTCTACCAGGGCCTTGACCGCCTGGGGGCCAGCACCAATGCCGACTACGACCTGGACTTCCTGCGCCTGCGGGTATCGGGGGTGCAGAGCGACAACTTCACCGACAACTGGCAGGGTGTGGCCTCGGCGGCAGCCTACTGGAGCAACGACAGCCTGCCCGACAGCGAACGGGCGGTGTTCGGCGGGCAGAACTTCGGGCGGGGTTACCCCAGCGACCAGGGCTCGGGCGACAAGGGCTGGGGGTTGGCCTACGAGCTCAACTACAGCTTCCGGCGTGACGGCGCCTGGCTCAAGGTCGTGCAGCCGTACGTGGCACTCGACACGGCGCGGGCCTGGTTCAACGCGCTGGACGTGGAGGACACGAAGATGTCATCGGCGGCGCTGGGGCTGCGGTTCGGCGATATGCGCTACTACAACATCGCGGTCGAGGTGGCCAAGCCGATGTCGGACATCGCCCTGGACAGCTTCAACCGGCGGCCACGGCTGAACCTCAGTTTCAGTTATCAGCTGTAGGAGCGCGCAAGCTATTTGACGGCCTGCATCAATGGCTTGGGAAACAGGTTCTCCAGCGTCTCGAGTAGCCGTGCGTGGTAGATCGGCTTGCGGAACAGGTCGAGCACCTGCAGCCGCAGCAGGTCGCTGACATCGTCCATGTCGGCATGCCCGGACATCACGATCACCGGCAGGTGCTGGCGCGCGGTGTGCTCACGCAGGCGCTGCACCAGGCCCAGGCCGCTTTCCTCGGGCATGCGCAGGTCGGTGATTACCAGGGCGACATCGGGGTGGCGGGTCAATTGCTGCAGGGCGCAGCGCACCGAGGTGGCGGTGTGGCAACAGAAGCCCTCGTTCTCCAGCAGCTCGGCCAGTTCCAGAAGGGCCTCTTCCTCGTCGTCCACCAGCAGGATCTGTTGACGCAAGGAAGAGGTCGGCATGGTCGGCTCCAGGCAGTGGGACTACACGTCATGCAGGTGCTGCGGTCACTGGGTGATCGCGGTCTTGATGGTGGTCATGATGGCCGATACCTCGGTCGAGATCGGCGTGACGAAGCCGGCCAGCACCACCGCCACCATGGCCGCGATCACGGCGTATTCGATACCGGAGGCGCCGTCCTTGCGCTGGAGGAAAGCCCTTACATGGATGAGGATCTGTTGCAGCAGCATGGCACTACTCCTTGCGCTCGATGGGCGCCGGTCGGCGGGGCTTGATAAGTGATACCCCTTTGCCATCAGAGCATTGCCAAGCTGTGGCGACCTGCAAATGTAAGAAGGCATTAATCCAAAAGTATTGGTTGTAATTGGCGATGCTAAGTTTTTGTTTTGCCAACGCGTCAATTTCATGGCTCTAAAAATGCGGTGCAGGTAATGGCGAAAGATGGCGGCTCAGCTACCGTCCAATAGCGAAATAGTTACCTTTTGCCATCATTGGTCCCAGGCGTGGGGGGAGAGCGCAGATGAGCAGTCGCCTGACCATGATCCTCGCCGGCCTGTTCCTGATCGCGGCCTTGCTCGCCGGGTACTGGGGCCTGCGTTTGAGCCGCCCGGCCGAGCCAGCGCCATTGGCGCCTCCGAGCGAAGCGGCGATCCCCGCCGCGCCCGTCCCCGTCGCCCCTCCCGAGCCGCCGCGCTCGCCCATCGTGGTGTTGCGCAGGGCGGTGCCGGCCAACACCCCCTTGAGCGAGGACGATGTGCTGGTCGAACGCCTGCAGGTGGTGCCGGCCGGCGCCTTCCAGCAACTCGACCAGGTGCTCGGGCGCCGCAGCATCCGGCCCCTGGCGGCAGGCAGTTGGCTGGAGGAGTCGAGCTTCCAGGCCGGCGGACCGCTGGCGCGGATGATCCGCCCCCACGAGCGCGCCGTGGCGGTGGCCGTCGACGATGTGATCGGCGCCGCCGGGCAGTTGCGCCCGGGTGACTTCGTCGACGTGCTGCTGTTTCTGCGCGAGGAGAACAACAACCCGCAGTCCTCCGCCCAGGTGGTGCTGCCGGCCCTGCGCGTGCTCAGCGTCGACCAGCAGACCGGCCTGGCCAACGACGGGCGTCCGGCGCAGACGGCCGAAGAGCAGAAGGCCCGTCGCGACCAGCAATCGCTGAACAGCAACACCACCCGCACCGTGGGCCTGGCCGTGCCAGAAGCCCTGGCCAGCCGGCTGATGCTGGCGGCCCAGGCCGGGACCTTGCGCCTGGCGGTGCGCAGCGCCGAGGAGCCACTGCTGGCGGCCTACTGGTCCGGCCAGGACGCCAGCCCGCAGTTGCAGAGCGCCAATCGCGACCTCTATCGCTTCAGCCAGCTGTCCCAGGTGCCCCTGGCCAGCCAGACGGCCGCCGCCGCGGCTGGCGCCCCAGCGATGCAGATCATTCGCGGCGCCCAGAACGGCGATAACAACAAGACTCCCTGAACCGGCAAGGATGCGATCCATGCGTAGTTCTTTGCGTGTTACTCCACGAGGCGGATGGCTGGTCCCGGCGCTGCTGGTCCTGGCCCTGCTGGCGCCGACTGCGCAGGCGGCGGCCAAGGGTTGCGCCGCGTTCGGCCAGTTGCCGTCGGTGATCGAGATGGACCAGGGCCTGCAGCAGGAACTGCGCCTGCCGGTGGCCATCACCCGGGCGGCGGTGGGCGAGCCCAAGGTGGCCGATGTGCAGCCCAGCGGCGAGCGCGCCGTGCTGCTGACGGCGGTGGGGCAGGGCACCACCAGCCTGATGCTGTGGACCGACTGCACCGCGCAGCCGCACCGGGCCATGTTGTTTGTCAAGGGCCGGGCCAGCGCCGACATGACGGAAACGGCGCAACTGCCCTCCGCCCAGGAGGACCTGCCGGTGCAGGTGCAGGCTGATATCCGCTTCGTCGAAGTGCGCCGCCTCAAGTACAAGGAGGCCGGGGCGCGGTTGTTCTTCAAGGGCTCGAACAACAGCCTGATCGGCTCGCCCGGCACCGTGCCCGACACGGTGGTGCGCCCGGGCTACGTGCCGAGCACCGCCAGCGTGCCGAGCTCGGCCAACTACGCCGACGCCCGGCCCGGCATCCCCCTCGACAACAGCGTCTTCAACATTGTCTGGGGCGGCGGCAGCAGCCGCTTCCTGGCAATGATCAACGCCCTGGAGAACAGCGGCTTCGCCTACACCCTGGCGCGTCCCAGCCTCACCGTGCTGAGCGGGCTGACCGCAAGTTTCCTGGCCGGTGGCGAGATCCCCATCCCGGTGCCCAGCAGCGGCAGCGACAACGTGTCGATCGAGTACAAGGAGTTCGGCGTGCGCCTGGCGCTGACCCCCACGGTGGTCAGCCGCAACCGCATCACCCTGAAGGTCGCCCCCGAGGTCAGCGAGCTGGACTTCAACAATTCGGTGGTCATCGCCGGCACCCGGGTGCCGGGGCTCAGCGTGCGGCGTACCGATACCAGCATTTCCCTGGCCGATGGCGAAAGCTTCATCATCAGTGGCCTGATCAGCAGCAACGTGCGTTCGAACGTGGACAAGATGCCGGGCCTGGGCAACCTGCCGATCATCGGCGCGTTCTTCCGCCAGTCGGCGCTCAATCGCGAGGAGACCGAGCTGTTGATGATCGTCACCCCGCACCTGGTCCAGCCGCTGGCCGCCAATGCGCGCCTGCCGGAACTGCCGGGCGAGGCGTTGCGCACCTACGACCCCAGCTGGGGCCGCCTGTTCTTCATGGAAAACGGCAACTTCGAAGGCCGTGGCGGGTTGTCCCAATGAACGAAAGCCTGAACCAGACCTACCTGGCCCTGACCCGCACCGACGAGGACCTGCACTGGCTGCAGGGCGCGCTGGCGCCGCTGGGGCAGGTGATCGGCGCCAGCAGCCCGAACCTCGACGAGCTGCTGGCGCTGGTCGACATGACCTTCAGCAACCTGGTGTTCATCGGCCTGGACCGCGAGCAGTTGATCGGCCAGTGCGCACTGATCGAGGGCATGCTCGAAGCCAAGCCGATGCTGGCCATCGTCGCCCTCGGCGACGGCATGGACAACCAGCTGGTGCTGCACGCCATGCGCGCCGGCGCCCGTGACTTCGTCGCCTATGGTTCGCGGGCCAGCGAGGTGGCGGGGTTGGTGCGGCGCCTGGGCAAGCGCCTGCCGACGGCCACCAGCAACCCCAGCCTGGGCGGCCTGACCGTGCTCTTCGGCACCCAGCGCGGCGCCGACGGCGCGCTGCTCACCACGCACCTGGCGCGGGTGGTGCAGGAGAGCGGCCAGCAGACCCTGCTGCTTGATCTCGGCCTGCCCCGGGGCGACAGCCTGGCCCTGTTGGGCCTGGAGGCCTCGTTTCATTTCGGCGACGCCCTGCGTCACCTGCGTCGGCTCGACGCGACCCTGATCGACAGCGCCTTCACCCGCGACAAGGGCGGCTTGCGCATCCTGGCCTATGCCGACAACGACGAAGCCCTGGCACAGTCCAGCGCCGCCGAGCTGTACATGCTGCTCAGCGCCTTGCGCCAGCACTTCCAGCACATCGTCGTGAACCTCACCGGCCAGGCCGACAGCGAGGCCCTGCGCACCATCGTCAGCCACTGCGACAAGCTGATCGTCTACACCGACCAGAACATCATCGACTGCCGGCGCAACCTGGACGTGCTCGAACAGTGGCGCGACCGCGGCATCAAGCTCGAACACGCCAGCCTGCTCGTGGACCGCTACCTGCGCCATGTGGCGCCGGATGCCGACGCCCTGGCCAAACGCTACGGGCTGGCCTTGCTCAAGGTCATGCCCTACAGCCCGGAGGTGCGCCTGAACGCCAAGAACCAGGGCTTGAGCCTGTTCGAGCTGGCTCCGCGCGAAGGCCTGACCCAGGCCCTGCGCGGCCTGGGCGAGCGCCTGGCGCAGCGCTCGGAAAACCTGGCGCCGGCAGGCCAGGGCTGGCTCAACCGGCTGTGGGGCAACCGATGAGCAACGAAGAACCCTTTGGCGGGCCGCGCCATGCGGCCAGCGATCCGCAGGTGCTCAAGCGCGCGCTGCACCGGCACGTCATCGACGCCATCGAGGACAGCGGCCGCAACCTGCTCGAAGGGGCGCGACCGGTGCTGGCGCAGTTCGTCCTGGAACAGGTGGGCGACTATGTGGCGCGCCTGCGCCTGGCCCTGTCGCGCTACGAGATGGAGCGACTGGCCGAGGAGATCGTCGACGAGCTGACCGGCTACGGCCCGCTGGAGGTGCTGCTGCGCGATCCGAGCGTCACCGAGATCCTGGTCAACGGCCCGTACCGGGTGTTTGTCGAGCGGGCGGGGCTGTTGCAACAAACCGACTTGCGCTTCATCGACGCGCATCATGTCGAGCGGGTGATGCAGCGCATCCTTGCGCCCCTCGGGCGGCGCCTGGACGAGTCGTCGCCGATGGTCGACGCGCGCATGCCCGACGGCAGCCGGGTCAACGCGATCATCCCGCCGGTGGCCCTGGACGGGCCATGCCTGTCGATCCGCAAGTTCCGCCAGGACATGCTCAAGAGCGCCGACCTGCTGGCCACCCGGGCCATCGACCAGCCGATCTACGACTTCCTCGAACGCGCCGTGGGCCGACGTTGCAACATCCTGGTCAGCGGCGGCACCGGCACCGGCAAGACCACCTTGCTCAACATCCTCAGCCAGATGATCGCGCCCCAGGAACGTCTGGTGACCATCGAGGATGTGGCCGAGCTGCAACTGCATCACCCGCATGTGGTACGCCTGGAGACCCGCCCGCCAAATGCCGAGGGCCATGGCGAGATCAAGGCCAGCGAGCTGATCCGCAACGCCCTGCGCATGCGCCCCGACCGCATCATCCTCGGCGAGATCCGCGGCGCCGAGGTGCTCGATGTGATGACCGCGATGAACACCGGCCACGACGGTTCGATGAGCACGGTGCACGCCAACACTGCCCAGGACGCGCTGCTGCGCCTGGAGACCCTGGTCGGCCTGACCGGCCGGCAGGTGGCCGAGAAAACCCTGCGGCAGATGATCTGCGCGGCGCTGGACGTGGTGATCCAGCTGACCCGACTGGCCGATGGCCGGCGCTGCGTCAGCGAGGTGCTGGAAGTGGTCGGCGTGCGCGATGATGTGTATGTGACGAACACCCTGTTCCGCCTCGACCGGCGCAGCGGCGACGGTTTCTTGCGCGAGGCGCCGAACCCCGCGGGAAACAAGCTGCGCCACGAGGGCGTGCTGTGATGGGCCCGCTGCTGCTGGCACTGTCGCCCTTGTGCCTGGGCATGGCGCTGCTGCTGTTGCGCCTGGGCCTGTACAAGCGTGGCGAGGAGCGCATCCTCGAACGCCTGGGCCGGGCCTACCGCGCCGTGCGCAGCGGCAATGCCCGGCGCGACTGGCTCGACCCGTTACTGCAGCGGGCGGGCCTGGCCCATGCCGAATTTTCCCCCAGGCCGTGGCTGTTCGCCTGGTTGGCGCTGACCGTGCTCGCCGGCCTTGTGGCGGGCTGGGTGGTGGCGTCGATGGTGCTGTTCGGCCTGCCGCTGCTCGGCCATTTCTTCCTGGCCTGGCGCTGCCGGCGACGCCTGCAGCAGATCGTCCAGCAACTGCCTGGCCTGCTCGACTACAGCGTGCGCAGCCTCAAGGCCGGTCGCACCCTGAACGAGGCGGTGCTCGGCGGCGTCGACAGTACTCGCGAGCCGCTGCGCTCGGCGATGCTGAGGGTACGGCGCAACGTGCAACTGGGTGTGCCGCTGGAGGATGCGGTCAATGAATTCGCCGAACTCTATGGCCAGGCCGAACTGCGCATGTTCGCCCTCGGGCTGCGCATCAACCAGCGTCACGGCGGCAATGCCAGCGAGCTGATGGAGAACCTGATCAAGCTGATTCGCGAACACGAGCAGGGCGACCGGCAACTGCGCGCCATGACCGGCGAAACACGCATTACCGCGTGGATCCTCGGCGCGCTGCCGTTGGCCATGGTCGGCTACTTCCTGTTTGCCAATCCCACCTATCTGTTGGCCATGTGGCACGACCGCAGTGGGCAACTGATGCTGCTGTTCGCCTTCGCCCTGCAGGCCGTCGGCTGCCTGGTGCTGTGGCGCATGATGAGGAGCCTGTAAGTATGGCCTTGTTGCTTTGCGCGCTGTTCCTGTTTGCCGCGTTCGTGCTGCTGGCCTTGCAGGTCGGCCAGCAATGGCGGGCCCGGCAGCGGGTGGCGCGACGCCTGCAGGGACGGCTGGCCCGTGACGAGCGGCTCGGCGACTGGCTGCAGTGGCTGGGCAGCAGCCCGCTGGGGCGGCGCCTGCAACGGCTGGATGGCGAGACCCAGGCGCTGCTCGATCGCCTGGGCTGGCGGCGCAGCCGGCAACGGGCGTTGTTCGCCGCCGTGCAGTTGGGCTTGCCGCTGCTGGCGGTGGGCGTGGCGCTGCTGCTGGGCCATGGCTTGCCCGGGGAAAACCGCGGGCACTGGGGCGTGCTGGTGCTCTGCGCGATGGGTGGGGGCTACCTGCTGCCCAAGCGCTTGCTGGTGTTGGCGGCGGCGCGGCGTCAGCGGCAGATCGCCCAAGAGGTGAGCCTGCTGATCCCGCTGCTGCGCATCCTCTTTGAAACCGGGCTGGCGGTGGAGCAGGCCCTGCGGGTGCTGGCCCATGAAGGCCGCAGCCTGGTACCGAACATCAGTGACGAATTGCGCCTGGTCCTGCAGCGAGTCGACTCAGGCCTGGCCCTGGGCCCGGAGCTGGAAAAGACCGCGCGCCTGCTGGCGGTGGACGAGTTGATCGACACCTGCGTCATTCTCCAGCAACTGCTGGTGCAGGGCAGTGGCTCGATGAAGTCGCTGCTGGCGCTCAAGGAGTTGCTTGACGACCGGCGCCTGACCGGCCTGCAGGAACGGGTGTCGAAGATGTCGGCGAAGATGTCGGCGGTGATGATGGTGTTCCTGTTCCCGGCGTTGCTGATCGTCCTGGCCGGGCCAGGTTTTTCCGCGCTGGCGCGGGCCTTGGGCTCATGAGGGGATAAATGGATATGAAAGCGATCCTGACGTTGATCGGCCTGTTGCTGCTCACCGGTTGCGCCGGCCAGCCCCCCGAAGGCCTGGCCCGTCTGCTCGGCGGTGGCACCTGTGGCAAGCCCGATGCCGACCAGCAACTGAGCCTGGACATGGCCGACCAGATGATCAGCGAAGGCCGCCCGCACGCGGGCCTGGCCCACCTGGAACAGCTGCCTGACACCCTCGACCAGGTCCGCCTGCGCAAGGCCAAGGTACTGCGCCAGCTCGGGCGCGGCGAGGCCGAGCCGCTCTACCGCAGCCTGCTCGGCGGCTGCCTGGCCGCCGAGGGCGAGCACGGCCTGGGCCAGCTGGCTTCGGCCCGTGGCGATGACGTCCAGGCCTTGCGCAACCTGCTGCGGGCGGTACGCCTGGCGCCAACCGACGAGAAGGTGCGCAACGACCTGGGCGTGGTGCAGATGAACCTGGGCAACCACGAACAGGCGCGCTTCGAGTTCCTCACCGCCATCGAGCTCAAGGACGACAACCCGCTGCCAGCGGTGAACCTGGTGACCCTGTCGCTGGTGCAGGACAACTGGCGGCAGGCGGAAGATTTGGTCAATCGCCTGCGCCTGAAGCCCGAGCAATTCGCCGAGGCCCAGGCCCGGGCCCAGCGCATCAGGTCCAACGGGCGCGGCCCACTGGCGGCGACCGAGTCTTCGGCCGCGGCCATCAACTGATCGGGAGGTGATCATGTTCAAGCCCTGGATTGTCCTGGCCTGCCTGGCCGCACCGCTGCTGGCGCAGGCTGAAGAACCTGTGCGCCAGCCACGCCCACAGACCGCCACCGAGGCCCTGCTGCAGGTACAGGCGAGCAATCGCCAGGCCTCCAGCGTGCGCCAGGAACAGACCGACAAGGAACGTGACCAGGCCATGCAGCGTTGGCTGGACAGCTACAAGTACGCGATTCCGGATTTCTACCGCTGGACCAAGATCAGTTCGTCGAACAATTGAGCACTTGAAGCTGTGGCACGATCGTGTAGGAGCGGTATTCACAAGGTCAGTGCGTGGTAAACCGCTGATGCACCGGCGACGAACGCGGAGTCAACGCCAGCGCCAGCTGCGTGCGGTTGTGCATGTGGGTCAGGCGCAGCACCTGCGACACGTACAGCTTCACTGTGTTCTCGGTGATGCCCAGCTCGCAGGCGATCTGGTAGTTGGTCTTGCCCTTGCTTACCAGCCGGGCCACTTCAAGCTGGCGCGGTGACAGCTTCTCGAAGGCGGCGGGCAACTCCGCCTCGCCGTCCTCGGCATCGCTGGCGCGACGGTGGGTGCCCTGGCCACGGGCTTTTTCCAGGTCCTGGTAGAGATCGTCGATGGACTCGGCCAACTCCTGCAGACGCTGGTTGAGGCTGCCCAGCTCGCGGAAGTTGCGGCGCCGTTCGAGCAGCGCCGCTTCCTGGCGGCGCACGCCTTCGAGCAGTTCGTCGAGGTCCATGGGCTTCTGGTAGTAGTCGGCGAAGCCCTCGCGCAGGGCGCGGATCACGTCCTGCTTGTCGGCGCGGCCGGTCAGCATGATCGCCTCGAACATGCGCTGCGGCCCTGCGTTTTGCTTGAGGGTGCGGACCAGCTCGATGCCATCGCGCTCGGGCATGTGCAGGTCGCACAGGATCAGGCCGATGGTCTCGTCGGCCTTGAAGCAGTCGATGGCCTGGCCGGTGGAATGGGCGGGGACGCAACGGTAGCCCTCGCTTTCGAGAAATTCGCACAACTCTTCGACGATCACTGGCTGGTCGTCGACTACCAGCACTTTCACCTCACTGACGGACTTGTTCACGATCAACTCCCTGTTGTATCGGCTCTGCTCCCGGGCCAGAGGCTCTGGCAGGTAGAAAAGTAGTCGCACTTTGCAATTATGTACATGCATCTAGCTCATGGAAGCGACCCAGCGGTCGGTTATTGGATCCAGACGGCCGTCAACAGGAAGCCGGCCAGCACATACGGGGCAAAGGGCTGCTTGTCGCCGACCTGTTCGGCCAGCGCCTGCAGGCGCTTTTTCACCTTGGGATTGAGCAGGGTCCACAGACGCCGCCGGCCGAACATCCAGGCGAGCACGGTGACCCCGGCGCCGATGAAGGTGCCGAGCACGTATTGCGGGCTGGTGGCCAGGGCCAGGGCGCCCATCAGCTTGACGTCGCCGGCGCCGAAGCGGCCGAGCATGTAGCCGGGCAGGGTGAGCAGCATGACGATGGCCAGGGCCCAGCCGGCTTCGCTTGCGTCGGCGCCGATCCAGCTGCGTCCGGTGGCGAACAGCCAGGCCAAGGCGCACGCCGCGACCCCGAGGGTCAGGGCGTTGGAGATTTGCCGTTCACGGACATCTTGTTCGGTGCACAAGGCAAGCCACATCAGGAGAACAATGCTTTGCATTGGCAAATTGCCATCCCTATTCGTTGAACGGTTCTATGCTTTCAGACAGGTCTCACAGTCAGGGTAGACGCGATCATGAAAGCAAGCCCGGCGGGACAGCAAAAAGGCGCGGCAGCCATCGAGTTTGTCGCCGTATTCATGGTGTTTTTCGCGGTGTTCTACGGGCTGGTCAGCTACGCCTTGCCGATGCTGATGCTGCAGTCGTTCAACCAGGCCAGCAGCGAGGCGGTGCGTCGCTGCGTGGCCGTGGACCCCGCCAGCCAGACCTACGAGCTGGACGTGCAGGGGCTGGCCCGCCAGGTGATCGGCCAGCAGTTGGCGTGGATGCCCAGCGCGCTGGGATTCAACGTGCTCACCGACACCCGGGTCACCGTCGGCGTGGACAAGGTGCTCACGGTGGTGATCGACTACCCGCGCTCGCGCCTGACGCGGGTGCTGCCGACCCTGGTGCTGCCGGTGGTCGGTGACGTACCGAAGCTGCCCGCGCGGCTGCAGGCCCAGGCGAGCCTGCAACTGTGAGTGGTGGCCTGTTTGATCGCTGGTTCGCCGCGCCGGTCCCGGCCCAGACGCCCGAGGTGACGCCGGCCATCGGTCTGCAGCTGTGGCTCGACGACCAGGCGCGGGTATTGCGTCTGGCCGGTCCGCTGCGCAGCCTGCTGGCACTTCCCGCTCAGGCGGGCGCGCGGGTGCACGATTATCTGGAGCGTCACAGCTGGCTGGTGCTCGAAGGGCAGCCCGCCGACTGGCAGGGCCAGCCCCTGGACCTGGATTTTCACACCGTCATGGGCCATGCGCTGCACACCCGTGGCTGGCTGCAGCGCCACGAACAGGGCTGGATGCTGCAGCTTTTCGACATCGGTGACCTGCTGCGCGAGCAGCGCTGGGACCGCCAGCGCCCCTTGCTCGGCGAGATCGGCCACGCCCTGCGCGAATGTGGCAGTGAGCGCCTGCTACAGACGGCCCGCGAACAGTTGCACAGCCTGGCCGAGCACTGGCAGGCGGCCGCGTTGCGGCTGATGCTGCGCGAACCAGGAGGCTGGCGCCACTACGCCAGCAGCGACGAGACCTGGCCCTGGCCCGACGATCGCAGGCTGCGTGAGCGCCTGGACCGCTGGCCGGCCCATACCCTGGTCGAGGTCGATGACGACCCCGAGCTGCTTGCCCTGTGCGGTGCTGCGTCGTTGTTCCTGGTGCCCTATCGTCAGGGCCTGGAGGCCGAGGCCTGGGTGCTGTGCGCCGGGGCGCGGCAGGCGCCTGCGGTCGACATGGCCCTGGCGCTCGTACGGACCTTGACCGAGCCGCTGCTGGTGCGCCATCGCCGCCAGCAACTGCAGCACCAGGCCCATCACCTCGATGACCTGCAGCGCCAACTGGGCGCGGGATGGTGGGAGTGGCCGGCGCACGGCGAGCTGCAGCTGGACCCGGCCCTGGCCGCGACCCTCGGGCTGGCGAATCGGGTCAGCCTTGGCCAATGGCTCGCCCGCCTGCACCCGGCGGACCGCGAGCCGGCGCAACTGGCCCTGGACCAGGCCCGTGACGGGCAGGCGCTGAGCCTCAGCGTGCGCCTGCCGGGTCACGATCCCCAGGCGCCGCCGCGCTGGTTCCATTGGGCCGGCCAGGGCCAGGCCGGCCAACTGCGCGGCTTCCTGCTCGATATCAGCGCCCTCAAGGCCCAGGAGCAGCAGGCCGGCGCGGCCCGTGCGCGGCTGGAGAACCTCATCGCCCGCTCGCCCGCGGTGATCTACGTGCAGCGCTATGCCGAAGGCGCGCTGCACAGCGACTTCTACAGCGCCAGCCTGGCGCCGTTGCTCGGCTGGGCGGCCGATAGCGAGCAGGCGCGCCAGCCGGGCCTGGCGGTGCATCCGGACGACCGTCCGCTGTGGCTGGAGCGCACCCGCGGTCTGTTGCGCGATGGCCAGGTACGCTGCCGCTATCGCCTGCGCGATCACCTTGGCGGCTATCACTGGATGCTTGACGAAGCCCGCCTGCTGCGTGACGACCTCGGCCAGCCGCTGGAGGTGGTCGGCCTGTGGCTGGACGTCAGCGAGGCCACGGAAGCTGCCGAGCGCATGCGCCAGAGCGAGGAGCGCTACCGCGTGCTGGTGGAAGACTCGCCGGCGATGATCTGCCGTTATCGCCCGGACCTGACCGTGCTGTTCGGCAATCGGCCCTTGGCCGACTACCTGGGCTGCACGCCCGGGCAGTTGCAGGGCGCGGACCTCGGGCAATGGTTGTCCGCCGGCCAGCGCGAGGCCTTCCTCCTGCGCCTGCGGGCGCTGACGCCGGAGCAGCCGGTGAGCAGCGCGGAGATCTGCCTGCAACTGCCCGGCCGCGAGCATGCCTGGTGGGTCTGGGCCGACCGTGGGTTGTTCGATGCCGAGGGCAACCTGCTGGAGGTCCAGGCCGTGGGCCGCGACAACACCGAAGTGCGGCGCAGCCAGCAGCAACTGCTGCAGGGCGCGAAGATGGCGACCCTGGGCGAGCTGGCCACCGGTTTGTTGCACGAGATCAACCAGCCGCTCAACGTCATGCGCATGGCGGTGGTCAACACCCTCAAGCGTCTGGAGAACGGCGCTGCCGATCCTGTTTATCTGGAAGACAAGCTGCGCCGTATCGAGGCCCAGGTCGAGCGCGCCGCCCGGCTGGTCGACCATATGCGGGTGTATGGCCGGCGCTCGGCGGTCGAGCGCGAGCGCTTCGCCGCCTGGGCCGCGGTGCAAGGCGCCCAGGCGTTGCTTGAAGAAGGCCTGCGCGGCAAGGGCGTGACACTGCGCCTGGAACCGCCCGAGGCCTTGGCCCAGGTGCTCGGGCATCAGGATCAGCTGGAACAGGTGCTGATCAACCTGATGGTCAATGCCCGTGACGCCTTGCTGGAAAAGCAGGTGGCGCAGCCGTGGATCCGGGTACGCCAGACGCTGCATGGCGGGTGCCTGTGGTTGCTGGTGGAGGACAACGCCGGCGGGATCGATCCGCAGCTGCACGAGCGGATCTTCGAACCCTTCTTCACCACCAAGCCGGCCGGGGTCGGCACCGGGCTGGGCTTGTCGGTCAGCCATGGCATCGTCAGCCAGATGGGCGGCCGCCTGAGCGTGGACAACGGCGTCGAGGGCGCGTGCTTGCGGGTCGAACTGCCCCTTCACAGCACCAGTTGAGCGTGGCCGCTGGCGCAGCTGAGGTTGGTGCCGACCTGGGCGTCGAGCAGGTCGATACCCAGCACCTTTAGCAAGCCGTTGACCAGGGGATCGAGCAGGGGGCTGAGCAGGTTCTTGATGACCGGCTCGAGGATGTTCTTCACCCCGTCCAGCAGTCCGGCGGTGAGCACCAGCACCTGGCCAAGGCCGCCATTGCCGGTGGGCTTGTAGGCTTCCAGGTGGATGCCCGCCAGGGTGTCGGACAGACTCGCCACCACCTGCGCCTGGTCGCTGTCCATGGGTTGGTAGGCCGGTTCCTGGCCGATTTCGGTCGGGGCATGGGCACCGCTGAACAGCAGGGGCTTTTCCACTGGGCCACTGCCCAGCAGCTTGCTGTCCACCCGCAGGCCGATGCCACCGCCGGCGTAGGGCACCCGCGTGCCGCAGGACGGCGGCAGGATCAGCAGGCGGCTGCAGACATTGGTGCCGATATCGATGACTGGCAAGGCCTTTACCACGGTGGTGCCGTTGCTGAGGAAGTCCGCCGGTGAATCGAACCTGCCGATGGCGATTTTCGCCGCCGAGCGCTGGGTGAGGGTGGTCAGGCTCTTCGGGCTACAGGTGTAGTTGTCGGGCGGTGCCGGGCGCAGGCGGCTGCTGCCTTCGGCGACTTCGATGCCGATATCGATATGCACCTGGCCGTCCAGCAGCTTGATGTCGCTGACCTTGCACGGAATGCCCAGGGCGCAGGTCAACGATTGCACGGTGCCCAGCAGGTTCAGGCTGAGCAGGTTGTTGAGCACGTTGGTCAAGGGTGCCGCGAGGTCCAGCACCGCATTGAGCAGCCCGGCGATGCCGCTTAGCAGGGGCAAATCGAGGGAGACCAAAGCGCGGATCTGGGCGGTATGAACGCGCAACTCGTCCGTGCGCGGGTCACCCACCGCCGAGATCTGCGGGGGCTCGATCACCCGCAGTTGCACGCGGCCATTGACCAGCCCGAGCACATTGATCGGCAGGTCGGCGTTGACGGCGTTCTCGCTGGCCGCCAGTTGGATCACCCCTTGCACCAGTTGCAGCAGCTGGATGCTGGCGTCCAGGCCAGCCTGGGCCGTGCCGTTCTGCAGGTCGAGCAGCTCGCCCAGTTGCAGGCCGCCCACCGGCAGGTCCGCCGCCAGCTTGCCCAGGTTGGTGATCACGTCGACGGCGGCGCCGCTTTGCTGCAACACCTTGACCGCGGCCTGCAGCAGGACGGTGGCGCTGGTGTCGGCGTTGAGCAATTGCTGGTAGTCGCCGATATCCAGGTGCAGGTCCACCGCCAGTTGGTCGAGGTACTTCAGCAGGTTTAGCTGGGTGTTGGCGATGCCCTGCCAGCCCAGCACATCGAGCTGCGCCGAGCCGCCCAGGGCCTTGAGCAGGGCGTTGAGCACCGAGCCCTGGGTCGAGTTGACGGTGGCCAGGGTAGTGCGGATGCTCAGCCGCGCCTGGGGCGTCCCGGGGGTGGCTGCCACCGCGCTGGCACGCAGGGTGGTGGTGCGGGCGATGGCGCCACCCTGGACCAGCGCGTACACCCCGCCAGCGACGCTGGTGACCACCACGTTGCTGACCTCGACCCTGATCGCCTCGTGACGCACGTTGTCGGCGGTGAACGTGCGCAGGTTGTCGAGGCCGGTGCGCAGGTAGCCGCAGTTGGCAATCAGGGGGTTGAGAGGCGAGTGGCCGTTGCGGGTGGCCGCGGTGCGGGCCAGGGTGGAGGCCTGCGGGCCGCTGCCGCTGCAGACGCCGCCGTGCTCGGCGGCTTCCAGGGCGGCCATGTCGGCGATGCGCTGCAGCTTGCGTTGTTCGAGGTAGAGGCGGCCGCTGTCAACGGTCAGGAGCATGAACACCAGGGCCAGGCCCATGGTCAGCGCGGCCATCAGGCCGATCGCGCCGCGTTGGCGCACAGCGGAACGGGGAACCACGGGCACTCCTTTGCCGGCCTGTGGCCCGGCAGCGCGGCGGCGGTGCAAGGAGTGTAGTCAAGGTGATGGCAAGTTGCCTTGTCTGCTGCACGCGATCTCTGTGGGAGCGGCGCGCAGGCTTCAGTGCGGCGGATAGTTGCTCAGCACCTGGGTCACGGTCTTCTGGATCGCCGCATTGCGCTCCTGCGGGCTGGGCGGGTAGTTGTTCATGATCTGCTCGGCGCTGCCGCGCCATACCAGCTTGCCGTCGCGGCCATCGAACAGGTCGACCTGAATGGTCGCCACCTTGTAGTCGACGCTGCGCGTCTCGTTGTACATCGGCCCGCCCCAGTAACCGCCCCAATAACCACCCCAGGCACCGCCGTAGTTGGTGGTGACCTGCTGCTGACGGTCCTCGACGATCAGGTAGGCGCGCACCTTCACATCCGCCCGGGCATTGCCCTGGACCGGGCGCAGGCCGCGCTGGTCGAGCTGGTTGGAGACCGCCTGGCGAATGCGTTGCTCGGTCAGGTCGCTCTTGATCCGCGGATCGTCCGGGCGATATTGCAGGCCCGGTTCCTGCCAGGCCCAGCTGCGATAGGCGGCGAAGTCGCGGCTGGCATCGAAATCGTGCTGCACGTTGTTGCTCGAGCAGGCGGCCAGCAGCAGGGCGAAGGACAGTAGAACGAGACGGCGCAACATGGTGGTTCTCCGTTGAACGTTAGCTGGGAGGATAGCCGCTCATCGCCTTGCTCACTGACTCGCGCAGGGCGCTTTCGCGCTCACGCGGCGAGTCCTTGTCGCTGCCGCTTTCGGCGCTGGCGCTCCACACCGGCTGGCCGTTGCGGGCATCGAACAGGTCGATGCGCACCACCATCACCTCGACTTCGTAGGTGCGCACGATCGGCACGCTTGCGTAGCCGCCATAGCCGTTGCGATAGCCGCCGTAGCCGACGCCGCCGTAAGGGTAGGGGCCGTAGTAGGGATCGTAGTCGTAGTCGCGCACCTGGCGCAGGCGCCGCTCCAGACGCACGTCGGCGCTCACCAGCAGGTCGGCGGGCGCATTGCGTGCCGGGCGCAGGCCGTGCTGGTCGAGGGCACCGCTCACCGCGTCGGCCAGCTGGCCCGGCGTCGCGTTGGCCAGGCCCCCGGGTGGCTGGTTGTTGCGCCAGCTCCAGCTGCGGTAACGGCCGTAGTCGCGTGTCGGCGCGGGGTAGGCGCTGGCATCGAAGGTACTGGCGGCCTGGGGCGGCGCCGGCGGCAGCGGCTTGCCGCTGGCGACATAGGGGTTGCTGCCCTGGCAGGCGGCCAGGGCGAGGGGGAGCAGGGCCAGGCAGAGCAGACGATACGGCATGGATCCTCCTGGCGAGCGGGTCAGTGGGGGCGGCACATCCAGTGCAGGTAGCGGCCCAGGCCGGCGAAGCTGGGGTGACGGCGGTGCGCCAGTTCCATCTCCAGCAGGTCGAGCAGCTCGGCCTTGTCCTGGAACTCCTTGGGCATGTAGTCGTGGAACACCCGTACGCCGCTCTCGCTTTCGACCTGCCACAGAGCTTCAAGTTGCGCCTTGAGCTGGCGTGGATCAAGTGGTTTCTGTGGTGTGAGGCTCTGCTTTTCGCCGGCCAGCCGATTGTGCCGCAACTTGCGGAAATGGCCCTTGAGCAGGTTGCGGTAGACCAGCGCGTCGCGGTTGTAGAAGGCCAGCGACAGCCAGCCACCCGGCGCGGTCAGCTGGTGCAGCACCGGCAGGATGCTCTCGGGCTCGGCCAGCCATTCGAGCACGGCGTGGCACAGCACCAGGTCGTAGGGTTCGGTGAGTTGACCGAGCAGGTCCTGCCACGGCGCCTGGATGAAGGTCGCATGCTGGCCGGCCTCGGCGAAGCGCGCACGGGCGCCGTCGAGCATCGGCGCGGCGGGTTCGGCAAGGGTCACCTGGTGGCCGCGCTGGGCCAGCCACAGGGCCATGTGGCCGAGGCCCGCGCCGATATCGAGCACCCGCAGGGGGCGGTCGGGCAGGGCCTCGGCCAGGTCGGCCTGGAGCACCGCCAGGCGGATGGCGCCCTTGGCGCCGCCGTAGATCTTCTCGGCGAAGCGGCTGGCCAGCTCATCGAAATGACGGTCGTTCATTTGCCGAAGCGCCTCTCGCTGTCGGCGAGCTTGGCCCGCACCACCTCGTTCATGTCCAGTCCCAGCTCACTGCACAGCAGCAACAGGTAGAGGACGATATCGCCGACTTCCTGGCCGGCGTGGGCGAGCTTGTCGGCGGGCAGCCGGCGGGACTCGTCCTCGGTCAGCCACTGGAAGATCTCCACCAACTCGGCCATTTCGACGCTGGCGGCCATGGCCAGGTTCTTCGGGCTGTGAAACACCCGCCAGTCGTTGGTGTCGCGGATGCGGTGCAGGCGTTCGGTCAGTTCTTGCAGGTTCATCGGGGTCTCCTCGTGGCGCATAGCTTCCGGCGAGGTGCCTTGCAAAGCAAGCCCGATCAGAGCGTGCGCCAACTGCCGAGCATATGCAGCAGGCCGCCGTGGCCATCCAGGCGCAGCTCGCCGCTCGGCCCCGCCTGGCTGGCGCTCAATATCACCTCCGAAGGCAGGCGCACCGGTTTGTGGAAGTCCACCGCGAAGGCATATCCGGCCTTGGGCAGGTGCCCCTGCAAGGCCGCCAGCGCCATGGCCTTGCTCCACATGCCGTGGGCGATGGCCCTGGGGAAGCCGAACAGGCGTGCCGTGAGGCTGCTCAGGTGGATCGGGTTGTAGTCGCCGCAGACCCTGGCGTAGCGCCGGCCGATATCGCCGTCGGCATACCAGCGGGTGGCTTCGGGCAACGTGGCGGACGTTGTGTCGGCGAGTTCCGCGTCCGGTGCGTCGAGCTTGAGGCCGCGCACCAGCATGCGGCTGGTTTCGCGCCAGAGCAGGCCGAGGCCGTCCTCGGCCTCGGTCACCAGGTCGAAGGTGCCGCCTTTTTCATGGGGCTGCAGGTTGTCGGCATACACCGCGAAGCGCAGCCCGTCGATGCCGCCCAGGGGACGCAGCACCTGCAGGCTGTTGTGCAGGTGCACCAGCCCCAGCAACGGGAAGGGAAAGTCCTCGGCGGTGAGCAGTTGCAGTTGCAGGCTGAAGGCCATGACGTGCGGGTAGGTGCCCGGCAGGCGGCCATCGTCGGCGAAGTGGCAGAGCCGGCGGTAGGCCGCCAGGTTGGCGGGGTCGACCCGCAGGAAGCAGCGCAGGCCCTGCTCCGGCAGCTGGCTGCCACGGATCTTGCGTTTGCCGAGGGCGCGCAGGTACAGGCTCGGTCGTGATTCGGGGCTGTGCAGGTCGTGCCAGGATCGGGTCATGGTCAGGCTCCCATCAAGGCCTGGCCGCAGACCCGCAGGGCCTGGCCATTGACCGCGCCCGAGCCCGGCTGGCTGAGCCAGGCGATGGCTTCGGCGACGTCCTGCGGCAAGCCGCCCTGGCCCAGCGAACTCAGGCGTCGGCCGGCCTCGCGCAGGCCCATGGGCATGGCCGCGGTCATGTGCGTTTCGATAAAGCCTGGCGCCACCGCGTTGATGCTGGCGCCCTGTTCGGCCAGGCGTGGCGCCCAGGCCTGGGCGAAGCCGATCAGCCCGGCCTTGCTGGCCGCGTAGTTGGACTGGCCGCGGTTGCCGGCGATGCCGCTGACCGAGGCGAGCAGGGTGATGCGCGCATCCGCGTGCAGCTTGCCGCCTGCGAACAGCGCCTCGGTCAGCACCTGGGGCGCCTTGAGGTTGACCGCCAGCACTGCGTCCCAGTACTCCGGGGTCATGTTGGCGAGGGTCTTGTCGCGGGTGATGCCGGCGTTGTGCACGACGATATCCAGGCCCTGGGGCAGGGCTTCGAGCAGTTGCGCGGCGGCATCGGCGGCGCAGATGTCCAGCGCCAGGGCACGACCGCCCAGGCGCGCGGCGAGGGCGTCGAGGTCGCGCTGGGCCTGGGGCACGTCGAGCAGCGTCACCTCGGCGCCGTCTCGGGCCAGGGTTTCGGCAATCGCCGCGCCGATGCCCCGGGCGGCGCCAGTGACCAGGGCGTGGCGGCCGGCCAGCGGCCGGGTCCAGTCCTGCACCTGGGCGGCGCAGGGCGTCAGGCGCAGGACTTGGCCGGAAACGAACGCGCTCTTGGGCGAAAGGAAGAAGCGCAGCGCGCCCTCCAGCTGGCTTTCGGCGCCTTCGGCGACATACAGCAGGTTGGCCGTGGCGCCATTGCGCAGTTCCTTGGCCAGCGAGCGGCTGAAGCCTTCCAGGGCCCGCTGGGCAACGCTGGCCTGCGCATCGGCGACGCCTTCTGGCGCACGCCCCAGGATCACCACGTGGGCGCTGGAGGCCAGGCTGCGCAGCAGGGGTTGGAAAAATTCGCGCAACTGCTTGAGGTCATCGCTGTCGGACAGGTGACTGGCATCGAACACCACCGCCTTGAGCTTCGGCCCCAGGCCCGCGACCCAGGCCGGGACCTCGAGCGCGTCGCTGGCGAAGCCGTAGCAGTCGGCGGTCAGGCGTGGAGCGATCGCCGCCACCTGGGCTGCCAGCGGCCCGCCGCCCAGCACCAGTGCGCCCTCGATGGGGCGCAGGCGCCCGGCCTGCCAGCGTTCCAGCGGCACCGGGCGGGGCAGGCCGAGGGCATCGACCAGTTTTCGTCCGAGGGTGGAGTTGGCAAAGCCCAGATAGCGGTCGCTCATGTACGGTTCTCCCTGAAGGCAAGCATGCAAGTGTGGACCAAGTTTGTGGCAGGGTCGTTCGAATGCGCGAAAAGAACCTAGGCTTAAGGATCAAATTGTTTCAGGAGGAATACAGGCATGCAGTCAATTCGCCGAGTCGCGATCCTGGGGGGCAACCGGATTCCCTTCGCCCGCTCCAACGGCGCCTACGCCAAGGCCAGCAACCAGGCGATGCTCACGGCGGCTCTCGAGGGCCTGGTGGAGCGTTACCGCCTGCACGGCCTGCGTCTGGGCGAAGTGGCGGCCGGCGCGGTGCTCAAGCATTCGCGTGACATGAACCTGACCCGCGAGTGCGTGCTGGGCTCGAGGCTGTCGCCGCAGACGCCGGCCTACGACATCCAGCAGGCCTGTGGCACCGGCCTGGAAGCGGCGTTGCTGGTGGCCAACAAGATCGCCCTGGGGCAGATCGACAGCGGCATCGCCGGGGGCGTCGACACCACCTCGGACGCGCCCATCGCCGTGAGCGAAGGGCTGCGGCAGATCCTGCTGCAGGCGAACCGCGGCAAGACCCTCGGCGAACGTCTCAAGCCCTTCCTGAAACTGCGCCCGGGCCTGCTCAAGCCCGAGTTGCCGCGTAATGGCGAGCCGCGCACCGGGCTGTCGATGGGCGAGCACTGCGAACGCATGGCGCAGACCTGGCAGATCGGCCGCGAGGAGCAGGATGAACTGGCCCTGCTCAGCCATCAGCACCTGGCGGCGTCCTACCGCGAGGGCTGGCACGACGACCTGCTCACGCCCTACCTCGGCCTGACCCGGGACAACAACCTGCGCGCCGACCTGAGCCTGGAGCAGTTGGCCAAGCTCAAGCCGGTGTTCGAGCGCAGCGGCCTGGGCACGCTCACGCCGGGCAATTCCACGCCGCTGACCGATGGCGCCTCGCTGGTGTTGCTCGGCAGCGAGGCCTGGGCCGAGACGCAGGGCCTGAAGGTGCAGGCCTACCTGGTGGACGGCGAGGCGGCGGCCGTCGATTTCGTCCATGGTCAGGAGGGTCTGCTGATGGCACCGGTGTACGCGGTGCCGCGGCTGCTGGCGCGCAATGGCCTGACCTTGCAGGATTTCGACTTCTACGAGATCCACGAAGCCTTCGCCGCCCAGGTGCTCTGTACCCTCAAGGCTTGGGAGGATGCCGACTACTGCCGCACGCGCCTGGGGCTCGAAGGGCCGTTGGGGTCGATCGATCGCGCCAAGCTGAATGTGAAGGGCAGCTCGCTGGCCGCCGGGCATCCGTTCGCGGCGACGGGAGGGCGGATACTGGCGAACATGGCCAAGCTGCTGGGCGAGCGTGGCAAGGGGCGTGGCCTGATCTCGATCTGCGCGGCGGGTGGGCAGGGGGTAACGGCGATCGTCGAACGCTAGGCGGCGATGGCTGGTACCCTTGTCCGACCCGAGACACCAGGCCTTAGCATGTCGATCACCGGACCACGTCCCATCCCCGCCCTGGACCAGTTGCCCAGGCCGCTCTACGCCCGCGCCGAGAGCCTGGGCGCCGGGTCCTGGACCACCCGTCACCAGCATGACTGGGTGCAATTTTCCTATGCCATCAGCGGCGTGCTTGGCGTGTACACCAGTGACGGCAGCTACTTCGCCCCGCCGCAGTGGGGCGTGTGGATCCCGGCCGGCACCGAGCATGAAGTGCTGACCTCGATGCAGGCCGAGATGCGTAGCCTGTATGTGCGCCGCGATGCCTGTCCCTGGGCACCGGGCGAATGCCGGGTGCTGGAGGTCACGCCGCTGGCGCGGGAGCTGATCAAGCAGTTCTGCACCTTCGCGGTGAACTACCCGGAAGGCGACAGTGCCGAGGCGCGGTTGGTGGCCGTGTTGCTGGACCAGCTGCGCACCCTGCCGCAGGTGGGGTTCTCGCTGCCGCTGCCGCGCCACCCGGGCTTGCTGGCGTTGTGCAACGGCTTGATCGCCGCCCCCGACCGGCCCCAGACCCTGCAGCAGTGGGCGGTGCAACTCGGGGTATCGGAAAAGACCCTGATGCGCCTGTTCCAGCGCGAGACGGGGCTGAGCTTTCGCAACTGGCGCCAGCGCATGCGCCTGCTGTCGTCGCTGGCGCTGCTGGAGGCCGGAGAGAGCGTCACCCAGGCCGCGCTGGGCTGCGGGTATGACTCGACTTCGGCCTACATCGCCGCCTTTCGCCAGCTGTTCGGCGCCACGCCAGGGGAACTGCGCCTGTAGTAGCGGCTGCTGTTTCGGTCAGTGACAGCACCCGCTGCCATTGGCCAGGTCCTTGAGGATCGGACAGTCCGGCCGGTCGTCGCCCTGGCAGTGGGCCACCAGCTCGCCGAGGGTGTCGCGCAGGCTCACCAACTCCTCGATGCGCTTGTTCAGCGCCTCGATATGCTGCATGGCCAGGGCCTTCACGTCGGCGCTGGCGCGCTGGCGGTCCTGCCACAGGGTCAGCAGCTTGGCGACTTCTTCCAGGGAAAAGCCCAGATCACGTGATCGCTTGATGAACGCCAGGCTGTGCAGGTCCTCCTGCTGGTACAGCCGGTAGCCGCTTTCGCTTCGCGTGGCGGGGCGCAGCAGGCCGATGGACTCGTAGTAGCGGATCATCTTGGCGCTCAGCCCGCTGCGGCGGGCGGCCTGGCCGATGTTCATGGGGCCTCCTGGTCGATGGCGGTGGGTTTCCAGGTCTTCAGCCACAGGGCATTGCTCACCACGCTGACGCTGGACAACGCCATGGCGGCGCCGGCCAGCACCGGATTGAGGTAGCCCAGCGCGGCCAGGGGGATGCCGATCAGGTTGTAGATGAATGCCCAGAACAGGTTCTGGCGGATCTTCGCGTAGGTCTTGCGGCTGATCTCCAGTGCCGCGGGTACCAGGCGCGGATCGCCGCGCATCAGGGTGATGCCGGCCGCCTGCATGGCCACGTCGGTGCCGCCGCCCATGGCGATGCCGATGTCGGCGGCCGCCAGCGCCGGGGCGTCGTTGATGCCGTCGCCGACCATCGCCACCACGCCCTGTTGCTTGAGCGCGGCCACCGTGGCGGCCTTGTCCGCCGGCAGCACTTCGGCGTGCACGTCGTCGATGCCGAGCGCCTCGGCCACCACCTTGGCGCTGCCGCGGTTGTCGCCGGTCAGCAGGTGGCTGCTGATGTGGCGCGCATGCAAGGCGGCGATGGCCTGGCCGGCGCCGGGTTTGAGACTGTCGCCGAAGGCGAACAGGCCCAGCACGCGGGGGTGGCTGCCGAGTTCGATCAGCCAGGACAGGGTGCGGCCCTCGGCCTCCCAGGCTTGGGCGCTGGCGGCCAGCTCGCCCGGTACCAGCCGGCTCTCGTCGAGCAGGCGGCGGTTTCCCAGGGCCAGCTCGCGGCCCTCCACCTGGCCGGCGATGCCACGGCCGGTGAGGGACTGGCTGTCGGCCACTTGCGGTACGTCAAGATCGCGTTCGGCGCAGGCATCGAGCACCGCCTTGGCCAAGGGGTGCTCGCTGCCACGCTGCAGGGCGCCGGCCAGGCGCAGCAGTTGGTTATCGTCACCGCTGCTGGCCTGCTGGTGGACGATGCGCGGACTGCCGGAGGTAAGGGTGCCGGTCTTGTCGAATACCACGCGGTTGACCGCATGGGCGCGCTCCAGCGCTTCGGCGTCCTTGATCAGGATGCCGTGGCGGGCGGCGACACCGGTGCCGGCCATGATCGCCGCGGGCGTGGCCAGGCCCAAGGCGCAGGGGCAGGCGATCACCAGCACGGCGACGGCGTTGATCAGCGCGGTTTCCAGCGGTGCGCCGGCCAGCCACCAGCCGACCAAGGTCACCAGGGCCAGCACCAGCACGGCGGGGACGAATACCTGGCTGACCCGGTCGACCAGCTTCTGGATCGGCGCCTTGGCCGCCTGGGCGTCCTCGACCAGGCGGATGATGCGGGCGAGCACGGTCTCGGTGCCCAGCGCCAGGGTCTTCACCAGCAGGCGGCCTTCGCCGTTGATGGCGCCACCGGTCACCGCGTCGCCGGGCTGCTTGGGCACCGGCAGGCTTTCACCGCTGATCAGGGCTTCGTCGGCGTGGCTGCTGCCTTCGAGCACCTGGCCATCGACCGGGAAGCGCTCGCCGGGCTTGACCAGCACCACATCGTCGAGGCGCAGCTGGCTGATGGCGACGTCTTCCTCGCGCCCCTCGACCACCCGCACGGCGCGTTCCGGGCGCAGGGCCTCCAGTGCCCGGATGGCGCTGGCGGTCTGGCGCTTGGCGCGGCTTTCCAGGTACTTGCCCAGCAGCACCAGGGCGATCACCACCGCCGAGGCTTCGAAGTACAGGTGCGGCGTCATGCCGGCGTGGGCGTTGGCCCATTGGTACAGGCTCAGGCCGTAGCCGGCGCTGGTGCCCAGGGCGACCAGCAGGTCCATGTTGCCGGCACCTGCGCGCACGGCCTTCCAGGCGGCGACGTAGAAGCGTGCGCCAAGGATGAACTGCACCGGGGTGGCCAGCAGGAACTGCGCCCAGGCCGGCAGCATCCAGTGCAGGCCGAACGGTTGCACCAGCATCGGCAGCACCAACGGCAGGGCCAGCAGCAGGGCCGCGGCGACCGCCAGGCGTTCGTTGCGCAGGCGGCGTCGGGCCTGTGCCTGGTCATCGTGGCTGGCCAGCGGCAGGGTGGCGCTGTAGCCGGCCTTCTCGACCGCGGCGATCAGCGCGCCGTCGTCGACGCCCTCAAGTACTTCAAGGTGGGCGCGTTCGTTGGCCAGGTTGACGCTGACCTGCTCGACCCCCGGCAGTTTGCCGAGGGCGCGCTCGACCCGGCCGGCGCAACTGGCACAGGTCATGCCGCCGATCTGCAGTTCGAGGGTACGGGTGGGGACGCTGTAGCCGGCGTCGCGCACCGCGTCGACCAGCGCCGGCAGGCTGTCGGCCGGGGCCTGGACCCGGGCCTGCTCGGTGGCGAGGTTGACGCTGACGTGTTCGGTACCGGTGACCTTGCGCAGGGCGCGTTCGACCCGACCTGCGCAGCTGGCGCAGGTCATGCCACCGATCGGCAGGTCGAAGGTGGTGGATGCGGGCATGGCTCTCTCCTCCGTGGACAGGCCTCCAGCATCAACCTTGCCATGCGGGCAAGGTCAATAGCCCAGGCCGGCTCTCTTGAGCACCAGGCCATTGTGCCCCATGGCGATCCGGTATTTGTTGATCTGGCCCGCCTGCAAGGTCAGGCGCGTGCTGCGCTGGTCCTCGACGCCGGGCGCGCAGCCGGGCACCTGCCCGGGCAACAGGCGCAGGCGCACATCGACGGGGCCCGGCGGCAGGTTGAATGAGGTTGACTGCTCCTGGAACAGGCGGCCGGACAGCTGGTCGTTGAGGTAGATGCCGATCTCGCAGCTGGTGGCCACCTCCAGGCGTTCCCGGGAAATGATCAGCACGCTGTAGTCCGAATTGCCCTCGGCGCTGGCCGGTGGCACGACGGCCAGCGCGCCCAGCAATCCGACGAGGCCCAATGCTGCCCTGATCATGAAAAATCTCCTGCTTGCCAAAATCGTCAAAGGCGCAGCTTGGCCGAGGCGCGCGCGGATTTCCAGCCCGGCCGTTTTCTGCGGAACTTGACCTTGCCCCGATGGCAAGGCTGAGACTGGGCAAAACCCACAAGGAGGCAACCTCGATGCAAGTGTTCAATGTACAAGGCATGACCTGTGGCCATTGTGTGAAGGGCGTGACCCGGGCGGTGCAGGAGCAGGATGCGGCGGCACGCGTGGAAGTGGACCTGGCGGCGCGCCAGGTGCGGGTGGAAAGTGCCCTGGCGGCGGATCAGATCCTGGCGGCGATTCGTGAAGAGGGGTATCAGGCCGAGGTCGCCTGAGTTATCGCGGTGTGCATGGCGATAGTCTTGCGGCGCCGATGAGATCGCGCGCCGCGCAGGCGGCGCGCGATCTGACTGACGGTGCACGGTTTCCGTGGTGCACCTACAAAATCAATACAAAGGTTTTCAGGTAGACTAGCGGACTTGCTTAGCCTGCTATGGATTTTCCATGAACCTTCGAACCTTGCTGATTCTCGGCGCCCTCAGTGCGTTCGGGCCTCTGGCGATCGACTTTTATCTGCCGGCCTTCCCGGCCATGGCGCATGCCTTCGGCACCGACGAAAAGCATGTGCAGACCACCCTGGCCGCCTATTTCCTCGGCTTGTCCCTGGGCCAGCTCGCTTACGGGCCGGTGGCCGACCGTTTCGGCCGGCGTCTGCCGCTGCTGTTCGGGGTTGGCCTGTTTACCGTGGCGTCACTGGCCTGCGCCTATGCCCCAAATCTCGACAGCCTGATCCTGGCGCGTTTCGTCCAGGCCCTGGGTGGCTGCGCCGGCATGGTGCTGTCGCGGGCGATCGTCAGCGACAAGTGTGACGCGGTGGCCTCGGCCAAGGTGTTTTCGCAACTGATGCTGGTGATGGGCCTGGCGCCGATCCTCGCGCCGATGCTCGGTGGCGTGCTGGTCAACGTGGCAGGCTGGCAGTCGATCTTCCTGGCCTTGGGCCTGTTCAGTGCGGCATGCCTGCTCGCCGTCGGCCTGGGCCTGCCGGAGAGCCTGCCGGCCCATGTACCGCGCCAGCCGCTGTCGGGCGCGCTGCGCCAGTACCTGAGCCTGTTCGGCGACCGGGTGTTCGTCGGACATGCGCTGACCGGCGGCATCGCCATCGCTGGGATGTTCGCCTACATCGCCGGTTCGCCGTTCGTGTTCATCAAGCTCTACGGCGTGCCGCCCGAGCACTACGGCTGGCTGTTCGGCACCAACGCCGCCGGCTTCATCCTGATGGCCCAGGTCAATGCGCGGCTGCTGGCCAAGCGCGGTCCGGCATTCCTGCTGGCGCGAGCGGTGTGGTTGTACCTGGTGGCGGCGCTGGCGCTGCTGGTGGTGGCGGCGTTGCGCCCGGCACAGCTCTGGCCATTATTGGTGCCGCTGTTCGTGTGTATCGCCAGCCTCGGTTGCATCATCCCCAACGCTTCGGCCTGCGCCATGAGCGGGCAAGGAACGCGGGCTGGCAGTGCCTCGGCCCTGATGGGCTGCCTGCAGTTCAGCGTCGCCGCAGGCGCGGCGGCGCTGGTCGGAGTGCTGCACGACGGCAGCGCGGTGCCCATGGCGCTGGTGATCAGCTTGTGCGGCGCGCTGGTGGTCAGTGTCGCAATGCTGACCCGGCGCCTGCAGGCCAGCCGGCCCGCGTGAGCGGGTGGGGCGCGTTGAGACGCGCCTCCAGCAGGGCGACGAACGATCGCGCCTCGGCCTCGCTGCGGAAACTCACCACATGCTGGTCGAGCTGGACCTGCCAGGGGCAGGTGGGGTTCCGGTTCGACGCACTGACGACAATCTTCATCGCGATCCACCTCAAGTGAGCGGGAGCGGATCTAGTGTAGCGCTGCCCCCGGCTCGCGCCATGACCGCGATCAGTACCCAGACTGACGGTCATGACGGTCTGACGCTGGGAGACGTTCTGTTTTGCAGGGCGGAAATTTTCCCTCTTCCCGTCGGACATATCGACCCCCTGGTTCGTTGCTGTCAGCTGCGTTCCCGCTAGAGCCACGGTAGTACGGGGGATGGGCAGAGTCAGTCGTCAGCCACTCTGACAGACGCATCTTTAAGAACGATTTTGGGAAGGCGTATACCGACCCATCTGGGGCATGCCTCCCTCACGGCGAGTGCCCTCCAGCGGCTTATACTGCCCCCTGGCGGCCAGCGAAGGGTGAGCGTTTCCCTGGGCTGGCGACCACCATCCGGCACACGAACCATCCCGCGCTTGCCCACACCGGAGGCAGGGCATCTGCGGCGTTCGCCAGCAGGCGGGATTCATCAGGGAGCTTCAGGTTCATGAACGCAGTCCGCAGCATCAGTCAGGTCGCCAACCTGATGGCCGATCCCAAGCGCAGCGCCATGTTGTGGGCGTTGATCGATGGTACCCCGCGTGCGGCGGACGAGCTTGCCGTGCTCACCGGGCTGAGCACGTCGTCGGCCTGTGCGCACCTGTCGCTGTTGTGCAGTGCCGGGCTGCTCAGGCACGAGGCGCGTGGGCGCAAGCGCTTCTTTCGCCTGGCCACGCCGGAGGTCGGCACTGCGGTGGAAGCCTTGGCCAGCGTGCAACTGGCGACGCGCTCACTTGGGGAGCAGGGCACGACACTGCAGATTCCCCTGTCGATGCGCAAGGCACGCCTGTGTGGTGATCACCTGGGCGGCGAAGTGGCCGCCGCGCTGCTCCACCGCCTGCAGGTGGCCGGTTGGCTGGAGGGCAGCGAGCAGTACCTGTCGGTGAGCCAGGAGGGCAAGGAGCACCTGGAGGCTCTGGGGGTATTCATTGACGCGATGGCCGCCGGTGACCGGCGCGGCTGCGTGATATGCCACTGCAGTAAATGGAACGATCAGGGCCCGCACCTGGGCGGTTGCCTGGGCAAGGCCTTGCTCCGCTTGTTCACCCAGTCGGGTTGGGTGCGTGAGCAGGAGGGCAGCCGGGCGGTGCAACTCACACCGCTCGGCCAGCAGCAGATCAACGCGATCGCCTGCCTCCCGGCCCGACAGGTCGGCTAGCGGACCAGTCGCGCATCCAGGCTGTTCTGCGCCAGGCGGCGTGCCTGGTCCTGGGTCATGCCCAGGTGCTGATGCAGGGCGTGGAAGTTCTCGGTGACGTAGCCACCGAAGTAGGCTGGATCATCGGAGTTGACCGTAACTTTCACCCCACGCTCGAGCATGTCGAGGATGTTGTGCTGGCCCATGTGTTCGAACACGCACAGCTTGGTGTTGGACAGCGGGCAGACGGTCAGCGGGATCTGCTCGTCGATGATGCGCTGCATCAGGCGCTCGTCCTCGATGGCGCGCACGCCGTGATCGATCCGCTGGATCTTCAGCAAGTCGAGGGCTTCCCAGATGTACTCGGGCGGGCCTTCCTCGCCGGCATGGGCCACGGTCAGGAAGCCTTCGCTGCGGGCGCGATCGAAGACGCGCTGGAACTTGCTCGGCGGATGGCCTTTTTCCGAGCTGTCCAGGCCCACGGCGACGAAGGCATCGCGGAAGGGCAGGGCCTGGTCCAGGGTCTTCTGTGCCTCGTCTTCACTCAGGTGGCGCAGAAAGCTGAGAATCAGGCCGCTGCTGATGCCCAGCTGCTCGCGACCATCCTTCAAGGCCCGGTTGATGCCATCGAGCACCACCTCGAACGGGATGCCCCGGTCGGTGTGGGTCTGCGGGTCGAAGAACGGCTCGGTGTGGATGACGTTCTGCGCCTTGCAGCGCTGCAGGTAGGCCCAGGTCAGGTCGTAGAAGTCCTGCTCGGTGCGCAGGACATCCGCGCCCTGGTAGTAGAGGTCGAGGAATTCCTGCAGGTTATTGAAGGCATAGGCGCTGCGCAGGGTCTCGACGTCCGCCCAGGGCAGGGCGATCTTGTTGCGTTCGGCCAGGGCGAACAGCAGTTCAGGCTCCAGCGAGCCCTCCAGGTGCATGTGCAGTTCCGCCTTGGGCAAGGCGTTCAGCCATTCATACATGTGTGCAATCTCGATCAGGTACGGTTGGCCGCCATTCTACAGGGCCTGGCCGGGCAATGCGCCCACCCAGGCCGCAACGCCCGGGTTTACCAGATGAGCGCTTCACCCTTGTAGTTGATGAAGCGCAGGCCGCCATTGCCGCTCTGGGCCTTGACTTGCTCGAGCATGCCCCGGGTGCTGGTCAGCACGTCGATCTCGGCGTTCTCGCCGCCCATGTCGGTCTTCACCCAGCCCGGGTGCATGGCCAGCACGGCCAGGTCGGGGCGCTGCAGCTCGACCACGAAGCTGTTGATCATCGAGTTGAGCGCGGCCTTGCTGGCCTTGTACAGGCAGACTTCGCCACCGTCGGGGATGGCCACACTGCCCAGGATCGAGCTCATGAACGCCAGCACGCCGCTGCCTTCGCGCACCTGGCCGGCCAGGCGACGGGCCACACGGATCGGCGCCACGGCGTTGGTCATGAACAGCTCGCCGACCTGCTGTACCTGCACGCTTTCCAGGTCCTGCGGCAGCGGGCCCATCACCCCGGCGTTGACGAACAGCAGGTCGAATACTTCGTCTTGCAGGCGCTGCTTGAGCCCGTCGAGCTGGGCCGTGTCGTTCATCTCCAGGCGCTCGATGCGCACCCCGGGGACTTCGCCCAGCGCACCCGGCTGTTGCGGGTCGCGCACGGTGGCGACGACGTTCCACCCATCTTCGCGCAGGCGTTGTACCAAGCCCAGGCCGAGGCCTCGGGAGGCGCCGATGATGAGGGCGGTCTTGTTGGCGTTCATAGCGATACTCCATATCAAGGGCGCGGCGAGCGGTGCTGTGCACAGGTTCGCTTGTCGCGCGGCAACGTGGCGGTTGCCCTCCACTGGGAGGGCCTGGGTGACGAGCATAAACCAGGAAGAGGTCGGCTGCCCTGTCGCGGCTGGTCAAAAAATGATCGAAGGTCTGAAAGGCCTGTGGAGACGGGGTCTGACAGGGTGGTTCACGGGTTATCCACAGGCTGCTCCACAGTAATTGTGTGCAAGCGCGACAGCCTGAAAATGCCCGTTTCAGGGAACGCAGTCGCTGCTGACTGGGGATAACTCACACGCTTTCAGTGACTTGGGTTAATGTCACACAAATGTGATCAAAATATGCTCAATACGCTGCAGGCCTTGCGGAACAAGGCCTGCAGCGGAGTGCCCCAAGCTTATCCACAGGCAGGCCCACAGCAGTTGTGGGCAACGCTCAGGCTCGTTCCAGCAGGATGCGCCCGCGGCTCAGGTCGGCGAGCTGCTGCTGCAGCACCTCGAGGTGGCTGTCACCCAGGGCGATGCGCAGGTCGACGCCGTTGGCGGTGAACTGCTCGTCCAGCACCAGGCCGTCGACTTCGCCCAGGCGCAACTTGACCAGCGCCAGTTCGCTGAAGGTGCAGCTGCAGGCGAACTCGCTGCGCTGTACCAGCAAGCGCTTGGGCGCCTGCTGCAGGCATTTGTTGGCGCCGCCGCCGTAGGCCCGGGCCAGGCCGCCGGTGCCCAGTTGGATGCCGCCGTACCAGCGGATCACCAGAACCACCACCTGGTCACAGTCCTGGGCCTCGATGGCGGCAAGGATCGGGCGCCCGGCCGTGCCGCCGGGCTCGCCGTCGTCGCTGCTGCGGTATTGGCCGCCGAGCTTCCAGGCCCAGCAATTGTGGGTGGCCGCCAGGTCGCTGTGGCGTTCGATGAAGGCCATGGCCTCGGCCGGGCTACTGATCGGGCCGGCGAGGGTGATGAAGCGGCTCTTGCGGATGTCCTCGCGGAACTCGCAGAGCTCGAGCAGGGTAGAAGGCATAAGTCCGGGTCAGGCGGGCGTGCTGATGCCGCAGCCTTTGAGAATGATGTGGATAAGGTTGTTGCTGGCGTCTTCCATGTCCTGCTTGGTCAGCCGGCTGCGGCCGGTCACCTGGCAGATCTGGGTGGCGAAGTCGGCGTAGTGCTGGGTGCTGCCCCAGAGCAGGAAGATCAGGTGCACAGGGTCGACCCGGTCCATCTTGCCGGCGTCCATCCAGGCTTGGAACACCGCGGCACGGCCGCGGAACCATTCGCGGTAGTCGGCGCTGAAGTACTCGCTCAGGCATTCGCCGCCGCTGATCACTTCCATGGCGAATATTCGCGAGGCCTGCGGGTTGCGTCGGGAAAACTCCATCTTGGTGCGGATGTAGTGGCTGAGCGCCACGGCCGGGTCGTCTTCCACGCTCAGGGCATTGAAGGTGCTGTCCCACAGCTCGATGATGTTGCTCAGCACCGCGATGTACAGGCCCAGCTTGTTGGTGAAGTAGTAGTGCAGGTTGGCCTTGGGCAGCCCGGCCTTGAGCGCGATGGTGTTCATGCTCGTGCCCTTGTAGCCGTGGCGGGCGAATTCGTCTTCGGCGGCCTGGATGATGGCCTGCTCGTTCTTCTGGCGGATGCGGCCGGCGGGCTTGCCCGAGGCGGGGGAGCGATGCGCAGGGACTTCTAGGGTCATGGACGATTCCGGGCGGGTCGTTACAGATGTCCGACAGATTACCTGCCTGTGCCGAAGTGACAAGCATTAGCGGTAGAGATACGTATCAACGTGTCGCAGCCAGGCTCTCGAGGAAGCTTTCCAGCACCAGGTTCGGCCGACGGCCCTTGCGCGTCACCCAGCTCAGGCTCAGGTCATAGAAGCGCTGGGCGGGTTTGAGCGCACGCAGGCGCCCCTGCTGCACCCAGAGCATCGCGTAATGGTCGGGCAGGTAGCCGATGTAACGTCCGGTGAGGATGAGGAAGGCCATGCCTTCGCGGTCCGAGGCACTGGCGGTGCAGCGCAAGGCCTGGTAATGGGCCTGGATGTCGGCCGGCAGGCGGAAAGTTGGGGCGATCGCATCCTGGTCATTGAGGCGGTCGTCGTCGATCTGCTGGTCATCGGCATAGAACAGCGGATGGCCGACCGCGCAGTAGAGCAGTGAGCGCTCGCTGTACAGCGGCTGGTACTCAAGCCCCGACAGTGGGCTGGTCTGAGGCACCACGCCGACATGCAGGCTGCCATCGAGCACACCCTGCTCGACCTGGCTTGGCGCGATCATGCGGATCTGGATGCGCACGTCCGGGCCGCGGTCCTTCAGTTCGGCCAGGGCATGGGTGATGCGCATGTGCGGCAAAGTCACCAGGTTGTCGGTGAGGCCGATGTTCAGTTCGCCGCGCAGGTGCTGGTGCAGGCCGTTCACCTCGGTGCGAAAGGTCTCCAGGGCGCTGAGCAACTGCAACGCCGAGTGGTAGACCTCGCGGCCTTCCTCGGTGAGCGAAAACCCGGCGCGCCCCCGTTGGCACAGACGCAGACCCAGGCGTTGCTCGAGGTCGTTCATCTGCTGGCTGATCGCCGAGCGGCCGATCCCCAGCACGTTCTCTGCCGCCGAGAAACCGCCGCATTCGACGACGCTGCGGTAGATTTTCAGCAGGCGGATGTCGAAATCGCTGACTTGGGCGAGGGGATCGGGACGTCGGCTCATTAGTTTAGTTATCCGCTGACTGAAGATTAGAAATGCTGGGTTTTTCGAACTTTATCGCCGTGACAATTTAGCTGCAACAACACCCATCGCTGCCTAATCGTCTTCCGAGGAATCGCCCGATGAACATGCCCGAAACCGTCCAGGTCGGTCTGGCCAGCCAGCTCAAGCTGGACGCCCACTGGATGCCGTACACCGCCAACCGCAACTTCCAGCGCGACCCGCGCCTGATCGTGGCGGCCGAAGGCAACTACCTGGTCGACGACAAGGGCCGCAAGGTGTTCGACGCCCTCTCGGGCCTGTGGACCTGCGGTGCCGGGCATACCCGCAAGGAGATCAGCGAGGCGGTGGCCCGTCAGGTCGCCACCCTCGATTATTCGCCGGCCTTCCAGTTCGGCCACCCGCTGTCGTTCCAGCTGGCCGAGAAGATCGTCGACCTGGTGCCGGGCGACCTGAACCATGTGTTCTTCACCAACTCCGGCTCCGAGTGCGCCGACACCGCGTTGAAAATGGTCCGCGCCTACTGGCGCCTGAAGGGCCAGGCCACCAAGACCAAGATCATCGGCCGTGCCCGTGGTTACCACGGCGTGAACATTGCCGGCACCAGCCTGGGCGGGGTCAACGGCAACCGCAAGCTGTTTGGTCAATTGCTGGACGTCGATCACCTGCCTCACACCGTGCTGCCGGCCAACGTGTTCAGCAAGGGCATGCCGGAAGAGGGCGGCATCGCCCTAGCCGACGAGATGCTCAAACTGATCGAGCTGCATGACGCCTCTAACATCGCCGCAGTGATCGTCGAGCCGCTGGCCGGTTCCGCCGGTGTGCTGCCGCCGCCGAAGGGCTACCTCAAGCGCCTGCGCGAGATCTGCAGCCAGCACAACATCCTGCTGATCTTCGACGAAGTGATCACCGGTTTCGGCCGCATGGGCGCGATGACCGGCGCCGAAGCCTTCGGCGTCACTCCGGACCTGATGTGCATCGCCAAGCAGGTCACCAACGGCGCTATCCCGATGGGGGCGGTGATCGCCACCAGCGAGATCTATCAGACTTTCATGAACCAGCCGACCCCCGAGTACGCCGTGGAATTCCCCCACGGCTACACCTACTCGGCGCACCCGGTCGCCTGCGCCGCCGGTATCGCCGCGCTGGACCTGCTGCAGAAGGAAAGCCTGGTGCAGTCTGCCGCCGAGTTGGCGCCACACTTCGAGAAGCTGCTGCACGGCATCAAGGGGACGAAGAACGTCGTCGACATCCGCAACTACGGCCTGGCCGGCGCCATCCAGATCGCCGCGCGCGACGGTGATGCCATCGTCCGTCCGTACGAGGCGGCCATGAAGCTGTGGCAAGCCGGCTTCTATGTGCGCTTCGGTGGCGACACCCTGCAGTTCGGGCCAACCTTCAACACCCAGCCGCAGGAACTGGATCGCCTGTTCGACGCGGTGGGCGAAGCCCTGAACAAGGTCGACTGACTTTTCTGATTTTGACGTCGGGCGCGTGAGTACCACGCGCCTGTCTCTACCTTCTTTATCTGGAGTTCTGCATGAGCATTGTTCAGCACCTGATCCACGGCGAGCTGGTCACCAAGGGCGAGCGCACCGCCGATGTCTTCAACCCGTCCACCGGCCAGGCCGTGCGCAAGGTCGAACTGGCCAGCCGCGCCACCATCCAGCAGGCCATCGATTCGGCCAAGGCCGCCTTCCCGGCCTGGCGCAACACCCCGCCGGCCAAGCGTGCCCAGGTGATGTTCCGCTTCAAGCAGCTGCTGGAGCAGAACGAGGCGAAGATCTCGCAGATGATCAGCGAGGAGCACGGCAAGACCCTGGAAGATGCGGCGGGTGAGCTCAAGCGCGGCATCGAGAACGTCGAGTTCGCCTGCGCCGCCCCTGAGCTGCTCAAGGGTGAGTACAGCCGCAACGTCGGCCCGAACATCGATGCCTGGTCCGACTTCCAGCCGCTGGGCATCGTGGCCGGCATCACCCCGTTCAACTTCCCGGCCATGGTGCCGCTGTGGATGTACCCGCTGGCCATCGCCTGCGGCAACGCCTTCATCCTCAAGCCGTCCGAGCGCGATCCGAGCTCGACCCTGTACATCGCCCAGCTGCTGCTGGAAGCCGGCCTGCCGAAGGGCATCCTCAACGTCGTGCATGGCGACAAGGAAGCGGTCGATGCGCTGATCGAGGCGCCGGAGGTCAAGGCCCTGAGCTTCGTCGGTTCGACCCCGATCGCTGAGTACATTTATGCCGAGGGCACCAAGCGCGGCAAGCGCGTCCAGGCCCTGGGCGGCGCGAAGAACCATGCGGTGCTGATGCCTGACGCCGACCTGGACAACGCCGTCAGCGCGCTGATGGGCGCGGCCTACGGTTCCTGCGGCGAACGCTGCATGGCCATTTCGGTGGCGGTGTGTGTCGGCGACCAGGTGGCTGATGCGCTGATCGCCAAGCTGGAGCCGCAGATCAAGGCGCTGAAGATCGGTGCCGGCACTGCCTGTGGCCTGGACATGGGCCCGCTGGTGACCGCCGCCGCGCGTGACAAGGTGGTGGGCTACATCGATGACGGCGTCGCCGCTGGTGCCAAGCTGGTGGTCGATGGTCGCGGCTACCGTGTGGCCGGTAACGAGGATGGCTATTTCGTTGGCGGTACCCTGTTCGACAAGGTCACCCCCGAGATGCGTATTTATAAGGAAGAGATCTTCGGCCCGGTGCTGTGCGTGGTGCGTGTGAACAGCCTGGAACAGGCCATGCAGCTGATCAACGAGCACGAGTACGGTAACGGAACCTGCATCTTCACCCGTGACGGTGAAGCGGCGCGGCTGTTCTGCGACGAGATCGAAGTGGGCATGGTGGGTGTCAACGTACCGCTGCCGGTGCCGGTGGCGTACCACAGCTTTGGTGGCTGGAAGCGTTCGCTGTTCGGCGACCTGCATGCCTATGGTCCGGACGGTGTGCGCTTCTATACCCGTCGCAAGGCGATCACCCAGCGCTGGCCACAGCGGGCCAGCCATGAGGCTTCGCAGTTTGCGTTCCCGAGCCTGTAAGGCGCAGGGATGAAAGCGGGGCGGCCGACAGGCCGCCCCGCTTTGTTTTTTGGCTGCTTATATAGGTGCTAGGGCTGTGATGGGCAGCTGGCAGCCCTGACGCGGTGTTTTCCCCCGATATTTCACTTTAATGAAATTAACGGTTGACGCCCTCTCAGATCCCCTTATAATGCGCCCCACTTCCGACGTAGTCGAAACGAAAAACCTCTTGTTAATCAATAGGTTGAATGTTTCAGGTAGTGTCGGAGGTGTTTCGATCATCTGATCGGCAGCGGTGAAAAAGGCAGTTGACAGCAGGTTGTAACGCTGTATGATTCGCCTCCCGCTACGAGAGATCGCAGCGAGTCAAGTGTTTGAAGTGAAACGAAAAACTTCAAAATAAACGCTTGACACGAAATGAGGAAAGCGTAGAATGCGCGCCTCGGTTGAGACGAAACGCTCTCAGCCAAACGCTCTTTAACAAATTGAATCAAGCAATTCGTGTGGGTGCTTGTGAGTACGGACTGATAGTCGCCAAGATTATCAGCATCACAAGTGGCCATGCGAGAAATCACATAGTCATTTGAGATTGCTGAGCCAAGTTTAGGGTTTCTTAAAAACCCAAGCAGTATTGAACTGAAGAGTTTGATCATGGCTCAGATTGAACGCTGGCGGCAGGCCTAACACATGCAAGTCGAGCGGATGACGGGAGCTTGCTCCTTGATTCAGCGGCGGACGGGTGAGTAATGCCTAGGAATCTGCCTGGTAGTGGGGGACAACGTTTCGAAAGGAACGCTAATACCGCATACGTCCTACGGGAGAAAGCAGGGGACCTTCGGGCCTTGCGCTATCAGATGAGCCTAGGTCGGATTAGCTAGTAGGTGAGGTAATGGCTCACCTAGGCGACGATCCGTAACTGGTCTGAGAGGATGATCAGTCACACTGGAACTGAGACACGGTCCAGACTCCTACGGGAGGCAGCAGTGGGGAATATTGGACAATGGGCGAAAGCCTGATCCAGCCATGCCGCGTGTGTGAAGAAGGTCTTCGGATTGTAAAGCACTTTAAGTTGGGAGGAAGGGCAGTAAGTTAATACCTTGCTGTTTTGACGTTACCGACAGAATAAGCACCGGCTAACTCTGTGCCAGCAGCCGCGGTAATACAGAGGGTGCAAGCGTTAATCGGAATTACTGGGCGTAAAGCGCGCGTAGGTGGTTCGTTAAGTTGGATGTGAAAGCCCCGGGCTCAACCTGGGAACTGCATCCAAAACTGGCGAGCTAGAGTATGGTAGAGGGTGGTGGAATTTCCTGTGTAGCGGTGAAATGCGTAGATATAGGAAGGAACACCAGTGGCGAAGGCGACCACCTGGACTGATACTGACACTGAGGTGCGAAAGCGTGGGGAGCAAACAGGATTAGATACCCTGGTAGTCCACGCCGTAAACGATGTCAACTAGCCGTTGGAATCCTTGAGATTTTAGTGGCGCAGCTAACGCATTAAGTTGACCGCCTGGGGAGTACGGCCGCAAGGTTAAAACTCAAATGAATTGACGGGGGCCCGCACAAGCGGTGGAGCATGTGGTTTAATTCGAAGCAACGCGAAGAACCTTACCAGGCCTTGACATGCAGAGAACTTTCCAGAGATGGATTGGTGCCTTCGGGAACTCTGACACAGGTGCTGCATGGCTGTCGTCAGCTCGTGTCGTGAGATGTTGGGTTAAGTCCCGTAACGAGCGCAACCCTTGTCCTTAGTTACCAGCACGTTATGGTGGGCACTCTAAGGAGACTGCCGGTGACAAACCGGAGGAAGGTGGGGATGACGTCAAGTCATCATGGCCCTTACGGCCTGGGCTACACACGTGCTACAATGGTCGGTACAGAGGGTTGCCAAGCCGCGAGGTGGAGCTAATCTCACAAAACCGATCGTAGTCCGGATCGCAGTCTGCAACTCGACTGCGTGAAGTCGGAATCGCTAGTAATCGCAAATCAGAATGTTGCGGTGAATACGTTCCCGGGCCTTGTACACACCGCCCGTCACACCATGGGAGTGGGTTGCACCAGAAGTAGCTAGTCTAACCTTCGGGGGGACGGTTACCACGGTGTGATTCATGACTGGGGTGAAGTCGTAACAAGGTAGCCGTAGGGGAACCTGCGGCTGGATCACCTCCTTAATCGAAGACATCAGCCTGCTGATGAGCTCCCACACGAATTGCTTGATTCATTGTGTAAAGACGATGCTGTAACGCGACCCTGTTATAGGTCTGTAGCTCAGTTGGTTAGAGCGCACCCCTGATAAGGGTGAGGTCGGCAGTTCAAATCTGCCCAGACCTACCAATTACTTGGTGCGGCTGGTCAAATGGGGCCATAGCTCAGCTGGGAGAGCGCCTGCCTTGCACGCAGGAGGTCAGCGGTTCGATCCCGCTTGGCTCCACCACTCTTTCAGGTTTCGCAGCACTGCTCAGAACTTAGAAATGAACATTCGGTGATGAATGTTGATTTCTGACTTTTGTCAGATCGTTCTTTAAAAATTCGGATATGTGATAGATAGACTGAATACCAGTTTCACTGCTGGTTATTCAGGCTAAGGTAAAATTTGTGAGTTCTGCTCAGCAATGAGCAACATGCGAATTTTCGGCGAATGTCGTCTTCACAGTATAACCAGATTGCTTGGGGTTATATGGTCAAGTGAAGAAGCGCATACGGTGGATGCCTTGGCAGTCAGAGGCGATGAAAGACGTGGTAGCCTGCGATAAGCTTTGGGGAGTCGGCAAACAGACTGTGATCCAGAGATCTCTGAATGGGGGAACCCAGCCAGCATAAGCTGGTTATCTTGTACTGAATACATAGGTGCAAGAGGCGAACCAGGGGAACTGAAACATCTAAGTACCCTGAGGAAAAGAAATCAACCGAGATTCCCTTAGTAGTGGCGAGCGAACGGGGACCAGCCCTTAAGCTGGTTTGAGATTAGTGGAACGCTCTGGAAAGTGCGGCCATAGTGGGTGATAGCCCCGTACACGAAAATCTCTTGCCAGTGAAATCGAGTAGGACGGAGCACGAGAAACTTTGTCTGAACATGGGGGGACCATCCTCCAAGGCTAAATACTACTGACTGACCGATAGTGAACCAGTACCGTGAGGGAAAGGCGAAAAGAACCCCGGAGAGGGGAGTGAAATAGAACCTGAAACCGTATGCGTACAAGCAGTGGGAGCCTACTTTGTTAGGTGACTGCGTACCTTTTGTATAATGGGTCAGCGACTTATATTCAGTGGCGAGCTTAACCGAATAGGGGAGGCGTAGCGAAAGCGAGTCTTAATAGGGCGCTTTAGTCGCTGGGTATAGACCCGAAACCGGGCGATCTATCCATGGGCAGGTTGAAGGTTAGGTAACACTGACTGGAGGACCGAACCGACTACCGTTGAAAAGTTAGCGGATGACCTGTGGATCGGAGTGAAAGGCTAATCAAGCTCGGAGATAGCTGGTTCTCCTCGAAAGCTATTTAGGTAGCGCCTCATGTATCACTGTAGGGGGTAGAGCACTGTTTCGGCTAGGGGGTCATCCCGACTTACCAAACCGATGCAAACTCCGAATACCTACAAGTGCCGAGCATGGGAGACACACGGCGGGTGCTAACGTCCGTCGTGAAAAGGGAAACAACCCAGACCGTCAGCTAAGGTCCCAAAGTCATGGTTAAGTGGGAAACGATGTGGGAAGGCTTAGACAGCTAGGAGGTTGGCTTAGAAGCAGCCACCCTTTAAAGAAAGCGTAATAGCTCACTAGTCGAGTCGGCCTGCGCGGAAGATGTAACGGGGCTCAAACCATGCACCGAAGCTACGGGTGTCATCTTTGATGACGCGGTAGAGGAGCGTTCTGTAAGCCTGTGAAGGTGAGTTGAGAAGCTTGCTGGAGGTATCAGAAGTGCGAATGCTGACATGAGTAACGACAATGCGAGTGAAAAACTCGCACGCCGAAAGACCAAGGTTTCCTGCGCAACGTTAATCGACGCAGGGTTAGTCGGTCCCTAAGGCGAGGCTGAAAAGCGTAGTCGATGGAAAACAGGTTAATATTCCTGTACTTCCAGTTATTGCGATGGAGGGACGGAGAAGGCTAGGCCAGCTTGGCGTTGGTTGTCCAAGTTTAAGGTGGTAGGCTGAGATCTTAGGCAAATCCGGGATTTCAAGGCCGAGAGCTGATGACGAGTGCTCTTTAGAGCGCGAAGTGGTTGATGCCATGCTTCCAAGAAAAGCTCCTAAGCTTCAGATAACTGGGAACCGTACCCCAAACCGACACAGGTGGTTAGGTAGAGAATACCAAGGCGCTTGAGAGAACTCGGGTGAAGGAACTAGGCAAAATGGCACCGTAACTTCGGGAGAAGGTGCGCCGGTGAGGGTGAAGCACTTGCTGCGTAAGCCCACGCCGGTCGAAGATACCAGGCCGCTGCGACTGTTTATTAAAAACACAGCACTCTGCAAACACGAAAGTGGACGTATAGGGTGTGACGCCTGCCCGGTGCCGGAAGGTTAATTGATGGGGTTAGCGCAAGCGAAGCTCTTGATCGAAGCCCCGGTAAACGGCGGCCGTAACTATAACGGTCCTAAGGTAGCGAAATTCCTTGTCGGGTAAGTTCCGACCTGCACGAATGGCGTAACGATGGCGGCGCTGTCTCCACCCGAGACTCAGTGAAATTGAAATCGCTGTGAAGATGCAGTGTATCCGCGGCTAGACGGAAAGACCCCGTGAACCTTTACTATAGCTTTGCACTGGACTTTGAGCTTGCTTGTGTAGGATAGGTGGGAGGCTTTGAAGTGGGGACGCCAGTTCTCATGGAGCCATCCTTGAAATACCACCCTGGCAACCTTGAGGTTCTAACTCAGGTCCGTTATCCGGATCGAGGACAGTGTATGGTGGGTAGTTTGACTGGGGCGGTCTCCTCCCAAAGAGTAACGGAGGAGTACGAAGGTGCGCTCAGACCGGTCGGAAATCGGTCGTAGAGTATAAAGGCAAAAGCGCGCTTGACTGCGAGACACACACGTCGAGCAGGTACGAAAGTAGGTCTTAGTGATCCGGTGGTTCTGTATGGAAGGGCCATCGCTCAACGGATAAAAGGTACTCCGGGGATAACAGGCTGATACCGCCCAAGAGTTCATATCGACGGCGGTGTTTGGCACCTCGATGTCGGCTCATCACATCCTGGGGCTGAAGCCGGTCCCAAGGGTATGGCTGTTCGCCATTTAAAGTGGTACGCGAGCTGGGTTTAGAACGTCGTGAGACAGTTCGGTCCCTATCTGCCGTGGACGTTTGAGATTTGAGAGGGGCTGCTCCTAGTACGAGAGGACCGGAGTGGACGAACCTCTGGTGTTCCGGTTGTCACGCCAGTGGCATTGCCGGGTAGCTATGTTCGGAAGAGATAACCGCTGAAAGCATCTAAGCGGGAAACTTGCCTCAAGATGAGATCTCACTGGAGCCTTGAGCTCCCTGAAGGGCCGTCGAAGACTACGACGTTGATAGGTTGGGTGTGTAAGCGCTGTGAGGCGTTGAGCTAACCAATACTAATTGCCCGTGAGGCTTGACCATATAACACCCAAGCAATCTGCTACGCAGATTGTGGTGGTGAAGACGAAAGACCCGAAAGTTCGTACGACCACAAATTCACATATCCGAATTAGCCAAGAGTGTTCCTAAGACATTCTGGCAACAGAATTTCTTGACGACCATAGAGCATTGGAACCACCTGATCCCATCCCGAACTCAGCAGTGAAACGATGCATCGCCGATGGTAGTGTGGGGCTTCCCCATGTGAGAGTAGGTCATCGTCAAGATTCATTTCGCAAAACCCCTATCTGCGCGAGCAGGTAGGGGTTTTGTCTTTTCCGCGTTTCTAAGCCAACGCCGGCTCTGTTGTGCAACACGCAGCGTGGGGGCGGGGGATCGTGTCGCCTGCGGAAAATGTGACCCGAACATCGATACAGTTCCTCATAATGGCCGTCTCCCACAATTCGAGTCGGAACACTAGAATAGAGCCGACGCATCCATTCAGAACCCCTTTATGCCCAACCCTGTCGATCCCGAAGCGCTTGCACAGCTGCCGCTGGACGAACTCGTGGCCTGCCACGAGTGCGACCTGCTGATGCGCAAGACCACGCTGCAACATGACGAGAAGGCCTTGTGCCCGCGCTGCGGCTACGAGCTGTACGCTCATCGCCACAACCTGATCAACCGTAGCCTGGCCCTGGTCCTGACCGCCCTGCTGCTGTACGTGCCGGCCAATTTCCTGCCGATTATGCAATTGCACCTGCTCGGCCAGACCTCCGACGACACCGTCTGGAGCGGTGTATTAGGCCTATACAACTCAGAGATGCGCGGCATCGCCGTGGTGGTGTTCCTGTGCAGCATGGCCATCCCTTTGCTCAAGCTGCTCTGCCAGCTGATGGTGCTGTTGAGCATCCGCCTGGATGTTGGCCGCAGCTATGGTCTGCTGATCTATCGTATCTATCACCACCTGCGTGAATGGGGCATGCTCGAGGTCTACTTCATGGGCGTGCTGGTGGCCATCGTCAAGCTGGTCGACCTGGCCGAGCTGAGCATCGGCCTGGGCCTGTTCTGCTTCATCAGCCTGTTGCTGGTGCAGGTATGGCTCGAGGTGGTCATGTCGCCACACCAGATCTGGGTGGCCTTGTCGGGGGAGGATGTCCATGCGGGCGATTGATGCAGGCATCCTGGTCTGCAATGAATGTCACCAGCTGAACCGCCAGGAGCCGGACAGCACCTCGCAGGCTTGCACCCGCTGCGGCGCGGTGGTGCATGCCCGGCGGCCCAACAGCATCGTGCGCACCTGGGCGCTGCTGATAACGGCCATGGTGCTCTATATCCCGGCCAATGTGCTGCCGATCATGACCGTCAGCGCGCTCGGCCAGGGCAGCCCGGACACCATCATGTCCGGCGTCATCACCTTGATGAAGCACGGCATGCTGCCGATCGCCGCTGTGGTGTTCATCGCCAGCATCCTGGTGCCGACCTTCAAGCTGGTCGGCATCGCCCTGCTGCTGTACTCGGTGCAGCGCCACCAGCCGCTCTCGGCACGTCAGCGCATCCTGATGTACCGCTTCATCGAATTCATCGGTCGCTGGTCGATGCTGGACATCTTCGTCATCGCCATCCTGGTCGCGGTGGTGAATTTCGGGCGCATCGCCAGTGTCGAAGCCAACCTGGGCGCCGTCGCCTTCGCCACCGTGGTGATCCTGACGATGCTCGCCGCTTTAACTTTCGATCCCCGACTGATCTGGGATAACACGGAGTCGGATGACGACCATGAGTGATTTGCCTACGGCTAAAACCCGGCCTGCTTCGAATTGGTCGGCCATCTGGATCCTGCCGCTGATTGCCCTGGCGATCGGCGGCTGGCTGGCCTGGCAGGCCTATCGCGATGCTGGTATCGAGATTCAGGTGCGCTTCGAGAGTGGCGAGGGCATCGTCGCCAACAAGACCGAGGTCATCTACAAGGGCATGTCGGTGGGCAAGGTCACCGCCCTGGTGCTGGATGACAAGGGTGACAACCGTGGCGTTGTCGCCACCATCGAGATGCGCAAGGAGGCGGGCCCGCACCTGACCAAGGGCACGCGTTTCTGGCTGGTCAAGCCAAGTGTCAGCTTGGCGGGTATCTCGGGCCTGGAGACGTTGGTCTCGGGTAACTACATCGCCGTTGATCCCGGGGAGGGGGAGCCGACCAAGCGTTTCACCGCGCTCAAGGAAGCTCCGCCGTTGTCCGATTCCGAGCCGGGCCTGCACCTCACCCTCAAGGCCGAGCGCCTGGGCTCGCTCAATCGTGACAGTCCGGTGTTCTACAAACAGATCCAGGTGGGGCGGGTGAAGAGCTATCGCCTGTCCGAGGACCAGGGCACGGTGGAGATCAAGGTGTTCATTGCGCCCGCTTACGCCAGCCTGGTACGTAAACACACGCGGTTCTGGAACGCCAGCGGGGTCAGCATCGACGCCGACCTGTCCGGCGTGAAGGTGCGCACCGAATCGCTCTCGAGCATCGTTGCCGGCGGCATCGCCTTTGCCACGCCAGAGAACCGCAAGGACAGCCCGCCCACCGACCCAAGCCTGCCGTTCCGTCTTTACGAAGACTTCGATGCCGCCCAGGCCGGTATCCGGGTCAAGGTCAAGCTGAGCGATTTCGAGGGGTTGCAGAAGGGCCGTACACCGGTGCTGTACAAAGGTATCCAGGTGGGATCGCTGAAGGAACTGAAAGTCGAAGGCGACCTCTCCACGGCCATGGCCGAGCTGACCATGGATCCCCTGGCCGAGGACTACCTGGTTGAAGGCACTCAGTTCTGGGTGGTCAAGCCGTCCATCTCCCTGGCCGGCATCACCGGTCTCGAGGCCTTGGTGAAGGGCAACTACATTGCCGTGCGCCCGGGTGAGCCAGGTGCCAAGCCGCTGCGCGAATTCGAGGCGCGTCCCAAGGCGCCGCCGCTGGACCTGAAGGCGCCGGGCCTGCACATGGTGCTGTTCGCCGACACCCTGGGTTCGCTGGAGGTAGGCAGCCCGGTGATGTATCGCCAGGTGCGGGTGGGAAGCGTGCAGAGTTACCAGTTCGCTCGCAACAGCAAACGCATCCTGATCGGCGTCCATATTGAGAAGGAGTACGCCAACCTGGTAAACGGCTCCACGCGCTTCTGGAATGCCAGCGGCATCACCCTGACCGGCGGGCTGTCGGGCATCCAGGTCAAGAGCGAGTCGCTGCAGACGCTGATGGCGGGTGGTATCGCCTTCGATACGCCGAAACCGGATGTGCCGCTCAAGCGCCGTATTCCGCGTTTCCGCCTGCACGAGAGCCAGGATGCGGCCAACCGTGCCGGTACCTTGATCACTATCCGTGTCGACCGTGCCGAAGGCTTGAAGCCGGGCACGCCGATCCGTTTTCGGGGCCTGGATGTGGGCAGTGTCGAGAGCGTCGACCTGACCGCTGATCTGCAGGCCGTGGTGCTGCGTGCACGGATCACCCAAGCGGCCGAGCGTATCGCCCGTGCCGGCACCCAGTTCTGGGTGGTCAAGCCGGCCTTGGGCCTGGTGCGTACCCAGAACCTCGACACCTTGATCGGCGGCCAATATTTGGAGGTGTTGCCGGCGCTCAAGGACAAGGGGCCGCAGCGTGACTTCATCGCCCTGAGTGATGCGCCGGAGGTGAAAGGCGAGGAGGTCGGCCTGCCGCTGACCCTGAGCGCGGCGCGCCGCGGCTCGATCAAGCCGGGTGTGCCGGTGACCTATCGAGAGGTCACGGTGGGCAAGGTCACCGGCTTCGAGTTGGGGCAGACCGCCGACCGTGTGCTTATCCACATCCTGATCGAACCGCGTTACGCCGGGCTGGTTCGTGGCGGCAGCCGTTTCTGGAACAGCAGCGGGTTCGGCTTCGACTGGGGGCTGTTCAAGGGCGCCACGGTGCGCACCGAGTCGGTGGAGACCCTGATCGAGGGCGGAATTGCCTTCGCCACCCCGGACGGCGAACAGATGGGTAACCCGGCGCGGCCGCAGCAGACCTTCGCCTTGTTCGACAAGGCCGAGGATGCTTGGCTGGAGTGGGCGCCGAAGATTCAGATTGGTAAGTGATCGAACGGTTGGCCTGGTACCTGGAGCGGCCTTGTGTCGCGAAAGGGCTGCACGGCAGCCCCAGGATTTCAGTGCAGACGCACAATCGCCGGGGCCGCTTTGCGGCCCTTTCGCGACGCAACGCCGCTCTTACAGATAGAGGAGTGTGGAGAGAAATCACAGGTATAAAAAAACCGACCCTAGGGTCGGTTTTTTCGACAAGAACGTCGCTTAGGCAGCTGCAGCTTCTTTCAGCGCCTTGATGTGGCCATTCAGACGGCCTTTGTGGCGAGCAGCTTTGTTCTTGTGGATGATACCTTTGTCGGCCATACGGTCGATTACAGGTACAGCCAGAACGTAAGCGGCTTGCGCTTTTTCGGCGTCTTTTGCGTCGATGGCTTTGACTACATTCTTGATGTAGGTGCGGACCATGGAACGCAGGCTGGCGTTGTGGCTGCGACGCTTCTCAGCCTGTTTTGCACGTTTCTTGGCGGAAGGTGAGTTGGCCACCGTCGAGCTCCTCGAAAGACTTTAGGTAAATAGCAAACAAAATAGGCCGCGAATCATGCCGATGAGTCGAGCGGATGTCAAGGCCACCTGCAGGGTTCCGCCGAGTGGTGAGCCAGCAGGAGGGAAATATTCCTTTCTGCCGCACGACCTGTAAACTCGGGAATTTTTGGCTCCCCTGCGAAGGCGCGGGAGTATCGCACATTCGGACGCTGTCTGGCAGCGCCCTCTGTCCCTGGCGTGAAATTTTTCGATGAACCTGCTCAAATCCCTGGCCGCAGTCAGCTCCATCACCATGATTTCCCGGGTGCTCGGCTTCGTGCGCGATACCATCCTGGCACGGGTGTTCGGCGCCGGCATCGCCACCGACGCCTTCTTCATCGCCTTCAAACTGCCCAACCTGTTGCGGCGGATCTTCGCCGAGGGGGCCTTCTCCCAGGCCTTCGTGCCGATCCTGGCCGAATACAAGACCCAGCAGGGCGAGGAGGCAACCCGCACCTTCATCGCCTATGTGAGCGGCCTGCTGACCCTGGTCCTGGCCCTGGTCACGGTGATCGGCATACTTGCTGCGCCGTGGGTGGTCTGGGCCACCGCGCCGGGCTTCGTCGACAGCGCGCAAAAGTACGAGCTGACCACCGCGCTGTTGCGGGTGACGTTTCCTTATATATTGCTGATCTCGTTGTCGTCGCTGGTCGGCGCGATTCTCAATACCTGGAACCGCTTCAGTGTGCCGGCGTTCACGCCCACGCTGCTCAATGTGGCGATGATCGCCTTTGCCGTGCTGCTGACGCCGTACTTCGACCCGCCGATCATGGCCTTGGGCTGGGGCGTGCTGGCCGGTGGCCTGGCGCAGCTTTTGTACCAGCTGCCAGCGCTGAGGAAGATCGGCATGCTCGTGCTGCCACGCCTGAACCTGCGCGACAGCGGCGTGTGGCGCGTGCTCAAGCAGATGCTGCCGGCCATCCTCGGGGTGTCGGTGAGCCAGATTTCGCTGATCATCAACACCATCTTCGCCTCGTTCCTGGTGGCAGGCTCGGTGTCATGGATGTACTACGCCGACCGTCTGATGGAGCTGCCGTCCGGTGTGCTCGGCGTGGCCCTGGGCACCATCCTGCTGCCGACCCTGGCCAAGACCTATGCCAACAAGGATCGCGAGGAGTACTCGCGGATCCTCGACTGGGGCCTGCGCCTGTGCTTCCTGCTGGTGCTGCCCTGCACCCTGGCCCTGGCCATCCTTGCCGAGCCGCTGACCGTGGCGTTGTTCCAGTACGGCAAGTTCACCGCCTTCGACGCTGCCATGACCCAGCGCGCGCTCATCGCCTATTCGGTGGGCTTGCTGGCGATCATCCTGGTCAAGGTGCTGGCACCTGGCTTCTATGCGCAGCAGAATATCCGCACGCCGGTGAAGATCGCGGTCTTCACCCTGGTCTGCACCCAACTGTTCAACCTGGCCCTGGTCGGCCCGCTGGCCCATGCCGGGCTGGCCCTGGCCATCAGCCTGGGCGCGTGCCTGAACGCCGGCCTGCTGTTCTGGAAACTGCGCAGCCAGCAGCTGTTCCAGCCGCAGCCGGGCTGGATGCCGTTCCTGCTCAAGCTGGTGCTGGCCGTGACCCTGATGTCGGGCGTGCTGCTGCTGGGCATGCATTACCTGCCGGCCTGGGAGCAGGGCAACATGCTTGCGCGCTTCCTGCGTCTCGGGGCGCTGATTGCCGCGGGCGTGGTGACCTACTTCGGCTGCCTGTTCCTGTGCGGGTTCCGCCCACGGCATTTCGCCCGCAAGGCGTTGCATTGAGGCGCATGAGGGGTCAGGCGTCGGTTTTTCGCATTCCATGCCCCCTGGGGGCGTTGCTGCCTGTCACCAGCGCCCGGGTGTGGTTATAATCGGCCACTTTATGAGCAAGAAGCGCGTTATGCAGCTGGTTCGAGGTCTTCACAACCTGCGCCCCGAGCACCGGGGCTGTGTCGCCACCATTGGCAACTTCGACGGGGTCCACCGCGGCCACCAGGCGATCCTCGCACGCCTGCGCGAACGCGGCCAGGCGCTGGGCCTGCCCACCTGCGTGGTGATCTTCGAGCCGCAGCCGCGCGAGTACTTCGCCCCGCAGAGCGCTCCGGCGCGCCTGGCCCGCCTGCGCGACAAGGTCGAGCTGCTGGCCGGCGAGGGCATCGACCGGGTCCTGTGCCTGTCGTTCAACCAGCGCCTGAGCCAGCTCAGCGCCGAGCAGTTCGTCAAGGCGGTGCTGGTCGATGGCCTGGGCGTGCGCCATCTCGAAGTGGGTGACGACTTCCGCTTCGGCTGCGACCGCGCCGGCGACTTCGCCTTCCTCACCGAGGCCGGCAAACGCCACGGCTTCACCGTCGAGGCGGCCAACACCGTGATCCAGGACGGCCTGCGGGTCAGCAGCACCGAAGTGCGCAAGGCCCTGGCCGAAGGCGACTTCGAGCTGGCCGAGCACCTGCTGGGCCGTCCGTACCGCATCACCGGGCGCGTGCTGCATGGCCAGAAGCTGGCCCGCCAGCTCGGCACCCCCACCGCCAACATCCAGCTCAAGCGCCGTCGCGTGCCGTTGTCCGGGGTCTACCTGGCCAGCATCGAAATCGACGGCAAGGCCTGGCCGGGTGTCGGCAATATCGGAGTGCGCCCCACCGTCGCCGGTGACGGGCGTCCTCACCTGGAGATTCATCTCCTGGACTACGCCGGCGACCTGTATGGCCGGCGCCTGACGGTGGAATTCCACCACAAGCTGCGTGAAGAGCAGCGTTTCGCCTCCCTGGAGGCGCTGAAGTCGGCGATCGACGCGGACATCGCCGCCGCACGTGCCCACTGGCACGCTCAACCGCTAACGAAGAGCCTGAAATGACCGACTACAAAGCCACGCTTAACCTTCCGGACACCGCCTTCCCCATGAAGGCCGGCCTGCCTCAGCGCGAACCGCAGATCCTGCAGCGCTGGGACAGTATTGGCCTGTACGGTAAGCTGCGCGAGATTGGCAAGGATCGTCCGAAGTTCGTCCTGCACGACGGCCCGCCCTATGCCAACGGCAAGATCCACATCGGTCATGCGCTGAACAAGATTCTTAAGGACATGATTGTCCGCTCCAAGACCCTGTCCGGTTTCGACGCGCCGTATGTGCCGGGCTGGGACTGCCACGGCCTGCCGATCGAGCACAAGGTCGAGGTCACCCACGGCAAGCACCTGACTGCCGACCGTACCCGCGAGCTGTGCCGCGAGTACGCCGCCGAGCAGATCGAAGGGCAGAAGACCGAGTTCATCCGCCTGGGCGTGCTGGGCGACTGGGACAACCCGTACAAGACCATGAACTTCGCCAACGAGGCCGGTGAGATCCGCGCCCTGGCCGAGATGGTCAAGCAGGGCTTCGTGTTCAAGGGCCTCAAGCCTGTGAACTGGTGCTTCGATTGCGGCTCCGCCCTGGCTGAAGCCGAGGTCGAGTACGCCGACAAGAAATCCCAGACCATCGACGTCGCCTTCCCGGTGGTCGATGCCGACAAGCTGGCCGCCGCCTTTGGCCTGGGCGCGCTGGCCAAGCCCGCCGCCATCGTGATCTGGACCACCACCCCGTGGACCATCCCGGCCAACCAAGCGCTGAACATCCACCCGGACTTCAAGTACGCCCTGGTCGATACCGGCGAGCGCCTGCTGGTGCTGGCCGAAGAGCTGGTCGAGTCGTGCCTCAAGCGCTACAACCTGGAAGGCTCGATCATCGCCACCGCTCCAGGCTCGGCCCTGGAACTGATCAACTTCCGCCACCCGTTCTACGACCGCCTGTCGCCGATCTACCTGGCCGACTACGTCGAGCTGGGCGCCGGTACCGGCGTGGTGCACTCCTCGCCAGCCTACGGTGAAGACGACTTCGTCACCTGCAAGCGCTATGGCATGGTCAACGACGACATCCTCACCCCGGTGCAGAGCAACGGCGTGTATGTCGAGTCGCTGCCGTTCTTCGGCGGCCAGTTCATCTGGAAGGCCAACCCGGCCATCGTTGAAAAGCTCAGTGAAGTCGGTGCGCTGATGCACACCGAGACCATCAGCCACAGCTACATGCACTGCTGGCGCCACAAGACCCCGCTGATCTACCGCGCCACCGCGCAGTGGTTCGTCGGCATGGACAAGCAACCGAGCACTGGCGAGCCGCTGCGTGAGCGCGCGCTCAAGGCCATCGAAGAGACCAAGTTCGTTCCGGCCTGGGGCCAGGCGCGCCTGCACTCGATGATCGCCAACCGCCCGGACTGGTGCATCTCGCGTCAGCGCAACTGGGGCGTGCCGATCCCGTTCTTCCTCGACAAGCAGACCGGCGAGCTGCACCCGCGCACCGTCGAGCTGATGGAAGAAGTCGCCAAGCGCGTCGAGCAGGAAGGCATCGAGGCCTGGTTCAAGCTGGACGCTGCCGAGCTGCTCGGTGACGAGGCCGGCCAGTACGACAAGATCACCGACACCCTCGATGTGTGGTTCGATTCTGGCACCACCCACTGGCACGTGCTGCGCGGCTCCCACGACATCGGCCACGCCACTGGCCCGCGCGCCGACCTGTACCTGGAAGGCTCCGACCAGCACCGCGGCTGGTTCCACTCCTCGTTGCTGACCGGTTGCGCCATCGACGGCCACGCGCCGTACCGCGAGCTGCTGACCCACGGCTTCACCGTGGACGAGAACGGCCGCAAGATGTCCAAGTCGCTGGGCAACACCATCGAGCCGCAGAAGGTCAACGACACCCTGGGTGCCGACATCCTGCGCCTGTGGGTCTCGGCCACCGACTACTCCGGCGAGATGGCGGTTTCCGAGCTGATCCTGCAGCGCAGCGCCGATGCCTATCGCCGCATCCGCAACACCGCGCGCTTCCTGCTTTCCAACCTGTCCGGCTTCGACCCGGCCCGTGACCTGCTGCCGGCCGAAGACATGCTGGCCCTGGACCGTTGGGCGGTCGACCGCACCCTGCTGCTGCAGCGCGAGCTGGAAGAGCACTACAGCGAGTACCGCTTCTGGAACGTCTACTCGAAGATCCACAACTTCTGCGTGCAGGAGCTGGGCGGCTTCTACCTCGACATCATCAAGGACCGCCAGTACACCACCGGCGCCAACAGTGTTGCCCGCCGCTCGTGCCAGACCGCGCTGTACCACATCAGCGAGGCGCTGGTGCGCTGGATCGCGCCGATCCTGGCGTTCACCGCCGACGAGATCTGGCAGTACCTGCCGGGCGAGCGCAACGAGTCGGTGATGCTCAACACCTGGTACCAGGGCCTGGCCGAGCTGCCGGCCGACGCCGAGCTGGACCGTGCCTACTGGGATCGCGTGATGGCCGTTAAAGCCGCGGTCAACAAGGAGCTGGAAAACCAGCGTACCGCCAAGGTCATCGGCGGCAACCTGCAGGCCGAAGTCACCCTGTTCGCCGAAGAGGGCCTGACCGCCGACCTGAACAAGCTCGGCGACGAGCTGCGCTTCGTGCTGATCACCTCGGCCGCCAGCGTGGTGCCGTTCGTCCAGGCGCCGGCCGATGCCGTGACAACCGAAGTCGAAGGACTCAAGCTGAAAGTGGTCAAGTCCGGCCATGCCAAGTGCGGCCGTTGCTGGCACTTCCGCGCCGATGTGGGCAGCCACCCGGAGCATCCGGAGATCTGCGCCCGTTGCGTCGACAACCTGAGCGGTTCGGGTGAGGTGCGCCACTATGCCTAATGCTCCTGCAGGGCGCTTCGGGCGCCTTGCCTGGCTCTGGCTGAGCCTGGTGGTCCTGGTCCTTGACCAGGCCACCAAGCTGTACTTCGACAACGCGCTGACCATGTACCAGCAGATCGTGGTCATTCCCGACTACTTCAGCTGGACCCTGGCCTACAACACCGGCGCCGCGTTCAGCTTCCTGGCCGACAGCTCCGGCTGGCAGCGCTGGCTGTTCGCGCTGATTGCCGTGGTGGTCAGTGCCGTGCTGGTGGTCTGGCTCAAGCGCCTGGGGCGCAACGAGACCTGGCTGGCCGTGGCCCTGGCCCTGGTGCTGGGCGGCGCGCTGGGTAACCTGTACGACCGCGTCGTGCTGGGCCATGTGGTCGACTTCATCCTGGTGCACTGGCAGAACCGCTACTACTTCCCGGCCTTCAACCTGGCCGACAGCGCGATCACCGTGGGCGCGGTGATGCTGGCGCTGGACATGTTCAAGAGCAAGAAGTCCGAGGAAGCCGTCCATGACTGAGACCCGCATTGGCCAGAACACCGAAGTCACCCTGCACTTCGCGCTGCACCTGGAAAACGGCGACACCGTCGACAGCACCTTCGACAAGGCCCCGGCCGTGTTCAAGGTCGGCGACGGCAACCTGCTGCCGGGCTTCGAGACGGCCCTGTTCGGCTTCAAGGCCGGTGACCAGCGCAAGCTGACCATCGCCCCTGAGAACGCCTTCGGCCAGCACAACCCGCAGAACGTGCAGGTGATGCCGCGCTCGCAGTTCGAAGGCATGGAGCTGTCCGAAGGGCTGCTGGTGATCTTCAACGACGCCGCCAACACCGAGCTTCCAGGCGTGGTCAAGGCGTTCGACGACAACCAGGTGACCATCGATTTCAACCATCCACTGGCTGGCAAGACCCTGAGCTTCGAGGTGCAGATCCTCGACGTGAAGGCCGTGTGAGCCTGGAGCCGAGCATGCAAATCAAACTCGCCAACCCGCGCGGCTTCTGCGCGGGGGTCGACCGGGCGATCGAGATCGTCAACCGCGCCCTGGAAGTCTTCGGCCCGCCGATCTACGTGCGCCACGAAGTGGTGCACAACAAGTTCGTGGTCGAGGACCTGCGCAACCGTGGCGCGATCTTCGTCGAAGAGCTGGACCAGGTGCCGGACGACGTCATCGTCATCTTCAGTGCCCACGGCGTTTCCCAGGCCGTGCGCCAGGAAGCCGCCGGCCGTGGCCTGAAGGTGTTCGACGCCACCTGCCCGCTGGTGACCAAGGTGCATATCGAGGTTGCCAAGTACAGCCGCGATGGCCGTGAGACCATTCTCATCGGCCACGAGGGGCACCCGGAAGTCGAAGGCACCATGGGCCAGTACGACGCTAGCAACGGCGGTGCTATCTACCTCGTCGAGGACGAGGACGATGTCGCCAGGCTGCAGGTGCGCAACCCTGACCACCTGGCCTTCGTCACCCAGACTACCCTGTCGATGGATGACACCAGCCGGGTGATCGACGCCCTGCGCGAACGCTTCCCGAACATCGGCGGCCCGCGCAAGGACGACATCTGCTACGCCACCCAGAACCGCCAGGATGCCGTCAAGCAACTGGCCGACGAGTGCGACGTGGTATTGGTGGTCGGCAGCCCCAACAGCTCCAACTCCAACCGCCTGCGCGAGCTGGCCGAGCGCATGAGCACACCGGCCTACCTGATCGACGGCGCCGAGGACCTGCAACGCAGCTGGTTCGACGGGGCCGAGCGCATCGGCATCACCGCCGGGGCCTCGGCGCCCGAGGTGCTGGTGCGTGGCGTGATCGACCAGCTCAAGGCCTGGGGCGCGACCGGCGCCGAAGAGCTCGACGGGCGCGAGGAGAACATCACCTTCTCCATGCCCAAGGAGCTGCGGGTTCGCTCGATCTGAGTCAGTCCGGTGCACAGCGGCGGCCCTCGTCGCTGCGCAGGCTGACCCGGCCACTGGGGCTGAGCACCACCTGATGACGGCTGTCGAGGGTGGTGCGCGGGCAGATGTCCAGCGTGGTGCCGACGAAGCCCACCCCCAGCGGCGCCCCCCGGGCGCTGAACCTCACGACCCGGTACGAGGTCGTGGCAATCTTCAGCGGCCTGTGCAGGCGATGTTCCTGTAACCGTTCGCCATCCTGTTCCAGCACCACCCGCCAGCCTTTGCCCCAATCTTCCTCCAGTGGCCTGACCAGCACGGCCTGGTGTCTCAGCGCTGCCTGGTTGCGGGCGCCGCGCAGGGTCTGCGCCAGCTCCCTGGCCACGGCACCGACGTAAAGCTCATCGCTGAACTTGCTGTAGGCCGATATGCCCTGGTGTGTCAGAAGGCTCAGCACGCCTAGTGCGAACATCATTTGTATCAGTGTTACGCCTTGTTGCCCCACGCTGCATTCCTCCCTGGAAGTGCTTCTCTGTAGCTTCCAGGGTGCCTGGCAAGGGCGCCAGTCGGCCGGTTCGTGTTGTGGGCGAGGAAAGATCCCAGGAGGGGCAATGGACGTGAGTGAAAGGGGCATGACGCTGCTGGAGGTGCTACTGGCCGTCACGGTGCTGACACTGGGGCTGTTTGCATCGGCGGCCTTGCAGTTGCGCGGGCTGCAGGCGGTCGAGGGGGCGCGGCGGGAAGGGCAGGCGTTACAACTGGCCCAGGGCATGTTGGAGCGCGTGAGGGCAGCGGAGGCGATCGAGACGGGCGAGGAAGCGGCCTGGCAGTTGCGTCTGACCCAGGTGCTCGGTGGTGCGGCGCAGGGGCGCATGAACCTGGCCGGGGGCGTGCTGGTGCTGGACGTCGATTGGCCGGGCATGGGCGAGGGGCGGCAGTCGCTGAGCGTGCAGGGCAGGGTGCTGCCATGAGGCGTCGGCAGACGGGGCTGGGCCTGGTCGAGGCACTGCTGGCCCTGGCACTGGGCCTGATGCTGCTGGTGGCAGCTGGCCAGGTGTTCGTCTCGGCGTATCAGGCCTGGCGACTGCAGGGCGCGGCGGCGCGCCTGCAGGATGACGCGCGCCTGGCCTTGCAGCGAATGGCCGAGGATATCCGCCAGGCGGGGATGTTCGGTTGTCTGCGTCTTGAAACCGAGGACTTCGCCGATCCTGGCGCGGCCCAGGCCTTCGCGTCGCCCATAGAGGTCACCGGCGACAGCCTGACCCTGGTCGGCGCCGAGTTGCCCGGGTTGCTCGGCAGCCCGGACTGGACCGTGCTCAGCGACTGCCGCAGTTGGGCGCGCGTGCAGCCCGGGCAGCACGTCGGGGACGGCGAGTTGCTGGCGCTGCCGGTGCGTCGGGTAACCTACCGGGTGCGCAACGGCAGCCTGATGCTCACCAGCAATGCGCAGCATGCCAGCCTCATCGACCAGGTGCGGGCGCTGGAGGTCAGCCGTGTCGAGGCGGGAGCGGGCGAGCGGCTGGATATCCGCCTGACCTTGCATGACCGGCAGCACGGGCTTGAACAGCACCATTCACTGAGCGTGGCCTTGCGCAACCCGGGAGCCGGGTCGTGACGGGCCAGCGCGGTATCGTCCTGATGCTGGCGTTGATCCTGAGCCTGCTGTTCGGCCTGCTGGCAACCCTGGCCCTGCGCGAGGCGCTTTTGCAGCAACGTCAGGCTGGCGATCAGTTGGCCGGCGCGCGAGCCTTCGAGCAGGCGGAGGCGGCCTTGATCGAGGGCGCAGAATTGCTTGCAGGCGGCATCCCGCCCCGATGCCAGGCCTGTCCGCCACCCAGTCCACCTGATACACAGCCTTCTCCACCCTGGCTGGCGACCCGCAGTGGCTTCGTTTACCTGCAAACCCTGGGAGACAGCCTGCGTGTCGCGGGTCAGCCCGTCGGGGGCAGGCTGACGCTGGTCCGGGTGACGGCGGTGGGCCTTCAAGCCCGCGGGCGGCAACTGCTGGAGGCGGTCTATGCCATCGACGGTGACGGCGCGGTGAAACGGATCAGCTGGCGCCAGCGCCTGGGGGAGGGCTGAGATGCAGCGCGGCCTTGGCCTGATCGAATTATTGATTGTCGTGGCGCTGATCGGCATGCTGGCAGCCATTGCCTACCCCAGCTACAGCGACCAGTTGCGCCGCGCCGCACGAAGCGAAGCGGTCGGCCTGCTGCAGGACGCGGCATTGCGCCTGGAGCAGCACCGCGCACGCGTGGGCGGTTATGCCGACAACGAGCAACTGAGCACCGTGTTGCCCGCGGGCACGCGCTACTACCGCCTGCAGGCCTGGCGCGACACTGACCGTTTCAGCTTGCGCGCCAGCCGCACACCCGAAGCCTTCATGGCGGATGACCGCTGCGGCGACTTCCTGCTCGATCAGGCGGGCGTGCGCGATAACACGGGCGCGGGCGACCAGGCGTGCTGGGGAAGCTGAAGATCATGAGGTGCCCAGGCACCGTGGAATTACTTCAGGTGTTGGATCGAACCATGAGCAAGCAAGTAGTGATTGTCGGCGGCGGTGTCATCGGCCTGCTGACCGCGTTCAACCTGGCGGCGGATGTCGATCAGGTGGTGGTGTGCGACCAGGGCGAGGTGGGTCGGGAGTCGTCCTGGGCCGGTGGCGGGATCGTCTCGCCGCTGTACCCGTGGCGCTACAGCCCGGCGGTGACCGCCCTGGCGCACTGGTCGCAGGATTTTTATCCACGGCTGGGCGAGCGTCTGTTCGCCAGCACCGGGGTCGACCCCGAGGTGCACACCACCGGCCTGTACTGGCTGGATCTGGAAGACGAAGCCGAGGCCCTGGCCTGGGCCGCTCGCGAGCATCGCCCGCTCAGTGCGATGGATATCTCGGCGGCCTATGACGCCGTGCCGGTGCTTGGTCCGGGTTACCGCCATGCCATCTACATGGCGGGCGTGGCCAACGTGCGCAACCCGCGGTTGGTGAAGTCGCTGAAGGCCGCGCTGCAGGCGCTGGCGAACGTGACCCTGCGCGAGCATTGCCAGATCAGCGGTTTCGTCCATGAAGGTGGCCGCGTTACCGGTGTGCAGACCGAGGACGGTGTGATCGCCGCCGACGATGTGGTGCTCAGCGCCGGAGCCTGGAGCGGTGACCTGCTGCAGACCCTCGGGCTGACGCTGCCGGTGGAGCCGGTGAAGGGGCAGATGATCCTGTTCAAGTGCGCCGAGGACTTCTTGCCGAGCATGGTCCTGGCCAAGGGGCGCTATGCGATCCCGCGCCGCGACGGGCATGTCCTGGTGGGCAGTACCCTGGAGCATGCCGGCTATGACAAAACCCCGACCGGTGATGCGTTGGCGAGCCTGAAGGCCTCGGCGGTGGAGTTGCTGCCGGCGTTGGCGGATGCCGAGGTGGTGGGGCATTGGGCTGGCCTGCGCCCAGGGTCGCCGGAAGGCATCCCGTACATCGGCGCGGTGCCGGGGCATGAGGGGCTATGGCTGAACTGCGGGCATTACCGCAACGGGCTGGTGCTGGCGCCGGCGTCGTGCCAGCTGTTCGGTGATTTGCTGCTGGGGCGCGAGCCGATCATCGATCCGGCGCCGTATGCGCCTGGGGGGCGGTTGGGCTGAGCGCATAGGGCTCATGCCTATTCACGGTAGGAGATTGCACAGCCCTTCCGGGCTGCGCGTCGGTCAGCGTTGCTGGCCTGGCCCTTGCTCCAGATGCTGCTGGCTGCAATACCACTCCTGGCCCCGCGATAACGCCCGGTCATTGGGCAGGTGAACGCCGCAATGGGCGCAGCGCACCATCTTCAGCGGATCCTGCAGGCGCGGCTCGGCAGGTGATTGCTGACTGGTCTTGAACTTGCGCCACAGCCAGAACGCGGCGGCGATCAGGGCGATCCAGAAGAGTAGGCGAACCATGGTGTCCAGCTTGTCGAGAAAAGAAGCCGACAGTCTAGGACGCAGGCATGAAAAAAGGGAGGCCTCGGGCCTCCCTTTCTTTGTGTGCGTGGTATCAGTCGAACAGACCGAAGGTCATGTAGCTGAACCAGGAACGGTCTTTCTCGGCTTCCTTCGGACCTTCCGGCAGGATCGGGTCGCCGTTCTCGTCCTTGGGCAGCAGCTCTTCGGGCATTTCCGAGCGAGCATCCTGGAACTGCTTGACCACGTCCTGGTTGGCGCGGGTCTCGCCCGGTGGCAGCGGCGCCTGGGTGTCGATCAGGCCCAGGGTGGCCTTGGACAGCCACGAGCGGTTGCCGTTTTCGTCCACCTTGGTGACGAACTGGCCATCGACCAGGCTCGGGTGGTCCGGGTAGTTGAGCTTGAGAGTCTCGAGGCTGGTGGCCGCCAGTTCGTCCAGGTGCATGCGCTGGTACGACTCGACCATCACTGCCAGGCCATCACCCACCGACGGGGTTTCCTGGAAGTTCTCCACCACATAGCGGCCACGGTTGGCGGCGGCGACATAGGCCTCGCGGCTCAGGTAGTAGTTGGCCACGTGGATTTCGTAGGAGGCCAGCAGGTTGCGCAGGTAGATCATGCGCTGCTTGGCATCCGGGGCGTAGCGGCTGTTGGGGAAGCGGCTGGTCAGCTGGGCGAACTCGTTGTACGAGTCGCGGGCGGCGCCCGGGTCACGCTTGGTCATGTCCAGCGGCAGGAAGCGCGCCAGCAGGCCACGGTCCTGGTCGAACGAGGTCAGGCCCTTGAGGTAGTAGGCGTAGTCGACGTTCGGGTGCTGCGGGTGCAGGCGGATGAAGCGCTCGGCGGCGGATTTGGCGGCCTCGGGCTCGGAGTTCTTGTAGTTGGCGTAGATCAGCTCGAGCTGGGCCTGGTCGGCGTAGCGGCCGAACGGGTAGCGCGACTCCAGGGCCTTGAGCTTGTTCACGGCGCTGGTGTAGCTGGAGTTGTCCAGGTCGGCCTGCGCCTGCTGGTACAGCTCGGCCTCGCTGAGGTTCTCGTCAATGACTTCCTTGTTCGAGGAACAGGCAGCGGTGAGCCCGAGGATGGCGATCAGCAGCAGGTGTTTCACTTGCATGGCGGCTTGCGTCCCTTTGACGGCCGCTGTCTTGGGCGGTGCCGTCCTGTTATGATGAGCGCCCCCGGCCAAACCCCGGGGCAAAAGAAGCCGTATTTAACCACAAGCGCGCAGCCGAAACCAAAGGCTGAACGCCCGTCGATTCGAGCATGTCCGAGATCATTCAACTTAGCGCAGAGGTCCCGTCCGAACTGGGCGGCCAACGCCTCGACCAGGTCGCCGCCCAATTGTTCGCCGAGTACTCGCGTTCGCGCCTGTCCTCGTGGATCAAGGATGGCCGCCTGACCGTCGATGGCGCGGTGCTGCGACCGCGCGACACCGTCCACACCGGCTCCATCCTGGCCCTCGAAGCCGAGCAGGAGGCCCAGGGCGAATGGGTGGCTCAGGACATCGAGCTGGACATCGTCTACGAGGACGACCAGATCCTGGTGATCAACAAGCCGGCCGGGCTGGTGGTCCACCCGGCGGCCGGTCACCCCGACGGTACCTTGCTCAACGCCCTGCTGCACCATGTCCCGGACATCGTCAACGTGCCGCGCGCCGGCATCGTGCACCGCCTGGACAAGGACACCACCGGCCTGATGGTGGTGGCCAAGACCCTGCAGGCGCAGACCAACCTCGTCGACCAGCTGCAAAAACGTTCGGTCAGCCGTATCTACGAGTGCATCGTGGTCGGCGTGGTGATCGCCGGCGGCAAGATCGACGCGCCGATCGGCCGTCACGGCGGCGAGCGCCAGCGCATGGCGGTGACCGAGGGTGGCAAGCCGGCCGTCAGCCACTACCGCGTGCTCAAGCGCTTCCGTTCGCACACCCATGTGCGGGTCAAGCTGGAAACCGGCCGCACCCACCAGATCCGTGTGCACATGGCCCACGTCGGCTATCCGCTGGTCGGCGACCAGACCTACGGTGCACGCTTCCGCATCCCGCCGGCCGCCAGCGTGGCCATGGTCGAGGCGGTCAAGCACTTCCCGCGTCAGGCCCTGCACGCGCGTTTCCTGGCGCTGGACCACCCGACCACGGGTGAGCGCATGGAATGGAAGTCGGAGTTGCCGGACGACTTCCAGTGGCTGCTGTCGCTGCTTGACCAGGACCGCGAGAGCTTCATCGGATGAGTGGCCTGGCGCAGTCGCTGATCCTTCCCGACTGGCCGGCCCCGGCCTCGGTTCGCGCCTGTGTCACCACCCGCGAGGGCGGCGTCAGCCTGCCGCCCTACGCCTCCTTCAATCTCGGTGACCACGTGGGCGATGACCCGCAGGCGGTCGCCGAGAACCGTCGTCGCCTGAGTGACGAATTCGCCATCCAGCCCGCCTGGCTCAAGCAGGTGCATGGGCTGGTGGTGGCCGACGCCAACCCCGCCGTGGTTGCCGAAGCCGATGCCAGCTGGACCGACCAGCCGGGCATCGCTTGCACTGTGATGACTGCCGATTGCCTGCCTGCACTGTTCTGCGACCGCGCCGGTACCCGTGTCGCGGCCGCCCATGCCGGCTGGCGCGGGCTGGCCGGTGGCGTGCTGGAGGCCACCCTTGACCGCCTGGCGCTGGCGCCTGAAGAGGTATTGGTGTGGCTGGGGCCCGCCATCGGGCCGCAGGCGTTCGAGGTAGGGCTGGAAGTGCGCGATGCCTTCACTGCCGTGCATCCCGAGGCGGCTGAGGCGTTTGTCGAGGGCGAGCGTGCGGGCAAGCTGATGGCCGATATCTACCAGCTGGCGCGGATCCGCCTGGCGGCGCGTGGCGTTACCGCCGTTTATGGTGGCGGGTTCTGCACGGTCAGCGACTCGCGTTTCTTCTCTTATCGCCGCACCCCGCAGGGTGGGCGCTTTGCTTCGTTGGTCTGGTTGCAGCCGCGCTGACCTTACGCTCCCATGTTGCCTGACGTCACTGGTGCTGACCTCTGTCAACCCCGCTACGCTTGAATCTTCCAGAATCACCCTTATGTATTGGTCATCTCAGGCAGGTTCTTCATTACAGGTGCTGTCCATCGCTCCGCCTGCCCTTTAAAGGAAGGTATCCCCCATGCGAATAGACCGACTGACCAGCAAGCTGCAACTGGCATTATCCGACTCCCAATCCCTGGCCGTGGGCATGGACCACCCGGCCATCGAGCCCCTGCACCTGATGCAGGCGCTGATCGACCAGCAGGGCGGCTCGATCAAGCCGCTGCTGATGCAGGTCGGCTTTGACATCAACAGCCTGCGCAAGGCGTTGACCAAGGAGCTCGACCAACTGCCGAAAATCCAGAATCCCACGGGCGATGTGAACATGTCCCAGGACCTGGCACGCCTGCTCAACCAGGCCGACCGCCTGGCCCAGCAGAAGGGTGACCAGTTCATCTCCAGCGAGCTGGTGCTGCTCGCCGCCATGGACGAGAACAGCAAGGTCGGCAAGCTGCTGCTCGGCCAGGGCGTGAGCAAGAAGGCCCTGGAGAACGCCATCAACAACCTGCGCGGCGGCGCGGCGGTGAACGACGCCAATGCCGAGGAATCGCGCCAGGCCCTGGACAAGTACACCGTTGACCTCACCAAGCGCGCCGAAGAGGGCAAGCTGGACCCGGTGATCGGCCGTGACGACGAGATCCGCCGCACCATCCAGGTGCTGCAACGCCGCACCAAGAACAACCCGGTGCTGATCGGCGAACCCGGCGTGGGCAAGACCGCCATCGCCGAGGGCCTGGCCCAGCGCATCATCAACGGCGAGGTGCCCGATGGCCTGAAAGGCAAGCGCCTGCTGGCCCTGGACATGGGCGCGCTGATTGCTGGCGCCAAGTACCGCGGCGAGTTCGAAGAGCGCCTCAAAGGCCTGCTCAACGAACTGAGCAAGCAGGAAGGCCAGATCATCCTGTTCATCGACGAACTGCACACCATGGTCGGCGCCGGTAAAGGCGAAGGCGCCATGGATGCCGGCAACATGCTCAAGCCGGCCCTGGCCCGTGGCGAGCTGCATTGCGTCGGTGCCACCACGCTCAACGAGTACCGCCAGTTCATCGAGAAGGACGCCGCCCTCGAGCGCCGTTTCCAGAAGGTGCTGGTCGAGGAGCCGAGCGAGGAAGACACCATCGCCATCCTGCGCGGCCTGAAGGAACGCTATGAAGTGCACCACAAGGTGGCCATCACCGACGGCGCGATCATCGCCGCGGCCAAGCTCAGCCACCGCTACATCACCGACCGCCAGCTGCCGGACAAGGCCATCGACCTGATCGACGAAGCGGCCAGCCGCATCCGCATGGAGATCGACTCCAAGCCGGAAGTGCTCGACCGCCTCGACCGTCGCTTGATCCAACTGAAGGTGGAGTCCCAGGCACTTAAGAAAGAAGAAGACGAAGCGGCGAAGAAACGCCTGGAGAAGCTGACCGAGGAAATCGACCGCCTGGAGCGCGAGTACGCCGACCTCGAAGAGATCTGGGCCTCGGAAAAAGCCGAGGTGCAGGGCTCGGCGCAGATCCAGCAGAAGATCGAGCAGTCGCGCCAGGAACTGGAAGCCGCGCGCCGCAAGGGCGACCTCAGCCGCATGGCCGAGCTGCAGTACGGAGTGATCCCGGACCTGGAGCGCAGCCTGCAGATGGTCGACCAGCACGGCAAGACCGACAACCAGCTGCTGCGCAACAAGGTGACCGAGGAAGAAATCGCCGAAGTGGTGTCCAAGTGGACCGGCATCCCGGTGGCCAAGATGCTCGAAGGCGAGCGCGAGAAGCTGCTGAAGATGGAAAGCCTGCTGCATGAGCGGGTGATCGGCCAGGACGAGGCGGTGACCGCCGTGGCCAACGCCGTGCGCCGTTCCCGCGCCGGGCTGTCCGATCCGAACCGCCCCAGCGGCTCGTTCCTGTTCCTCGGGCCCACCGGCGTGGGCAAGACCGAACTGTGCAAGGCGCTGGCCGAGTTCCTGTTCGACACCGAAGAGGCCATGGTGCGCATCGACATGTCCGAGTTCATGGAGAAACACTCCGTGGCTCGCCTGATCGGCGCACCGCCAGGCTACGTGGGTTATGAAGAGGGCGGCTACCTGACCGAGGCCGTGCGTCGCAAGCCGTACTCGGTGGTGCTGCTCGACGAGGTGGAGAAGGCCCACCCGGATGTGTTCAACGTGTTGCTGCAGGTGCTGGAAGACGGCCGCCTGACCGACAGCCATGGCCGCACCGTGGACTTCCGCAACACGGTGATCGTGATGACCTCCAACCTGGGCTCGGCGCAGATCCAGGAACTGGCCGGTGATCGCGAAGCGCAGCGCGCGGCGGTGATGGACGCGGTGGGTTCGCACTTCCGTCCGGAGTTCATCAACCGCATCGACGAAGTGGTGGTGTTCGAGCCCCTGGGCCGCGACCAGATCGCCGGTATCACCGAGATCCAGCTCGGCCGCCTGCGTGGCCGCCTGGCCGAGCGCGAGCTGTCGCTGAGCCTGAGCCCGGAGGCATTGGACAAGCTGATCGCCGTCGGTTACGACCCGGTGTATGGCGCACGGCCGCTCAAGCGTGCGATCCAGCGCTGGATCGAGAACCCGCTGGCGCAGTTGATCCTGTCTGGCGAGTTCTTGCCGGGTGCGGCGATCACCGCGAAGGTGCAGGGCGAGGAAATCGTCTTCGCCTGATCACGGCAGTAGTTGAAGAGCCCCGCGAAAGCGGGGCTTTTTTATGTGGGCTTTCCCGACGCCATAGCGGGCTTGCCCCGCGATAAGGCCAGTGCAGGCGCCGCAAACCCCTGATTTTCCGGCTTCCTACCTAACTTGCTGAAAATTTTGAAAAAAGTGCTTGCACAAAAATCAGAGTGCCCCTAATATTCGCCCCGCTGTCAGGCACTGAGCGAATCACCAGCAACATCGGAGATCGCAAAACAACTTACAAATCAGTAAGTTGAACGAAAAAAAGTGGTTGACAAGCAAAACGAAGAATGTAGAATAGCCGGCCTCAGCAGCGACAACGCGAAAGCGAAGCAGCTAAAGAGTTCGAAGCTAACACAGACTTCGAAGCGGTAAAGATGTACCGAAGTTCAGTTCCGCGATAGCTCAGTCGGTAGAGCAAATGACTGTTAATCATTGGGTCCCTGGTTCGAGTCCAGGTCGCGGAGCCAATCTCGGGGTGTAGCGCAGTCCGGTAGCGCGCCTGCTTTGGGAGCAGGATGTCAGGAGTTCGAATCCCCTCACCCCGACCATTTTCCGGGTCGTTAGCTCAGTTGGTAGAGCAGTTGGCTTTTAACCAATTGGTCGTAGGTTCGAATCCTACACGACCCACCATGTAAAAAGGGCATCTCGACTGAGATGCCCTTTTTCTTTTGTCCGCGATTTATCTCCCCGCCCTTTGCTACCCTGTGGCCTTTGCCCGCAGGAGCGCCCGCGCATGCCACTCAAAGCCAGTGTTTTCATCGCCACCAGCCTGGACGGCTATATCGCCCGTGAAGACGGCGGCCTCGATTGGCTGATGGGCGCCACCCAATCTACTGACGACCATGGCTATGCCGGGTTCATGGCGGGCGTCGATACGCTGGTGATGGGGCGCGGCACTTTCGACAAGGTCATGACCTTTGGCGAGTGGCCGTATCCGGATACCCGGGTGGTGGTGGTCAGCAGTACCCTCGAGGCGCTGCCCAGAGGTGTGCCAGAGCGCGTCGAGCTGCACCCGGGGCCGATCCCGGCGTTGCTCGAGCACCTGCAGGCCACGGGCGCGAAAAGCCTGTACCTGGATGGCGGCAAGCTGATTCAGGGGTTCTTGCGCGAGGGGTTGGTGGACGAGCTGACCATCACCCGCATTCCCGTGCTGCTGGGGCAGGGGATACCGTTGTTCGGCGGGTTGGCGAAGGATGTGCTGTTGCAGCACATGAGGACGACCAGCTACGAGAGCGGGTTTGTGCAGAGCACGTATCGCGTGGTGCGTTGAATCGCTGGGGCTGCACTGCAGCCCCAGTATCTTGAAGCCTCAGTGCAGCTTCAGACGCGGCTCGGTGCCCCGGCCAATCTTGCTGCCCAGCATCAGCATCAAGGTGCGGAAGGTCCCGTACAGCGCCATCTGGTGCATACGATACAGCGACACATAGAACATCCGCGCCAGCCAGCCTTCCAGCTTCACGCTGCCCATCAGGTTGCCCATCAAGTTACCCACAGCCGAGAAGCGCGACAGTGACACCAGCGAGCCGTAGTCCTTGTACTCGTAGGTCGGCAGCGCCTTGTTCTCCAGGCGCAGCTTGAGGCTCTTGGCCAGCAGCGAGGCCTGCTGGTGCGCGGCCTGGGCCCTTGGCGGCACATTGCGGTCGCTGCCCGGTTGCGGGCAGGCGGCGCAGTCGCCGAAGGCGAAGATGTTGTCGTCCAGGGTAGTCTGCAAGGTCGGGCGCACCACCAGCTGGTTGATGCGGTTGGTCTCCAGGCCATCGATGTCCTTGAGGAAGCCCGGCGCGCGAATGCCAGCCGCCCAGACCTTCAAGCTGGCCTGGATCACTTCGCCCGAGGCGGTCTTCAGGCCATCCTCGGTCACTTCGCTGACCGCGGCATTGGTCATCACCGTCACGCCGAGTTTTTCCAGGGTCTTGTGCACCGGCACGCTGATGCGCTCCGGCAGTGCTGGCAGCACCCGCGGGCCGGCCTCGATGAGGGTGATGTGCATGTCTTTCGGCTGGATCTTGTCCAGGCCGTAGGCCGCCAGCTCGTGGGCGGCGTTGTGCAGCTCGGCCGCCAACTCCACGCCGGTGGCGCCGGCACCGACGATGGCCACGCTGATCTGCTCGCTGGCCACATCGCCCGCGTGGGCACGCAGGTAGTGGTTGAGCAGTTGCTGGTGGAAGCGCTCGGCCTGCTTGCGGCTGTCGAGGAACAGGCAGTGCTGCGCCGCGCCCAAGGTGCCGAAGTCGTTGGTGTTGCTGCCTACGGCGATCACCAGGGTGTCGTAGCCGAGGGTGCGCGCAGGCAGCAGCTCACGGCCCTCGTCGTCGAGGGTCGCGGCCAGCTGGATCAGTTTGTTCTCACGGTCCAGGCCGCTCATGCGGCCCATCTGGAAGTTGAAGTGGTTCCACTTGGCCTGGGCCACGTAGTTCAGCTCGTCTTCCGAGGAGTTCAGCGAGCCGGCCGCCACTTCGTGCAGCAGGGGCTTCCAGATGTGCGTCAGGTTGGCATCAACCAGGGTGATCTCGGCCTGTTTGCGCTTGCCCAGGCTTTTACCCAGGCGGGTCGCCAGTTCCAGGCCGCCGGCGCCGCCGCCGACAATCACGATGCGATGAGTCATGGGGATATCTCACAAGTTTTACGGAATTCGTGGACACAAGGTCCGGCCGCATCCGGCACGAGGGGCGGGCGAGCGCAAGGCAGCTCATAGCACCAGTCCACTCAGCAGGCGGCTCAACAGGCCCAGACCGATGGTCACGGCCACCACCAGCAGCAGGAGCAGCCATGGCCGGAAAGGCCGGCGCTCGACTTGATGCTGGGGGGCACTCAGATACTCATCGACGCGACGCTGATCTTCGGGATTCAGGCGGCTGGTCATGGTGGGCCTCGTCAGATAGACGTTTGTGACTGCGTGTACGCCACAGCGTTCACGCAAACGCATGGATCGAATGATAATGCTTTCTATCCCTGGCGCCGAGTGTACGTGAACGCAAAGACACCCGGCACTGGATCAAAGACTGATGCCTACGTCGAACACGATGCTGCGCCCCAGGTTGCCGCGCAGGAAATCCGGCGCGTCCGGATGGGCGAACAGCACCCGGGCGAAGGTCGGCCCCACCAGCGACAGCGAGCGCCAACCCTGGCGCAGGTACTCGGTGGGCGGCGGGAAATGGCTGTTGAGGTCGAGCACTTCGCGCTTGAGGCTGGCGAAGGCGATGATGTCCAGCTCGCCCAGGTCCAGCCCGCGTTCGCGGTAGTTGTGTGATTTCTTGCGCAGCGTTGGCGCCAGGCGCGCCAGCAGTTCCTGGGCGCTGATCCTTCGGGGCCGCTGCTCGCGGCGCACCAGCTGGGCCAGGGAAAACGCGCTGCGCCGCCGTTGCAGCTCCTCGCGCCATTCATCGTTGAGCCGGCGGCCCTCGTCGAGCACGAAGAACACTTCGAATGCCGCGTCGCGGAACAGCACATCCGGCGGCTCCTGCCCGGCCGGGGTGAAGTCCTCGCTGCGGTAGGGAATGTTCAGCCCTTGCAGCAGGCGCTGGCAGACCCAACGCTCGCGCTCCCATTTGCGGGCATTGGACAGGAACGCATTGGCTTGTTCGGCCTGGATGGTAAGCAGGCGCAGGTAGTCTGAGTCATCCATGGGGACAAGCTTAGTCGCTAATTGATGACGGTAAGACGCTGTTTGTGCGTGGGAATCAGCCCAGCACCAGCCATTGTTGGAACACGCCGAGCAAATGCAGCAACCCGCCGCCCAGGCAGATCGCCGAACTGACCGCGATGAAACGCCGGCTGCGCCCGGTGCCGGCCAGCAAGAGCGGCCCCAGCAGGCCGCGCGCCAGGTACACCAGGGTAATGAGGCAGATGATCGGCATCAGCAACGGCAAGGGCGCGATCACGCCAGCTGCCGACAGCGCGTAGGCGGCCCAGATCAGCAGCACCGTCGCGATCGCCACGGTGACCAGGGCAGGGTAGGCGCGCCCTTGTTCGGCGGCCCGGGCCATGCGCTCGCCTGCGCCGAACAGGCGGTACCAGCGCGGCCCCACGGCGATGACCATCAGGTGCAGTACCCCCGCGATGGCGCTGAACAGCGCGCCCAGCAGCAAGGGCAGGTTGATGCCTTCGGTCATCGGGGATGCGTCCTGCAGCGAAAGAAGGTGTCAGCCTATAGCAACCGGACGAAAGGGAGAATGGGTGTAGACTCAGGCTTGTCCACATGGCCGACAGGGATATTGTTCAGGTGATCAGCGCACAGGTCTTGTCCAGCACCAGCCTCACCCTTGGCTGGCTCGGTTACGTGCCCCTGCTGGTCTGGGCCGCCAGCCGCACGCGCTGGGTGGAGCTGTTTACCGACACCCGCCGCCAGCACCTGCTGTTCGGTACGGTGTTCTGCCTGTTCGTGCTGTGGCTGGTGCGGCGTGATTTCGATACCGGCGTGTCGTATCACTTCATCGGCATGACCGCGGTGACCCTGCTGCTGGACTGGCCGCTGGCGGTGCTCGGTGGCTTCCTGGCTCAGCTTGGGCTGTTGCTGCTCGGCCGCCAGGACCTTGCCGCCATCGGCGTCAACGGCCTGCTGATCGTTGGCTTGCCGGTGCTGGTCACCGAGGTGTGCGCGATCCTGGTCGAGCGTGCCCAGCCGCGTAACCTGTTTGTGTATATCTTCTGTTGCGGTTTTTTCCCCGCCGCGCTGACCGTGCTGGTATGCCTGGCGGCCGGGCTGGGGGTGTTGTGGATGGACGAGCGGTTCGCCATGCCCGAGTGGCTCAGCGACTTTGTTGGTTACCTGTGGTTGATGATGTTCCCCGAGGCGTTCATCAATGGCACGGTAATCAGTGCCTTGGTGGTGTTCTGCCCCGAGTGGCTGGAGACCTTCAACCGCAGCCGTTACCTGCAGGCACCGTGGAAGGATGAGGAGAAATGAAGTGAATGGCACCGGCTTTGCCGGTGATCGCGGGGCAAGCCCGCTCCCACGTTGTTTCCTCCACGATAACCTTCACCTACAGAAAGTCGTTCGTAGCAATATCGATGGATGACGCATGGGCGAGGGTTGGCGTGGGAGCGGGCTTGCCCCGCGATTGAGTGACCTCGGCCTGTCGTCTCAATCCGAATCATCACGAAAATAGCGTGAGCGTTTGAACAGCAAGCGCTGGCCGACCAGCATGAACAACATCCCCCACAGGCCGCCATCGAGCTGCAGCACTTGTCGTTCACCCAATTGGGAGCAAGTGGTGATGCCGACCACCATGAAGATGGTGTACACAGCCCTTCGCAACACTTTAGGGCGGCACAGCCAGTCGAGCAGTACGCCTGCCGCCAATCCGTAAGCGATGAAATACAGTTCTGGCATGTTGGCGTCCTGCTCAGATCACCAGCAGCAAGGAGAATGGCTGGTGCATCGAACGATGCCAATGGATGGAGCGAGCGCCAATTCAGCGCGGTCTGATTAACAGGTAAGAAATGTCTGAGGCTTGAACGCCGGCCTCCCAGTTAATGGACGACCGGCGTGGGAGCGGGCTTGCCCCGCGATTGCGGTGGTGCTCACACCACCAAGCCCAGCTTAGTGCCGCGGCTCCAGATCCCCCGAATACAGCTCATCCTCGGACTCTTCGGCCCCCGCGATCTTATGCTCCTCGGCCGCCCAGGCCCCCAGGTCGATCAGCTTGCAGCGGTCCGAGCAGAACGGCCGGAACGGGCTCTTCTCCCCCCATTCCACAGGCGCCCCACAGGTCGGGCAATCAACGGTCATCGGCTGGCTCATGGCTGGCCTCCTCGCAAAGTCAGGTAAAAGTGGTGCAGGCGGTCGATCTCGTCGTGCAGCGATTGCAGGTCACGATCATTGACCACCACGTCATCGGCATGGCGCAGGCGCTCTTCCCGGGCCAACTGGGCCTTGAGAATCGCCTGCACCTGCTCAGGATTGGTGTTGTCCCGCTGCAAGGTGCGCTGCACCTGCAACTCGGTCGGCGCATCGATCACCAAGATGCGCTGGGTCTTGCTGAACTGCCCCGACTCGATCAACAGCGGCGACACATACACCGCATAGGGCGTCTCGGCCTTGGCCAGGTAGCTGAAGATCTCCTGGCCGATCAGCGGGTGCAGCAGCTGCTCCAGCCATTGCCGTTGCGCAGGGTCGGCGAAGATCTGCTGGCGCAAGGCGCCACGGTCGAGCTGGCCGTCCTCGAGCAATACGCCCGGGCCGAAGCGTTCGACGATGCTGGCCAGGGCAGGGCGCCCTGGCTCGACAACCCAGCGCGCGGCCTGGTCGGCATCGACCAGGTGCACGCCCAGCTCGACGAAACGCTCGGCGGCGGCGCTCTTGCCGCTGCCGATGCCGCCGGTCAGGCCGAGAATCCAGGGGGTGAAAGGCGCTGTGCTCATCAGGTTCCAAGCAGTTGCAGGTAAGAAGCGACTATTTCATCACCCCAGAGCACCGCGATCCACCCCGCAATGGCCAGATAAGGCCCGAAAGGCAACGCAGCGCCCATTTGCGTGCGCTTCAAACGCACCAGCGTCAGCCCGATCAGCGCCCCCACCAGCGAGGCCAGCATCAAGGTCAGCGGCAAAACCTGCCAACCGCCCCAGGCCCCGAGCATGGCCAGCAGCTTGAAGTCGCCAAAGCCCATGCCCTCCTTGCCGGTTACCAGCTTGAACACCCAGTACACCGTCCACAAACTCAGGTAGCCCGCCACCGCGCCCCACACCGCGTCGGCCAGCGGCACCAGCAGCCCGAAGGCGTTGACCACCAACCCCAGCCACAACAGCGGCAGCACCAGTACATCCGGCAGCAACTGGTGCTCGGCATCGATCAGGCTCAAGCCGATCAAGCCCCAGGTCAGCAGCATCACCGCCAGCGCCTCCACGCCCGGCCCGAAATGCCACGCCACCAGCAGCGACAGCAGGGCGGTGGCCAATTCAACCAGTGGATAGCGCACACTGATCCGCGCCTTGCACCCCGAGCAACGCCCGCGCAAGGCCAGGTAACTCAACACCGGAATGTTTTCCCACGCCCGGATCGGGCGCTGGCAGTGGGGGCAATGCGACGCCGGCAGGCACAGGTCGAAACGCTCGTGCTCGGCCTGCGGCAACCCCAGCACCTCCTGCGCCTCGCGCTGCCACTGGCGCTCGAGCATCAGCGGCAGCCGGTACGCCAGCACATTGATAAAACTGCCCACCAGCAACCCCAGCACGGCGGCCAGGATGTAGAAGAACGGCGGATGATCGACGACGACGGCCCAGGCATTCATGTTCAGATCAGGCTACCCAACTGGAAGATCGGCAAGTACATCGCCACGACAAGGCCCCCCACCAGCAGCCCGAGGATCAGCACGATGGCCGGCTCCAGCAGCGTGGTCAACTGCTCCAGCGCCTGGCTCACCTGCTCTTCGTAATGTAGCGCGGCCTTGTCCAGCATGGTGTCGAGGGTGCCGCTGGCCTCGCCGACCGCCACCAGCTGGCGCAGCAGCGGCGGGAACAGCCCGTCCGCCTCCATTGCCTGTTGCAGGCTCGCCCCATTGGCCACGCCCTGGCGCAACGCCAGGATCGCCCGTTCATGCAGGCAGTTGCCACTGACCGGCGCCACCGTTGCCAGCGCATCCAGCAATGCAACGCCCGCTGTATAAGAAGTCGCCAGGCTGCGCGCAAACCGCGCCAACGCCGCCTGCCCGAGCAAGGTGCCAACCACCGGCACCCGCAGCCCCCAGCGCACCATCCACAGGCGCGCCGGCAAGTGCCGCCGATAAACCTCCCGCCCGCCAACCCCCAACACAGTTATCAACAGCACCAGCCACCCCACGTGATTGCCCAGCCCTGTGGATAAATCGATCACCCATTGCGTGAACGCCGGCAGCGCCTTGTCGAAACTGGCGAACAGCCCCTGAAAGCGCGGCACCACCTCCAACAGCAACAACGCCGCCACCCCGAGCCCGGTCAGCAGCAACAGCGCCGGATACAGCATCGCCTTGCGCACCTTCTGCCGCAGCGCCTGGCGCTTCTCCAGCATCCCCGCCATCTGCTCCAGCTGCCGGTCCAGCGTGCCCGACTGCTCGCCCACCCGCACCAGGTTGCAGTACAGCGCATCGAACCACGCCGGATGCCGCTGCAACGCCTCCGCCAGCCCAAGCCCCGCCGCCACATCCTGTTTCAGCCGCGCCAGCAACGCCGCCATGCCGCTGTCCACCGTGCTGCGCGCCATCACCTCGAACGCCTGCAACAACGGCACCCCTGCCGTCAGCAAGGTCGCCAGCTGCCGGCTGAACCCCGCTGCATCCGCCTTGCCCGCCCGCTGCGGCCAGCGCCACTGCAACCCGCCCGCCAACCTCACCCGCGTGGCCCGGATGCCCTGGCGTTGCAGCCAGGCTTGCACGAACGCCGGGCTGCGCCCCGGTTGCTGGCCGTGTTGACGAGCGCCGGAGGCATCGATGCCCTCCCAGGCGTAGAGGCGGGTAGACGGTGGCATGCGGAGGTCCTTTGCAGTGCGGCGACAAGCCCCGTAACAGCTTGCCGTGCCCGAGGCCGGGCGCGTTTCCATGACGCTCACTAGAGTAGTTCAGCGAAGATGACGCCCTGCCGTGCAGGGGTGACAAAAGGTGTCGGTTCAGGCCTACTGCGCGCCTGCCGGCCGGGGCGCAACCCAAGATGCAATGCGCCGACCGCGCCTCCATGTATTACGAAGGAAGACCGTTCATGAAAGGGCAACGAGGTATTACCCTGATCGAACTGATGATCGTCGTCGCGATCATCGGCATCCTGGCGACCATCGCCATCCCCATGTACACCAACCACCAGGCCCGCGCCAAAGCCGCCGCGGCGCTGCTGGAAATCTCCGCGCTGAAAACGCCGATGGACATCCGCCTGAACGAAGGCAAGGACGTGCCCGACGTCGCCAGCCTCGGCGGCCAGCCCGCCACCGCCCATTGCGCGATCACCGCCAGCGGCACGGCGGCCGACGGCACCGCCAGCATTGCGTGCACCCTGGCCGACGCACCGGCCAATGTCCTGGGCAAGACCGTGACCCTGGCCCGCACCCAGGCGGGGTGGAGCTGCGTGACCACGGTGGAGGAAGACCTCGCGCCGAATGGCTGCAAGGGGCAGTGAAAATGAGGTGAAACAGAGGTTTGCGTAACGGACACGGCAATGGTACGTTGCGCAACACGCCGGTGTAGCTCAGTCGGTAGAGCAGCGCACTCGTAACGCGAAGGTCGCAGGTTCGATTCCTGTCTCCGGCACCAGAAATCAAGAAGGCTTGCAGCGATGCAGGCCTTTTTTGTGTCTTGGAAAAGGCGATAGGCCCAGGGCAAGGCGAGTCGCCCGCTGAAACAAATTACCGAGTACTGGTGGTTTGACCTATCCAGGCAAATCTTCGAGAATGAGCACCGAGGACTGCAACCGCGCATGTTTGGGCATGGCTTGCCAGTAATTGGCCCCCCGAATCCGGCAGCAGTGAAGCTGGCACTCACTGACGTAGGGACAGTCGATAGGCCCCCCCATATGGCCGTTGATTTGACTGGGTTCTGACCTTAAGGATCGTAGATCCGGAAACTAAAGAATCGCTGCGACTACAGCCTCATTCAAATCCGAAGGCGACCTCAGAAGGGTCGCCTTTTCGTTTGCCCAAATCCATGTTTGGCGACGGCGACTCATTGTCCTGCCTTTGTCCTGTGAGAAAAATGAATCTGTCCCCATTTTTCCTCAAACGATATGCCCTTCAACCGTCAAACCTCATTATTCGAAGCGCTCATCCCTTACTCGGTCGACCCTAGTCTCTCTCTGGCGCTCGCGCGCGACGTCCTGAGCAAGTTCCATCTGGGCCTCGGTTACGAATGGCATAAGATCAGGAGCAACGTATGGCTCCACCTTGTTCAGCAACTGAGCGTTAGCGTCTATAATCGATGCACGAGAGCCGATCCAACTCATTGGCCGGAATCGATTGATGAATACCTCCAGCACGCTTCTTGGATTGGGCGCCCTGGTCAGAATCGACTGCGCTTGCTCAGACCACTCCAAGGTATCACCTGCTTCCGAGCAGCGCGCAAATGTGACAATCGAAGCCATAAGCGGGTAGCGGCGACCTGGATCTTGTTCACACCAAGCCACCATCTCATCGCAAGGGATCCTATCGGCTGGGCTTTTTCGGTGGCGTCCTAGGCGGTAAAACACACTTGTGGTCACTACTTTTTCTAGTGATTCATCCGAGAATAATGAATCTAAAACTGCTGCCGGCTGGCACTCGAGCAGCGCCGCGAGTAAGTCGTCGTGATCAAATACAGAAATCTCGTGGTTAGTTATGGCCTGTAGGATTCGAGTTGAGACTTCGGCAGCGGTTGAATAATCCTCTGAAGTTACGAGGCTAACCTTCACAATATCGGAAAGTTGGCGATCTCTTCGATGATTGATGTTTTTCCGGAATTTTATACGCTGGAGCAGCTCTTTACCGGTCTCGATGAGTTCCGGTTCATGTTTCCGCTTAGCAGATCGGTCCGAGTATAGACGCATTGAAAGCACTTCCAGCGCTACATCGAACCCTTCAGGTTGATCGGCAATTCGGACGAGTAAGCCATTGAGCACCCGACCTTCCAAATGGTCAGTGATCCGTCCGTACGCAAAGTGCTGGAACATCTGAACGGGCACTTTCCCAGCGGTCAATGCGCGATTCAACTGATCAATACTATGCTCATCAAGTCCCACGGACGAATGCAATAACGGGAGGTACGCTTGCAACGGAGGTTGGTTGGGCACCGAGTTAAGAATGTGTTGTGCGATTTTCTTGTTGTTTTCCCCGAGCTCGGCTAGGAAGCCACGTAGCACCTGGACGTCTTGCTGCTCGGAAGAAACCTGCTCCAAACCTTGGATGAGCCTTATCCATGTGCTTTGTGGGTCGGAGGACGCTGCGGCAAGCCCGCGACCGAACGACCAGGTTCTACTTCCACCACGGAGGACGTCAGGTAGGATCTCTGCAAATACTGATTCATCACCGGCCACTGCTGTACCAAGCTGGCGCGCGGCTGCCTCCATGCACGCATGGGCCTTTACCGGGTCATAATCATCGTCCAGCTCCTGGAAGTCGAGGCCACCAGACTTACCACCCAAAACGACTGCTTTCACTTGCGCCGAAAGGCCAGTAGGTTTTAGGTCCGCCTCGAGGATAGATAGCTGAGAGAAAGCCTCAGGTGTCATGTGCTCCCTGTCGAAATACATTGTCTCACGGCAGGCCGTCCAACCCTCAAGCCAAAATCCGTCAATGGCAAACCAACGAAATAGCTTTCCAAGCTCTTCTTCGATATTGGTTGAAGTCCACAGTCCGCGAAAGCTTCTCGCCAATAGGTCACGCAAGTGGAGTTCAATCCCGGCTTCAGACATTGCCAAGCGCTCAACAACCGCGAGGCAACCCTTGTACCATCGAACTGCGTCCTCTTCGCTTCGAGGCTCGTAGCCGTAGTTCCGTGAGCGAGCTCCAAACTCAAATTTATAGTGGGAACCGAATTCTGTTGACTCAAGCATCCTCTCCAGAGCAGCCAAGCCCAGAGCACGCACCTTTTCATCACTGGCGATGAGCAATGGCTCAATCACGCCGAGGCGTTGTTCGAGGGTTGCGTGCGTTCCCGAAAGATAGATTGTAAACAGAGACGTGAAAGTGTCCGATGTTTCCTTCGCCTCCTGCTCATTTGCGTTTCGCGTCGCGGCCAATATCAGTAATTGGGTGCTTCGCTCAAACAGCGGTGAGTCATAAGCGAAAGAGCGCAGCAAGGATTGATGCCGTCGCCACGCTTTAGTTGCCTCATCAGCGCCGCAGCTACCAGCACGTTCTAATGCCGCAAGCGCCGCCTCCGGCTGCACTGAGGCAACGTTCTCAAACATCGTTCGCCCGAGATCATTGAGCGCTATCACGTTCCCTAATAGCCCATCAGGCACGAGCCATCTTTCAACAATGGCGACTGCTTTGGGATGGTCGTGCAGGAATGACAGTCTGCGCGAAAAGGATCGGGCTAAACGTCCATTCCCACCCTCTATTAGTTGCTGGTTAATGAGATCGAAGGGTGTGTCCTCGAGCGCGCGGGCTGCGAGCCGGTTCGCGATAGCATGTGGTAAAACTGCTCGCCAGACCCCACGCTGCTGCACGAGATCACGCCGGGTCAGCTCGCCAATGTGGCGGTAGGTCTCTGATGCAAGTTGACCGGCAAGCGAGGCCAGTCGAGGCAGCTCAGCCTCCTCACCCTCCAGCGCCTCGCCTTGGAAGGAGTACACGAGCGAGCATGCTTGGGCCGCGAGGAGCAAGGCGTCGTTTGGGTCTTGCCGCTGCCGGAATAGCCGCTGGAAGAGTTGCTCATTCGACAGTCCCGAGATCGTGTCCGAGCGTTCAACCGTTTCTGCGAGGGCGATTGCAATGCGGGCATTACCGCCGGATGTTTCGGCGATGGTGCGCGCGTCTATCTGAGACAGGTACAGATAACGGCGCCGAAGCAACTGCTCAATTAGCTCGTGCGAAGACGTGTCGAGGGTAACGACCTGGGTTCCCTCGGGCTGGTCATCGCGAATGTCGTACTCGACTGTGAGGACACTGATTGTGCTGGCCTGGTTATTACACAGATCCGAGAGTCTGTGGTGCAGATCCGATGGGCAATTGTCGACAATTAGGATAGCGCGCATTCGGTTCGCTATCAGGTCCGAGGCCAGGCCAGTCGGTTGCGGGTCAGGGTTGTCCGATAAGTTAGTGTAAACGGCCAGAGACGGCAGTAAGGCACGTGCGCCGAGCCGTGAGTCGAACAAAGCTTGGACTAGTCGGGTCTTCCCAACACCCGATAAGCCAACCAATCGCACTATCTTGCCAGGTTGTGCCAGTTCGTCGCGTAGTTCGTCTATGACGTGGGCGACTGACTGCGCTGGTGTATCACGGTGCCGGCCAAGGTGAAGCCGCAGTTTGTCATCAAGCAGATATTCGGCATCGACGCCTTCAGCCGCACCGCTCCAAGGACCATAAGGGCGCCATCCTGATAGAGCCCTACCTACCCTTTCCTTGACCCAGGTGATGAGGCCAGGGTAACACCTTACCCATGTGGCTAAGCGCGTACGATCATAGAAGTCGGTGTGGAGCTGATCGGCGTTGGCTGTATCGTCAAGTGCTGCGCGCATTGCACTCCGACGATTGCGAAGGGCGCTGTCGGCCGTTGACCCAGTCGAACTGACAATGACGTAAGCCCCAGCTTCATCCGCAAGCTCTTGTATAACGGGGCGGAGCACCCCCTTCGGTCGCATTTCGGCAATGATCTCGGCCCTCGGCATATCCGGCTTTTTGACCTGAAATCCCGTTGAACCATGCGGTATGAAGCCTTGGAGGAGCACTCCTGCCGGCAGCTCTACGCGCACGTCTAGACCGCCGTCCGCTGCCGTCTGATTGCCTCCCCATGTTACCGCCGCAGGGGACAACCCCTGACTTATCAACTCGGCCTCGCAGAGACGCCCCACCAGCTCTCGCAGATCGATGTCATTCAACTTATTAATTTCATCAGGGGTGATGTCGAACATTGTTCTCTTCTATTTAGCCTAGGGAACGTTCCGCAATTTGCGACACGGTACTGGCTTACGAGCGCAAAGGCCAACACAGTCAAGGAAGAAATCTATCATTAGCCTACGGAGAGTAAAAAAGGGGTATGGGAATGTTCAATGCTCTCGGGAATGCGTAACACCGATACACTCTATGTTTGCTCGTTACACCCTCGATACTGCAAACAGTCGCTGCAGTTAAGTGCAGTAAAATCAAAGAGATAGAGTGGCGTGACACCTGAAGCACTTGAAACCCTTACCCGGGCTCACCTCAGGATCTGCCCCCGCCCAACCATTGGGAAACCTCCAGAGAGAACCGCCTTTGTAAGCAGAGGTGGTGGGTGATGCGTAAGTGGTGCTGGGGACCCTGGGTAAAACTCTGGGGTACGGTGCAGGAAACCCGCGAAGCTTTGTTAGCGGCTGGTCTGCCAGCTTAGTGAACAGGTGAACCATGGTGAACTGTTCAGGTTCTTGAACACCTCTTAGGTGTGCGGTTCTTAGGGTTGAAGGTTCCGCTGCGCAGGGGCCTGGCTTCAGATATGCTCGACCTCCAACGGCACGGCAAGGGGCTTGTGCCCAAAACTTGAAGGTTCATGTATGAACGACTCTTTAGCTGACCTGGACACTCTGGTTCTCAGGTGCCGAGCAGAACGTTCAAGAGACTATGTTTCTGAGTCAATTCAGTGTTACAAGGCTGGCGCCTATAGGTCGGCTATTGTGAACGTATGGATCGCAGTTGTATTCGATCTTGTGGATAAAATCCGAGATCTTGCGCTTGCGGGCGACGCGAACGCTCAGCGTATCAACAATAAATATGAGACCTACATCAACCAGATCAATGCCGGTAATGACCAAGGTGTGAAGAACGCATTGGAGTTTGAGCGGACGATTATTCATACATGTGGCATGGAGCTTGGTTTTTTTGATCATCAGCAAGTTCGGGACCTTCAGCGGTTGCGTGAGGATCGGCATCAGTGTGCGCATCCGTCATTTCAGTCTGCTGGAATTCCACACCGGCCAAACGCCGAACTTGCTCGGCTGCACCTTCGCAATGCGGTAGAGCACGTCTTGTCTCAGCCTCCAATTCAGGGGCGTGCTGCGATTGCCGAGTTACTTACCACTATCGCTTCTGATTATTTTCCGAAGGATCACCAACAAGCGACCATCGCTTTACGTCAAACCCCATTAGCGAATCCTTCCGAGGCTCTCGTTCGTGGCTTGGTCGATTCGCTTATCTTCGGATTTTCTCAGCCTGATAGCCCTGTATTTGGAAAAATCCAGGTCGGTGCTGTGCTGTCCATTCTTCTTGACTCCCATAGAGCAACCGCTGAGCCCCGAATCTGCCTGCAGTTGAGCACAGTGATTCGACAAATTGGCGACCAGGGTTTGCCAACCGTTGCCAGATTAGTAGCGACCACTCCCGGCATGGCTGGATTAATTGACGAGGCTGCAACTGTGCGGCTGAATGAATTCCTTCTAGGCGGACCCGAAGCTGAAGTAATACCCGCCTTGGCAGTGGGGAGGCATCCCAATATGGAAGTGGCAGCAAACCGGCGAATTCAGTCGTTGAGTGTCGACCGACTCTCTAGCGCAATACGGGACCATGGGTTAGGGGATTTGGTTAAAGCCCAGGCGCTCCAGCTCCTGTCGGAATCACGCAGCTGGCACACGTCAAACGAGGTCATTGAGAAATTAGTCATTCCGCTGTTTGAGACTCTCACTCGTGCTGATGTAGAGCGGATTATCAGAATGCCTCGTGATACCCGTGCAGACCTGCCAGGCTCTACGATGTATGGTCATTTCCTGAGCCAGGTTGATAGCTTGGGCATCCTGCCGGCAGCTGAACTTGATGAGTTAGTGCTCGAGCACAATGGAAGGTATGTGGCGGACGACCTTCGACGAGCTCGTGAGCGCGCTGCATAGCTGAGGGGGGTAGGGATACGCTCTCTGGTTGGCTTGGGGATTTTTCTGAATTTGCTGGCTATATCAGGTGCAATTTGGTTCCTGTCTCCGCACTATTCTTCGTATACCTCGATCAAGCCTCGTTCAGCTCCGCCGAACCGGCCTGCTGAGGGGGCTATCTAAGTGCCCTTGTGTTGTAGGCAGTTTCCCGCAGCATCCATCGCCTTTTCCTAACCATCCTAAGCTTGCATAAGCAGGCCCCAAGGAATAAATTCCCTCCGTCGCCGAAGCATCGGCGACGCGACCTTGGCCGGTCGGAATCGAAAGGCGCAGCAGCGCCCAGTCTTCATCGCAGGCGCTTTTTTTTGTGCCCGCGATGTCGCGTCATGGCGGTGGTGCGCGGGACACCTTCGGGTGTGCCGGGCCCCTTTCGTCCCGGTCGGCCAACCCGCGTACTGCTGCCACCTAAACTTGCTTGGCCGCGAGCGGTGGCAGTTCCACAACGAAAGGAACTCATGCATGACCACCAAGATACTGAGGATCCTCGCATCCGCTCTCCGCCGCCCAACCCCCGCGGCCACCCCATCCCCAACCTTCTACCCAATCGACAGCCACTCCCTCGCCACCCGCGCCAACCGGAAGGTGCCCCATGCCTGACCATGAACGCCTGTCTACCCTCCAGAGCTACGTCTGGACCCTCGAACTGCTCGGCGAGGCGCTGGTGCAGCATGACGAGGTGCTGGAGTGCGAGCACAACCCGCAACTGAGCTTCCGCAACACAGCGGGTATTCACCAAGCGATCCGAATCATCAGCCGGTTGGCCAGCGAGCAGTTCGGCAAGCTGGAGGCGATGAAAGACGAGAGTGTTTCCGAAGACTGATGCCGCGCATCATCGGGGCCCGCTTTTGCGGCCCCATTGCGTGGCGTGCCCTGATCGGGCGCCACTTGCAACGTCCGGCTTTCAACCACTAGCCAGAACAATATGGCTGCTTCACCCACCCCCTTCTCGTATCATCAGCGCCTTCGCATCCGGAACGAACTGTGTGAAATCGCCAACTGGAAAAGCGCCAACTGCCGCTGATGGGCCGAAGTGGGACGTCGCCGAGGCTGTCAATCAGCTCTCGTGGGACGACTTGCGCATCATCAAGACGCTCAGTGATTGCGGCAATCGTGCGGCGACGGCCAAGAAGCTTGGCATCAATGTCTCCACCGTTTCGCGCCGGGTTGCCCAGGTCGAGCGTACGCTCGGCATCGCGCTGTTCGACCACCGCAAATCAGGCTATCTGCTCACCGCCGAGGGCGCCGAATTGCGAGCACTCGCCGAGCGCGTGGAGCTGGACATCGTCAGCGTCATGCGGCGTGTTTCACGTTCAGGCCAAGGCCCCCTGGGGAAGCTTCGCATTACCACCAGCGACTCGCTGCTGCTGTACTTCTTCACCCCGATCATCGCGGACTTCAAGGCTCTTAACGAGGGCATCAGCCTCGAGGTGCTGGTGGGCAATGAAACCCTCAGCCTCGCCCGGGATGAATCGGATATCGCAATTCGCGCGACGAGAAAACCTGCAGAAAGCCTGGTGGGCCGTAAACTGGCGAACATTGCCTGGGCACCTTACTGCAGCGCCAAGCAGGCGAATGCCGAGCCCCTGTTCGCAGAGGGGCAGGCATGGGTGTCCTACTCGGCAGCGCTCTGCGGTTTGAGGGCCACAAGCTATGTCGAAAGCAGGGTCGCCGCTGAGCGCATTGCCTACCGCACCGACTCTGTTGCAGCCGCAAGCGTCGCCATCGCGGCGGGCCTGGGGTATGGATTCCTGCCCTGCATGCTGGGCGACATCACCCCGGGGTTGGTACGCGCAGGCCCAGTGGTGCCAGAGCTTCAGGACGAGTTGTGGCTGCTGACGCACCAGGACATTCGCAAGTCGTGGCGCGTCAAGGCATTTATGACCTTCTGCGCCGCTGCCGTTGCCAGTCAAAAGCCCTTGGTCGAGGGGCAGTCGGTACTCCCGGTCAGCTGATCGCAACCGGGAGCGCAGCTTAGATTTCCCGGGCGCCAATCACGGCCTTGCAGGCGATCTCGATCAACTGCGGGCGCTGGGCAAGCCTCGACACCCCAATGATATTGCTCGCGCACTGAGGCCGCTCAGTGCCATAGGCCGCCTTGCGCACTTTGCCGACCACGGCGAAGGCGGCGTCCATGTCCAGCACATAAAGCGTTTCCTCGACAACGTCTTGCAGCGTCGCGCCATACAAGGCGAGCAGCTTTGAGATGTTGTCGTAGGCGACCTGCATCTGCTCGCCCATCGACGAGAAATCACTGGGCTTGCCGTCGGCGTTCAGCGGCGCCGGGGCCAGCAGATTACCGGCCTCGTCATGGTTGAACTGGCCTGAGACGTAGATCTCGTTGCCTACCCGCCGTGCCTGCGGATAGCCATACGCCTCCTCCCAGGCAACGCCCCAGTAGGCGGTCTGCTTGTTGAACGGTTGTGAAGCTGCCATTGCATTCTCCTGCACATGACGGACCGGCTTGATCCGAATGGAACGGCGAATGCTAGCAGCGCAACCGCGTATTCAATGGCGCAAAAATGAGCCGGTAGAGGCGCAAAAGTGCGCCACCGAGAGGCGCTTTGTTTCGTTATCTTTTGCTCGTCCTCAAGCAACGACGCTGAGGAGCGTACTCGTGGCTACTACGGCAATGCCCGCAATGTGCGGGCCCCGAAACGGGTGCGATCGAACTTCATCAAATTGAAAGGAAACAACAATGAGCAATCCTAAGACTGAAGTCCTGACCCCGTTCAACAGCCAACTGATCTTCATCGACCAGCAGCCGCAGATGGCCTTCGGCGTTCAGAGCATCGACCGGCAAACGCTGAAGAACAACACCGTTGGCCTAGCCAAGGCCGCGAAGATTTTCAATATCCCCACCACCTTCACCACGGTCGAGACGCAAAGCTTCTCAGGCCACACCTACCCCGAGCTGCTCGCGGTGTTCCCGGACGCCCCGCTGCTGGAGCGCACCTCGATGAACTCCTGGGATGACCAGAAGGTGCGCGACGCCCTCAAGCGCAATGGCCGCAACAAGATCATCGTCTCTGGCTTGTGGACCGAGGTCTGCAACGCCACCTTCGCCCTGTCGGCCATGAACGATGCCGGCTATGAAATCTACATGGTCGCCGACGCCTCCGGCGGCACCACCAAGGAAGCCCACGATTACGCCATGCAGCGCATGATCCAGGCCGGCGTGGTGCCGGTGACCTGGCAGCAGGTACTGCTGGAATGGCAGCGGGACTGGAAGAACCGCGACACCTATGACGCCGTGATGGAGCTGGTGAAGGAGCATTCCGGTGCCTATGGCATGGGCGTCGACTACGCCTACACCATGGTGCACAAGGCGCCTGAGCGCGTTCAGCATGGCCCCACCCTGGCGCCTGTCGCCGCTGTCTGAGCCTTTGCCAGCCCCTGCCTTGGGGGCTGTTCACTGACGTGCGAAGGGTGCGCAGTGGGCTGATCCGAATCAACGAGCCTGGCCTGGACCCTCTGGGGTTTCCAGCGCCCAGTGCTGTTCGCGTCAGGCGCTCGCATCCTGCTACTTGGATTGATGGGTGTGTATGAACAAGGACAACTCTACCGTGCTGGCGAGGCTGACACTGGCTTCGACAGGGCAGCTCAAATCCTGGCAGTTGAGAACGGCCAAACAGCTGATGCTGGACAGGCTGGATACCTGCCTATCGGTGACTGAAATCGCCCAAGCGTGCGCTTTGTCGCGCAGTCACTTCTCTCGCATGTTCAAGGAAAGTACCCGGATGTCCCCGCAACAATGGCTGCGCGAACAGCGGGTGATGAAGAGCAGGGAGCTATTGAAGACTTCCACGATGTTGCTCGCAGAGATCGCACTGGAATGCGGCTTCTGCGATCAATCTCACTTCTGCCGCACCTTCGTGAAGGCTGAAGGCATGACACCGAAGGCTTGGCAGCAACAAGCCGTCTGCACGTGACCATCTGACTACCGTCTCAACAGAAACAGGGGAAATGAATTGAACGTTTTGACCAGAACACTCGCGGGCTCGCTGCTTGCCTTGTCGATCGGTAACGCATTCGCCGACGCTGGCGTCGAGCACAACACCCAGGCATTCCTCGATGCCTTGAACGCGGGCGGTGGCACACCCATCGAGCAGCTTTCGCCGAAGGATGCCCGCGCGGTGCTGAGCGGCGCCCAGGCCGGGGTGAAACTGACGCTGCCCAAGGCGGATGTCAGCGAGAAGACCATCACCGTCGATGGCCAGGCCATCCGCTTGAACATCGTGCGCCCGGCGGGTGTGAAGGGGACCTTGCCGGTGTTCATGTACTTCCACGGCGGCGGCTGGGTGCTCGGCGACTTCCCGACCCATGAGCGCCTGGTGCGCGACCTGGTCGTCGGGTCCGGGGCGGTGGCGGTGTTCGTCAACTACACCCCGTCCCCAGAGGCGCACTACCCGACGGCGATCAACCAGGCCTACGCGGCAACCCGATGGGTGGCCGAGCACGGCAAGGACATCAATGTCGACGGCAAGCGCCTGGCGGTCGCGGGCAACAGTGTCGGCGGCAACATGGCGGCGGTGGTCAGCCTGATGGCCAAGGACAAAGGCACCCCGGCCATCAAGTACCAGGTGCTGCTGTGGCCGGTGACCGACGCCAACTTCGAGACCGCGTCGTACAACCAGTACGCCGAGGGGCACTTCCTCACCCGGAACATGATGAAGTGGTTCTGGGACAACTACACCACCGACCCCGAGCAACGTGCCGAGATCTACGCCTCGCCGCTGCGCGCGACCACCGAGCAGTTGAAAGGCCTGCCGCCAGCGCTGGTGCAGACCGCGAGTGCCGATGTGCTGCGTGATGAAGGGGAAGCCTATGCGCGCAAGCTGGACCAAGCCGGCGTGCCGGTCACGGCGGTGCGCTACAACGGCATGATCCATGACTACGGCTTGCTGAACGTGGTCAGCCAGGTGCCGGCGGTACGCGCTGCAATGCTGCAGGCTGGCGAGGCGTTGAAAGTGCATTTGAAGTGATCCCACCCAAGCCCGCAGGTGGATGCCATGAACGGGCGATCAATGCGGGAAACGAAAAGCTGCCAGTCAGTTAGCGCTTCATCGCACTTATTGGGGCTGCTTTGCAGCCCTTCGCGGGTAAACCCGCTTCCACAAGTACAGTGCTCGATTCAGGGGCTGCGCGATCCTGTGGGAGCGGCCTTGCGTCGCTAAAGGGGCGCGCAGCGGCCCCAGGTTTTGAGCCACCATCAACATTGCCGGGGCTGCTGTGCAGCCCTTTCGCGACGCAAGGCCGCTCCCACAGGGACGGCGCTGGTTTGAGATTCTGCGTAGTCCTGTGGGGCGGTGCGCCGATGCTATTTGCCCGCGAAGGGCTGCAAAGCAGCCTCGTTATTGGCGATGAAGCGCTAACTGAGCAGGCCAATATTTTCAAAGCACACCTGCGTCAGGCCCTACCAGAACCACCCACCCCGCGCGAGCTCCTGCTCGCAACTCCGGTACTGCGCCCCGAACACCGAAGCCCGGGCCTGAACCTTCTGCGAGACGTTCTTCAGCCACGGCTTGGCGTCGTAGCTGCGGTTGCGGTAGCCGCCCCAGCCTTCGTGGTAGTTCAGGTACTGGCCATAGGCGTCCCACTTGGACACGCCGTTGACCTGCTGGCTCTTCTGCATGTACCAGCCCATGAAGTCGATCGCGTCGGCGAAGTCGTCGCGGGCGGCGCCCCAGCCGCCGGCATCGCGCTTGTAGTCGGCCCAGGTCTCGTCCTTGGCCTGGGCGTACCCGTAGGCAGTGCTGACCCGGCCCCAAGGGATGAAACCCAGGAAGTAGTAGCGCGGCGGCAGGGCGTCGTGCTTGAACGAGGACTCCTGGTACATCATCGCCATCGGCACCTGCACCGGCGCACCCCAGCGCGCCTGCATCTTCAGCGCCGCCTCGTGCCATTTCGGCTTCTCGCGGAAGATCTCGCAGAGGTTGTCGGGGTTGGCGGGCGGCTTGGTGGCGCAGCCGGCAAGCAGCAGGAGCAGGGCTGGCATCAAGAGCCGAAGCATGGCGGGTTTCCTTTGGCAGACGTCGGGGGCGCAGTTGGTTGGCGCTTTATACAGGCTTTGGGGAGGCATATGAATCAGGGGGCTGTTGCGCGATGTTGAGCTGGACACGGTGGGACGGTCGTCGCCCATGCCTCGACGGGTAAGCGTATCGGGTTTATATTTATTTGAAATTTTACAGAATCGTAAACCGAGGGAGACAGCCGATGATCGGCGAGCGGCTCAAACGTGCCCGCGCTGCTGCTGGCCTGTCGATGCAGGCGCTAGGTGATCAGGTGGGCGTGAGCGCCAACATGATCAAGAAGTATGAACATGACCAGAGCATGCCCAGTTCTGGCGTGCTCGTGCGTTTGTGCAAGGCGCTGTCGGTGCGCGCCGAGTACTTTTTCCGCCCTGCCACGGTCGAGCTGGCGGGTGTCGAGTATCGCAAGCGTTGCAGCACGCCCAAGGCGATCCTCAAGCGCATTGAGGCCGATGTGCTGGATCAGGCGGAGCGTTGGCAGGAACTGATCAATCTATGGCCGGATTATCCCGTGCAGGCGTTCAGCGCGCCGGCAGGGCTGCCCGCGCAGTTGGATTCGCTGCAGGCGGTCGACAACCTGGCGGACCAGGTGCGGCAGCTGTGGGGCCTGGGGGCGAGCCCGATTCCCGATTTGATCGACGTGCTGGAGACGCATGGGATTCTGGTGATCATCACCCAGGTCGATGCGCAGGCGAAGTTCGATGGCTTGCAGGCCAGCGTGGCGGGGCAGCCGGTCATCGTGGTATCGGCCGACTGGCCGGGTGACCGGCAGCGGTTCACCTTGGCCCACGAACTTGGTCACTTGCTGATGCATGGTCGGTTGGCCGAAGGGCTGGACGAGGAAAAGGCCTGTAACCGTTTTGCCTCGGCATTGCTGGTGCCGGCCAGCGCAATGCGGCAGCATCTGGGCCACAAACGCCACATGCTGGAGGTGCGCGAGTTGTATCTGCTCAAGGCGGAATTTGGCCTCAGCATGCAGGGTTGCCTGTACCGCGCCGGGGACCTGGAGATTATCCCGCACGCTGTGCGCGAGCGGCTGTTCATGGTGTTCGTCAAACAGGGCTGGCGCAAACAGGAGCCAGGGGCTGCGTACCGGCAGGAAACCACACGGCTGTTCCAGCAACTGGTCTACCGCGCGCTGGGGGAGGGGATTATCGGTGAGTCCAAGGCGGCGGAGCTGCTGGGCATGACGGTCTATCAGTTCCACCAGGCGCGCAAACTGGAGTTACTGGATGCAGCTGCTCATCAGTGATGCCAACATCCTGATCGACCTTGAAGAGGGAGAGCTGCTGGGTCAACTCTTCACGCTGCCTTACCAGTTCACTGTGCCGGATATCCTCTATTTCGATGAGCTTGAAGCCCAGCATGCGCATCTGCTGGGCCTGGGGCTCGAGGTGGCTGAGCTCAACCCTGCCACCATGCTCTATGCCGTGGAGTTGGTTGGCCGGGTCAGGGGGCCTAGCCGTAACGATTGCTTCGCGTTGGCGCTGGCCAGGCAGGAAAAATGTCCGTTGCTATCCGGGGACGAGGCGTTGCGCAAAGCGGCTTTGCTGGAAGAGGTTGAGGTGAAGGGCACGCTCTGGGTGGTCGAGGAGCTTGTGCGAAGCGAGGTGATCACGGTCGAGCAGGCCCATGAGGCCTACCTCAGGATGCGGGCGAATGCACGGCGGCTGCCCTGGGCGGTCGCCCATCAGCGGCTGGATGAGTTCTATCGATAGCGGGCTGTTCAACCTGGAGCTACTTCATATAGTGGCTGTTGGCTTGTCGCTGGATCGCCGGGGCCGCTTTGCGGCCCTTTCGCGACACAAGGCCGCTCCTACAGGTGGGCGATGCAAGGCCGTTAGCGGGCGGTTGCCTGCTCGATCAGCAATTGCCAGTTGCGGGCTTCCTGCCAGTCATCGGCGAAGGGCAGTTGAATCCAGTAGGGATGCTGGCCGGCGCTCTGCAATTGCACGTGCAGGGTGAAGGTGCGCACGGTGTCGTGGGTGGTGGTCGAGGTGGAGCGGGACTTGCCGCCGCCGATCATGCCGAACTGATTGTTGAACGCGTAGACGTTGCGCCAGCCGTGCTTGGTGGTGGTCTGGGTGGTGCTGCGGGTGACGGCCTGTTCGTCCACGCGCACTTGCTTGACCACCTGTGGTGCGTCCATCAGCGCGTGGCGCTCGCCAACCTCTGGGGCCAGCACATACAGCATGTGGCTGTCGGGGAACACCGCCAGCATGCGCCCGCCACGGTAGACCCAGCGATACGCGCCCAAGGCCTTGCTGGCCAGGAACGCCTTGCCTTCTTCCATCCGCGCCGCATCGAGCGCGCGATAGGCCTTGTCCAGTGCGCGCTGGCGCGGGTACCACAGCACCGACACCGGGTAGTACAGCAGCCACAACAGGCACCAGAGCAACACGGCATAGATCGGCCCGCCGATGTAATGGCCCTGCCAGATCCACTTGAGCATCAGGTAGCCGCAGTAGGCGGCCTGGACGCACATGAATGCCAGGGTGACCTGGCGTCTGCGCTGCAGCAGCCGGATTTCGGCCTGCCGTACCTGCTCAAGGGCATGGTTGAGCGGCTCGAGCGCGGCAGTGAAGGTGGTATCGGCGGCGGCAACGTGTTGCTGAACTGACATAGGGCATCCTGCACATGAAGGCTACGCGCCACTCTGGGCGCGACGGGGCGGGAGTATACCTTGGGTGAAACGCAGGGTTCGAGCCGGGGCGGGTGAGCAATGCCAGTCCTGTATTTTCTGCCCGGTCAGTGCCTATGCCGATGATGAACATCCGGAAAATGCGCATGGCTATGTCGAAGCGGCACATGCACATGGGGGTGGCTGTGCGGCTCGGTGCCATCCCACTCAAAGTCATGCTCATGTTGATGGTGCTCATCGTGCGTATGCCGGTGGCTATGATCGAGGGCCTCATGCTGGTGTTCGTGAACATGGTTCTCCATCAAGTGAATCCACACACCCAAGGCCATCAACGTCGCAGCGAGCAGGAACGTCATGGACACCGACTCACCCAGCATCAGGATCGCGACCGCCGCACCCAGGAACGGCGCTGTGGAAAAGTACGCCCCGGTACGCGCGCTCCCCAACCCGCGAAGGGCCAGGACGAACAGCACCAGGCTGACGCCATACCCAAGAAACCCAACCAGCAGGATCGACCCCAGCGTGCCCAGGGCCGGCAGTTGCGAGCCGATGGCCAAGGCCAGGCCGCCATTGACCACGCCCGCCGCCAGGCCTTTGCTGCCAGCGATGAACAGCGCGTCGGAGGCGGAGACCTTGCGGGTCAGGTTGTTGTCGATCGCCCAGCAAAGGCAGGCGAATGCCACCGCCAGCGGCCCGGTCCAGTCATGGTCCACCGCGGTCTCTTGCGGCCATGACAGCACGATACCGCCCAGGACGATGGCGATCATACCGATCACGATCCGGCGGTCGGCGTTTTCCTTGAACACCACCCATGCCAGCACTGCCGTGAGGACCGACTCGAGATTGAGCATCAACGATGCAGTGGCCCCCGCTGTGCGAGTGAGCCCGAACATCAGCGCCACAGGCGCAAGCACGCCGCCAAAGAAGATCGCACCTAGCAACCAGGGCCATTCTCCGGCAGGCAGCCCGGGCCGCTGCCAACCGCGATCGCGCACCAGACGGACGAGGGTCAGGCCGACGCCGCTGCCCAGGTAGAGCAGCCCGGCCAGCAGGATGGGCGGGGTATTGACACCCAACAGTTTGGCGAGCGGTGTGCTTGCGCCAAACAGTGCGGCTGCAACCAACGCGTAGAGAACACTCAGATTCATGATGGGGCCGCCCTGTCAGGCTGATTGCGTGCAGGAGAGCATCATAGCCTTTCTGCACAAGGGCTGGCGCCACGCTGTGGGGGCAGTGGGAGAGCCATCGCGGGGCAAGCCCGCTCCCACGTTGATCCTATCGTCGATGTAACAGTTGTCTTCTGGGTGGTAGCCGAGCAGAGTCCACTTACCTTGTCAGGAGACGCCCATGCCACCAGCCGTTTTTGCCGCCGCCCAATGCGCCATTGGTGATGGCGACCTCCCCGCCAACCTGGCCTTGCACCTGGCGTTCATGCGCCAGGCCCATGAGCATGGCGTGGACCTGTTGCTCTTCCCCGAACTGTCGCTCACGGGCTATGCCCCCGCGTTGGCCAGTGGCCTGGCGCAGGATCTGGACACGCCGCTGCTGGCGCCACTGCGCCAGCTTGCCCAGGAAGCGGGCATGACCACGGTGGTCGGGATGCCGCTCACGGTACCGGGCCAGGACAAGCCGCGAATTGCGGCCTGCATCCTCCACCCGGATGGCTCTATTGCGGCCTATACCAAGCAGCACCTGCATACCGGCGAGGACGCGTTCTTCAGTGCGGGGAGCGGCGGTGAGTTGTTGTCCGTTTCCGGGCTGTCCGTGGCCTTGTCGGTGTGCGCCGATTTCAGCCATCCGCAGCATGCCGCCCAGGCGGCGCAGCGCGGCGCGCAGGTGTATGCGACAGGTGTGCTGATCGGGGAGGGTGGGTATCCGGCGGATAGCGCATTGCTGCAGGGTTATGCGCAGCGGCATGCCATGGCGGTGCTCATGGCCAATCATGGCGGCACCACGGGTGGCTGGGCGGCGGCTGGGCGCAGCGCGTTCTGGGACGAGCAGGGGCGGTGTGTCGTGGCTGCTTCAGCTGCCGGGAATCGGCTGTTGATTGTTTCCGGTCAGGCTGGGGAGTGGCAGGGAGTGGAGGTTTCACTAGCTCAGCACGCAGGCTGATCCGCTCGTGCCTGGCTACAGGTCGTCCAGTGAGACCTTCACTCGTTGTGGCGCAGCCAGGCGCTCCCGTGTTTTGGCAAGCAGGTCGTCGTCGCTCATCGGTGTGGGCTCGGCAATGTTAAGTGGTGCAGGCTCGAACCATACCGGCCACGAACTGCGATGCCGGCTCTCCACCTGCACGCAAGGAATCAACCGCTCGCGCAACACCTCGGTCCGGCCCACACTCACCGCCAGCCGATACTTGGCACTGTGCACGCACTCCCGGTCGCCAAACTCGCAACGGTCCAGGCTCGTGCCGCCGCATGGCCCGTTCGCCAGGCCTTTGGGACAGGTCTCGGGGCAGATGTAGAGGGTGTCCTCCAGCCGGCAACTGCCGCAGGTATCGCACCCCACCAGCGGGCGTTTGATGCGTCGCTCCAGCCGATGCAGCCACTGCGCCGCCGTGGGGTTGGCCCACAGCGACCGGGTCACGGCCCAGCCGAAGCCCTTGCTCAAGGCCGTGGTGCGGCTGAACAACTGATGGTGCATCGCCGAGAGCAGGTGATAGCGGGCCTTTTCCTTGTTGGACGCGGTGATCTGCCGTTGCCCGAGGCGCCAGGCGTGCCCCGGTGGATGGAAGGTGACCGGCGCTAGGTTTGCTTCCTGCCAGGCCGCTTCCCAGGCCGGGGTCCAGTCCTGCAGTGAAGTGAACTGCGGTTGCAGCGCGCCGATGGCCTGCTCAAGTGCCTCGAACTGCGCCACTTCGTGGATACCGGACAGGTGCACGCCGGCATAGCCCATCAACTTCAGGCCGATCACCTGCAAGGCCAGGCGATGGTTGGCGCGTTCCCTGGCGTAGGCCTTGGACACCGCCGTTTCGGCGGCCAGCAGCGCGCGCATCGACGGCGTGACAGTCACACCGGCAACGTGATCGAGCATCCCCGCGCGGCCTTCGGTCAGCGCCATGATGCAGGCCATCAGCGGCTTGGGCCGGGGCTGGCGTTGCATCCAGTCGAAGGCTTCCTGGTGTTTGTCGATGTCGAAACCGAGTTGCAGGATGAACAGGTCGGCGCCGGCGGCGAGTTTCTTTTCGGCCTTGCAGTACTGCGCGCCGCCTTCTGCTTCCTGGTACTTGAACGGGTTGAGCGCGGCGGCCAGCAGCCAGTGGGGGCGGGCTTGGCGGACGATCTGCAGGGCGGCGACGGATTCCAGATAGCGTACCGGGCGTTCGCCGGGGGTGTGGCCGGGCAGGCGGTCGCCGGTCAGCAGCAGAAGCTGGTCGAGGCCGGCGGCGTCCATGCGTTGCAACTGGGCCAGCAGGTCGCGGCGTTCGCGGTCCTTGCCGGAGAAGTGCAGCAGGGCGGGAACGGGGTTCGCGAGCCTGCTGAAGGCCTCCAGCGGCGACATGTCCAGGGCGCTGCTGACGCGGTCGCCGATGGCTACGGTCATCGGCCAACCACACAGCCGGGTGCGGGCCATGAGGGTTTCGAGGGTGGCGAAACGCTCGGCGCCGGGCTTGGGGACGAATTCCAGGATGCAGGCGAAGGCGTTGGCGTCCAGGGTCGTTTTCAGCAGGCTCATTGGGTACGGGCTACCGGGTTGGGGCAGGGTGGCAGTGTGCGGCAGATTGGCGGGTGGGGCATGTCTGATTGCGCGGGGTACTGTGCTGGTTGAGACATTCACAACGCTCTGTCAGGTGGCCTAGATCCCTGTGGGAACGGCCTTGCCGAGGCGTCGGACCGGTCGGAAAGGGCTGCGCAGCGGCCCCAGGATTTCAGCATTCATGCACAGATCGCCGTGGCCGCTTTGCGGCCATTTCGCGACACAAGGCCGCTCCCACAGGGATCATCATTTCTGTAAGGCATCATGAACAATTCTTGAGTTCATCTCAAATTTAATGAGTTTGTCTCACCTTAGCCCCGCGCCCAAAATGCCCTCATTCATTTTAAGGTTCGAGGGACGACAACATGGCACTGGCACACAACCTGGGGTTCCCGCGCATCGGCCGCGACCGCGAGCTGAAGAAAGCCCAGGAAGCCTTCTGGAAGGGCGAGCTGGACGAAGCCGGCCTGCGTGCCGTGGGCCGTGGCCTGCGCGCCGCGCACTGGCAGGTGCAGAAGGCTGCCGGCATCGAGCTGCTGCCGGTGGGCGACTTCGCCTGGTACGACCAGGTGCTCACCCACTCGCTGACCTTCGGCGTGATCCCTGAGCGTTTCCGTGCCAAGGACGGTGCCAAGCCGACCCTGCAGACCCTGTTCGCCATGGCTCGTGGTGCCGTAGGAACAAAGGGCAGCGATAGCTGCTGCGGCGGCGCCCACGCCCAGGAAATGACCAAGTGGTTCGACACCAACTACCACTACCTGGTCCCCGAATTCACCGCCGACCAACAGTTCACCCTGAGCTGGGAGCAACTGTTCGAAGAGGTCGAGGAGGCCAAGGCCCTGGGCCATGCGGTCAAGCCGGTGCTGATCGGCCCGCTGACCTATCTGTGGCTGGGCAAGACCAAGGGCGCCGATTTCGACAAGCTGGAGCTGCTCGATCGCCTGTTGCCGCTGTACGACCATATCCTCAACCGCCTGGCCGTGCAGGGCGTGGAGTGGGTGCAGATCGACGAGCCGATCCTCGCCCTCGACCTGCCGCAGGATTGGAAGAACGCCTACGAGCGCGTCTACAACATCCTCCAGCGCGCCCCTTTGAAAAAGCTGATCGCCACCTACTTCGGCGGCCTGGAAGACAACCTGGGCCTGGCCGCCAACCTGCCGGTCGATGGCCTGCACATCGACCTGGTGCGTGCCCCGGACCAGTATCCGACCATCCTCGACCGCCTGCCGGCTTACAAGGTGCTGTCGCTGGGCGTGGTCAACGGCCGCAACGTCTGGCGCTGCGACCTGGAAAAGGCACTGGACGTGCTGCGCCATGCCCATGAACGCCTGGGCGATCGCCTGTGGGTGGCGCCGTCGTGCTCGCTGCTGCACAGCCCGGTGGACCTGGAGCGTGAAGACCAGCTCGATGACGAACTGAAGAGCTGGCTGGCCTTCGCCGTGCAGAAGTGCCAGGAAGTGGCGCTGCTGGCCAAGGCGCTCAACCAGCCCGAGGCTGCGGAGGTTGTCGAGGCGCTGGCGCAGAGCCGCGCCGTGCAACACCGCCGCGCCACCTCGCCACGGATTCACAAGCCAGCGGTGCAGGCCCGTGTCGCCGCGATCAAGCCAGCCGACAGCCAGCGAGCCTCGGCTTTCGAGCAGCGGATCGCCAAGCAGCGTGCCGGGCTGGACCTGCCGGCGTTTCCGACCACCACCATTGGTTCGTTCCCGCAAACCTCGGCGATCCGTCTGGCGCGTCAGTCGTTCAAGCAGGGCAAGCTGAGCGAGGCCGATTACGTCGAGGCCATGCACAGCGAAATCCGCCACGCGGTGCAGATCCAGGAAAACCTGGGGCTGGATGTGTTGGTGCACGGCGAGGCCGAGCGCAACGACATGGTCGAGTACTTCGCCGAGCAACTGGACGGTTATGTGTTCACCCGCTTCGGCTGGGTGCAGAGCTACGGTTCGCGCTGCGTGAAGCCGGCGGTGATCTTCGGTGACCTGAGCCGCCCAAAGGCCATGACCGTGGACTGGATCAAGTACGCCCAATGCCTGACCCGCAAGGTGATGAAGGGCATGCTGACGGGCCCGGTGACCATGCTGACGTGGTCATTCCCGCGCGAGGACGTGAGCCGTGAGGTCCAGGCGCGCCAGCTGGCGCTGGCGATCCGCGACGAGGTGGTGGATCTGGAGGCGGCGGGCATCAAGATCGTGCAGATCGACGAGGCCGCCTTCCGCGAAGGCCTGCCGCTGCGTCGCAGTGCCTGGCCGCGTTACCTGGAGTGGGCCACCGAGGCGTTCCGCCTGTGCGCCTCGGGCGTGCGTGACGAAACACAGATCCACACCCACATGTGCTACAGCGAGTTCAACGACGTGATCGAGTCGATCGCGGCGATGGATGCCGATGTGATCACCATCGAGACCTCGCGTTCGGACATGGAATTGCTGGAGGCGTTCGAGCGCTTCGACTACCCGAACGAGATCGGCCCTGGTGTGTACGACATCCACTCGCCACGGGTGCCGTCCAAGGAGGAAATGGTCAAGCTGCTGCGCAAGGCCGCCCAGCGGATTCCGGCCAAGCGGTTGTGGGTCAATCCGGATTGCGGGTTGAAGACGCGCGGTTGGCCGGAGACCGAGGCGGCGTTGGTGAACATGGTGGCGGCAGCCCGGGAGCTGCGTGCCTCAGCTTGATGACGCGTTGGCAGTACCGGCCCTATCGCGGGGCTGGTACAGGTTTTCCATATTTCGGCTAGAGTGCCCGGACATTCCTGTCAAAGCCCCGCCATGAAGCCTACCCACCTCACCCTGATCTGCCACGCCCGCACCGAGGCGCAACGGGTGGGGCGTTTCGCCATGGACGACGAGGCGCTGCGCGATCCACCGTCGCTTTTGACAGACCTGCCTGCAACCGCCCGCTATCTCATGGCACCTGAACTACGTAGCCGCCAGACTGCCGAGGGCCTGAACGCGACTGTCGACGAAGGCCTGCGCGACTGCGACCTCGGCAGCTGGAAAGGCATCCCGCTCAAGCAACTGGACGAAAACACCCTGCGGGTCTGGCTTTGCGATCCCCAGGCTAGCCCTCACGGCGGTGAATCCATCGCCATGCTGTGCGAGCGTGTCGCGACCTGGATGGATACAGCGCTGACGCCGGGCGAGTGGGTCGCGATCACCCATCCCTTTGTTATTCGCGCCGCGATGCTGCATGCGTTGGGCGCGCCTTTCGAGTCGTTTCATCGCATTGATATGCCGCCCTTGGCCCGTGTGTGCTTGAGCTATTACGGGCAATGGAGGCTGCAGTTGGGCTGATGCCTGTGCATGGCTGCTATCGCCGGGGCCGCTTCGCAGCCCTTTCGCGACACAAGGCCGCTCCCACAGGTACGACGTTGACCTTGAGGCTAGCGCAGTCCCGTGTCATGCCTAACGCCGAACCAACGCCGGCACGGCCCGCACATAGACCAGCTCGCTCACCAGCTCCACCAACGTCTGGGTAATCACCGCCGCCGCCGCCAATGCCCGGATCGACTCCGGCAGCGCCAACGCCAACGGCAGCACCACCAGCGAATTACGCGTGGCGGCGCTGAAGGTCACGGCCCGTGCTTCCCCTGTGGACAACGTGAACAGCCGCGCCGCGAACCAGCCAAGCAGCGGCGCCAGCAGGGCAAAACCGAGATACACCGGCACAACCGGCAGCAGGTTGTCCAGCTGGCTGGCCACCACGCCGATCTGCGAGCCGATCACTGTAATCAGCACCAGCGCCATGGCCGGCACCGGCAGCCAGGCCCAGGTGTCGTTCCATTTGGCGACCAGCGCCGAGCGCCGCGCGCCGGCACTGGTGACGACCGCCAGCAACAGCGGCAGCACGATCAGCAGCACGAAGGCTTCGATGAACGGCGCCACGGAAATCTCGACATCAGCCGCGCCACCGAGCATCAGCGCCAGGTACAGCGGCAGCAACGCCAGCTGCACCAGCAGCAGCACCGGCGTGGCGGCGAGGGTCAGGCGCGAGTCGCCCTTGCCGATATGGGTGAACACCACCACGTAGTCGATGCAGGGCGTCAGCAGCACCAGCAGGGCGCCGACCAGCACGCCGGGGTGCTCGACCAGGCCGCGCGTCCCGGCCCACACCAGCAGCGGCACCAGCACGAAATTGGCCAGCAGCAGCGCGCCCATGAAACGCCGGTTGCCCAGGCCCGCGCGCAGGTCGAGGAAGGGGATCTGCAGGAACATCGCGTACATCAGCACGGCGATGGCCGGTGTCACCAGCATCTCCAGTGCCTGGGCAACGCCGGGTGCAAGCAGGCCGACGGCGCAGGCAAGCACCACGGCGATGAAGTACAGGGGGATCTGGTTGCGTTCGAGTTGATCTCTGTCCACGGATGGCCTGGCTTTTCCGACTGAATTACTAGGTGGGGCAGGGTACTATCTGGCGCAATCCATAGGGAGTGATGCGATGCGAATTCTAGTGGTGGGTGCGAGCAAGGGATTGGGTAAGGCACTGGTCGAGGGCCTGGGTAACGCGGGTGATACGTTGATCGGCGTGTCGCGCACCCGGCCGGCGTCGTTGCCGAGCGCGGTGCGCTGGATCGAGGCCGACCTCGGCCAGCCTCGCCAGGCCGCGGCGGTCATCCATGATGCGGTGGCCGAGGGCGGGCTGGATGTGCTGGTGTACAACGTCGGGATCTGGGAACAGCGGGCCTTCGAGGAGGACTACAGCTTCCTCGACGATGACGAGGGGCAGATCGAGCGCATGGTTGCCACCAACCTCACCGCGCCGCTGTTGTTGATCAAGCGCTTGCTGCCGGTGCTGCTCAAGAGCGCACGGCCACGAATCATCCTCACCGGCTCCACATCGGGCCTGCCAGGTAGCGGTCGGCCAGAAGTCACCTTCGGCGCCAGCAAGTTCGGCCTGCGCGGCATTGCCGAAACCTTGCGTGAAGGCTTCCGCGAGCAGGGGCTTGGCGTGAGCTGCCTGAACCTCGGCTACCTGAATACCGAGGATGGACTGGAGGTGCCGCTGGCCGAAGCCGAACAGCGCGGCGAGGGGACGCTGATCCCGCTGCACGACGTGGTCCAGGTGTGCCGGATGCTGCTGAGCCTGTCGGCGGCCAGCTACGTGCGCGACATCACCTTGCCCGCGCTGCGTGACGAGCGTTTTTAAGGTGAGTTTCGAACGGCAGGTCCAGACCCTGATCTGCAATGACCCTGTGCGCTGGCCCCTGCTGGCGCTGGTGCGCGATCTTGGCGTGCCGGATGCCTGGATCGGTGCGGGTTTCGTGCGCAATGCCGTGTGGGACCATCTGCATGGACGGGCCATGACCGCGCTGCAAGGGGATGTGGATGTGCTGTGGTTCGATCCGGCGCGCAGCGATCCGGCCGAGGACCTGCGGCTGGAGGCGCGGTTGCAGGCCCAGGCGCCGGAGGTGTTGTGGTCGGTGAAGAACCAGGCGCGCATGCACCTGCGTCATGGCCAGGCGCCTTATGCCTCGACCGGCGATGCCATGTGCTACTGGGCGGAGGTCGCCACGGCAGTGGCGGTGCGGCGCACGGCCGATGACCAGTGCGAGGTGCTGGCGCCGCTGGGACTGGACGATCTGTTCGGCCTGCGGCTGCGGTCCACGCCGGGCAAGGCCGAGGCGATGGCCGCTCGGGCGCGGGAGAAGGGCTGGTTGCAGCGCTGGCCGAAGTTGCGCTCGCTTGGTTGAAAAGCCCGGCAGGGAAACTGCCGGGCTTGGCGCGCGGCCTCAACTGACCAGGCAGATTGCCCGCAGTGACGAGCCTGGTTTCACTGGCGTGGTGGTGTCACCGAGCCATTGCTGGGTATCGGTTTTCTGCTGTTTGGCGAACACATCCCTGACGTTTTCCCAGCTTTCCACCGACAGCTGGTAAACCGCCTGGGACAGGGTATAGGACGACTGGAAGGTGATGGTGCCTTTCTTGCTGGTGGCCTTGATGGTGAATTCGCTGGCATACAGCATGAAGTTCACCGAGCCGGCGATCCCCGTCTGCAGGATATTCTGGTTGAAGTTGGACTGGCGCTCGGTCTGCTCGGAATAGGACAGCGCCGCATTCACCAGGCTGCTCAGGGATTTCTTGATTTGCTCGACATCTTTGGCCGCCAGGCCGATGAAGCCTTTGACGAACGAATCGATCAGCGCATTGGCGTCATGGCTTTTCTGCTGGATCTGCGTCACCTGGGCGGCGAGCAGCGACAGGAAGGGAATCTCGGCGATCTGCTGGGTGAAGGCGATGAAGTGTTCGCGGTCGCCCTTGGCCTTGGGCCTCTGATCGGTAGGCTGGTCAAGTGGGTTGTATTCCGAGCGCCGGCGGGCGATGTCGATGGCGGTCTGCAGGCCTTCGTAGATGCTGACCGGCGCTTTGCCCGGGCTGACGTTCTTGTTGGCGTCGTTGGCGTAGCTGTCGGTCGCCGCGCCGGCTGCCGGGCTGAAGAACGGGTTGATGGCATCAGCGCCGGTGCGCATGGCGCGGCCTGTCGAGGTGAGCTGGTGAGGGTGGTTGTAGTCGTGGGCGAAGATATTGCCGTGTGCCGTGGTCGACTTCACCCGGGCCTTTCCTTCCAGCCAGGCATGTGCAACTTCTTTCTCGGATGGGGCGGCTCCTGGAGCGTTCATGTCAAATCCCTTTAGCAGATTTATTAATAGGGTCGAGTGCGCTGGAACCTAAGCAGTTCATAGGGCGCCTGACTCAGGCTAGAGGGGAGTTTTAAGGTGTCAAAGTGTCTTTTTTTACGCAGTAGGAAAGTGGTGGAGGATATGGAGCCAATCGAATTAAGTAGTGGCTGGCTTATCGTGAAGTTATTGTTTTTTTCGTTTTAATGTATGTAATTGAGTGTGTTTCTGTTTGAAGCGTATTCGGATGTGTTTTCAAGTCAATTGCAACTAATGCTTCGGCGAGTTGGTGTGATCCGCGTCGAACGCTTCGCGGATAACCCGCTCCCACAGGTTTGAATATCGCCGTGTGGGAGCGGGCTGCTGGGTGTGATCAGCGCTCGATGGCCAGTGCCACGCCTTGGCCGCCACCGATGCACAGGGTTGCCAGGCCTTTGTTGGCATCGCGCTTGATCATCTCGTGCAGCAAGGTCACCAGCACCCGGCAGCCGGACGCACCGATCGGGTGACCCAGGGCGATCGCGCCGCCATTGACGTTGACCTTGGAGGCATCCCACTCCAGCTGCTTGCCCACGGCCAGTGCCTGGGCGGCGAAGGCTTCGTTGGCTTCGATCAGGTCCAGGTCGGCCAACTGCCAGCCGGCCTTGTCCAGGCAGCGTTGGGTCGCCGATACCGGGCCGATGCCCATGATCGCAGGGTCTACGCCGGCGCTGGCGTAGGCGGCGATCTTCGCCAGTACCGGCAGGCCCAGGGCCTTGGCCTTGCTGGCGCTCATCAACAGCACGGCGGCGGCACCGTCGTTGAGGCTGGAGGCATTGCCGGCAGTGACGCTGCCATCTTTCTTGAACGCGGCGCGCAGCTTGCCCAGGGACTCTGCAGTGGTGCCGGGGCGTGGCTGTTCGTCGGTGTCGAACACCAGCGGCTCGCCTTTCTTCTGCGGGATGTGGATGGGGGTGATTTCGTCCTTGAAGCGCCCGGCCTCGATGGCGGCCACGGCCTTGCGCTGCGACTCGGCGGCGAAGGCGTCCTGTTGTTCACGGGTGAGGGCGTACTTGTCCACCAGGTTCTCGGCGGTGATGCCCATGTGGTAGTCGTTGAAGGCGTCCCACAGGCCGTCGGTGATCATGCTGTCGACCAGTTGGCCGTGGCCCATTCGTTGGCCGGTGCGCGCCGAGGGCATCACGTAGGGCGCCAGGCTCATGCTCTCCTGGCCACCGGCGATCACCACCTCGGCGTCGCCGCAGCGGATGGCCTGGGCGGCCAGGTGCAGGGCTTTCAGGCCCGAGCCGCAGACCTTGTTCAGGGTCAGGGCCGGCACTTCGTAGGGCAGGCCGGCCTTGACGGCGGCCTGGCGGGCGGGGTTCTGGCCGGCGCCGGCGGTGAGCACCTGGCCGAGGATCACTTCGTCGACCTGGGCCGGGTCGAGCTGGGTCTGGGCCAGCAGCTGGCGGATCACGGCGGCGCCCAGCTCCACGGCGGACACATTGGCCAGGGCCCCCTGGAAACTGCCGATGGCAGTGCGGGTGGCGGCGACGATGACGACTTCGTTCATTGTTGTTCTCCGGGATGCGGGCGTGATCCTGACAGCATCCCCGCCCGAGGCTTATTTGAGAAGTTTGTTTTTCTTTGCCATTGATCTGAAATTCAAATGAATGGCGCATGCAATTCTGTACCGCCGTTCGGATGAAACTAAGCTTGGCTTCAGCTTCGCTGGGCAGAATGAGGCTTCCATCAACAAGCAGGAGTTTCCCAATGCGCCGTTCACTTATCGCGATCACCCTGTTGCTGGGTAGCGCCGCCGCTTTCGCCGCCGAGCCCAAATGCACCACGGCTGACAAGGGTACCTGGCAGGACGCCGAGCAGTTCCAAGCCAAGCTCAAGGACGAGGGCTACAAGATCAACAAGTTCAAGGTGACCAAGGGCAACTGCTACGAGATCTACGGCTTCGACAAGGATGGCCGCAAGGTCGAGATCTATCACGATCCGGTCAGCGGCAACGCGGTCAAGACCGAGATCCATAAATGACCGCCGGCGTGCGGCTGTGGGACCCGCTGCTGCGGGTGTGCCACTGGTCGTTCGCCGCGGTGTTCCTCGCCAACTACGTCTTCAACGAGGCCGGTGACGACTGGCACCAATGGCTGGGTTACTACGCGTGCGGCTGCCTGGCCGTGCGCTGCGCATGGGGTTTCGTCGGGCCCCGCAGTGCACGTTGGGCGGATTTCTGGCCGACCCTGGAAAGGTTACGAACCCATGGACGCGCGTTGTGGCGTGGCGAGCCTTACCACCGCATGGGTCACACGCCGATCGGCGCGCTGGTGATGGTGCTGATGATGACGGGCATCGCCAGCCTGGGCCTGACCGGCTGGATGATGCTGGAGGTGGATGCGTTGTGGGGCGCCGAGTGGCTGGAAACGCTGCACAGCTGGTTGGCCGATGGCCTGCTGGCGCTGGTTTGCGTGCACCTGCTGGCGGCGCTGGTGGAGAGTGTGCGGCTGCGTGAGAACCTGCCCTGGTCGATGGTGACGGGGCGGCGCAGGTCCGAGGATCCGTGAAGTGTAGCCCATCGCGGGGCAAGCCCGCTCCCACGCCAGACCTGCATGTTCAAAACTGGCGTGGGAGCGGCGGTTCGGCGTCCCGACTTGCCCCGCGATGATCGTCTCTACACCGCCGGGCACTGGTTGGTCACGCAGTGAATCCCGCCGCCACCCGCCGCGATCGCATCGATATCCAGTTGCACCACCTTGCGCCCCGGATACAGCTTCACCAGCAACGCCCGCGCCTTCTCGTCGGCACTGCGATCACCAAACTGCGGCGCGATCACCGCGCCATTGATGACGAAGTAGTTGATGTACCCCGCCGCGAAGTCCGGATTGTCCTCGCTGAACTTGCTGCGCCGTGGCTTCAGTGCCGGTGACATCGTGTGGATCTCCAGCTTGCGGCCATCGGCATCGGTGGCATTGCGCAGGATTTCCAGGTGCTCGAGGGTCACTTTGTGATCGTACGAGTCTGGATCGTTGTCCAGGTTCGCCACTACCACGCCGGGCGCCGCGAAGCGCGCGTAGAAGTCCACATGGGCATCGGTGATGTCCTTGCCCTTGATGCCCGGCAGCCAGATGATCTTGCGCAGTCCCAGCCGCTCCTTCAGTTCGGCCTCGACCTGGGCCTTGCTCCAGCCGGGGTTGCGGTTGCTGTTGATCCAGCTGCTCTCGGTCATGATCCCGGTGCCATGGCCGTCCACCTCGATACCGCCGCCTTCGCCCACCAGTTCGCTCTGCTGGTACTGGGCGCCAGCCAGCCTGGCGACGCGGGCCGCCAGCTTGGCGTCGTAGCGGTGCTGCTGCTTGCCGCCCCAGCCGTTGAAGTTGAAGTCCACCGCGCCCAGCACGCCGTCGTCGTCAACCACGAAGTTGGCGCCGATGTCGCGCATCCAGATGTCGTCCAGCTCAGTCTCGACATAGGTGATGTTGTGGCTGCCGCATTCCTCCTCGGCGATGTCGCGCTCGCTGGCGCGGCAGAACACCGTCACCGGCTGGAACGCGGCGATGGCCCGGGCGATGCGCCCTAGCGCGGCCTGGACGTCTTCGGTGAAATCTTCCCAGATGGCGTCCTGGGCGCCGAAGGCGATGTAGGCGCGCTGGTGCTTTTCACCCTCGTCGGGCATGAACCAGCGGCCCGACTCGGCGGCGCGGGCGCGGGTGCCGCCGAAGGGCAGGCCGAAACTGGCGGCGGCGCCGAGGCCGGCGACGACGCTCATCTGTTGGAGGAAGGTGCGGCGAGTTGGCATGGGGTCAGTCCTGTGCAGTCTTGAAGCGGGTCCAGACGCGCATGCGCGCACGCATGTCGGCCTGGGGGATGTCCTTGCCCGGAATCAGCCGGGTGTAGGTGGCATCGCTGAGGTAGATGTCCGGGTTGTCACGCAGGCGCGCATCCACCAGGGGGCGGGCCTTGGCGCTGGCGGTGGGGTAGCCGGTGAAGTTGCTGATCGCGGCCATGTTCTCCGGGCGCATGACGAAGTTGATGAAACGATAGGCGTATTCCGGGTGCTTGGCGTCGGCAGGGATGGCCATGGTGTCCATCCACACCGTGGTGCCTTCGCGGGGCACGCGGTACTGGAAGTCGATGGTCTTGCCCGCGGCCTCGGCGGTGCGCTGGGCCTGGATCACGTCGCCGCTGTAGCCCAGCGACAGGCAGGTGTTGCCGTTGACCAGCTCGGTGACCGGCTGCGACTGCAGCTTGCGCACATAGGGGCGAATGCCCTTGAGCAGTTCGCTGGCGGCGGCCAGGTCTTCGCGCTTGGCGCTGCGCGGTTCGCGACCGAGGTAGTGGAGGACCACGGCCAGCACTTCGTCGGGCGAGTCGATCATCGAGATGCCGCAGTCGGCGAACTTGGCCGCCAGCTCCGGCTTGAACAGCAGGTCGAGGCTGTCCAGCGGGGCGTCGGGCATGCGCTCGCGGATCTTCGCCGCATCCATGGTCAGGCCGATGGTGCCCCAGGTGTAGGGCACGGTGGCCTGGCTGGCCTTGGGGTAGCGGTCGTGCAGCTGGCGCAGGCCGGGCTCGATATCGTCGAGCGCGGTCAGTTGCTTGCGATCAAGCGCCTGCAGGCTGCCGGCGCGCATCAGCCGCTCGGCCACGGTGTCGCCGGGGAACACCAGGTCGTACCCGCTGCGACCGGACATCAGCTTGGCCTCGAGCACTTCGCTGCCGTCCATGACGTCGTAGATCACCGGGATGCCGGTGTCGGCGGTGAAGCGCTTGAGGGTGTCCTCGGCAAAATAATCGGCCCAGTTGTACAGGCGCAGGGCATCCTGCTCGGCCTGGGCGACGCCGGCGCAGGCCACCAGGGCGGCGATGGCGAGCAGTTTCGATGGACGGCTTGGCATGGTTCAGGCCCTCGCGGTCTGTGGGGTGCGGCCGTCCAGGCTGAGCAACGGCGCGTACATGCTGGGGCGGCGGTCGCGGTAGATGCCCCAGCTCAGGCGGTCCTCGCGCATGCGTTCCAGGTCCAGGTCGTGCAGCCAGACGCCGCTGCTGTCGCGGTCGGCCTCTTGCAGCATCGCGCCCTTGTGGTCGCAGATGAACGAGGAGCCGTAGAAGCGCATCGACAGGTTGTCGTCGCTGCGCGCCACCTCGTGACCGACACGGTTGGCGGCCACCACCGGCAGCAGGTTGGCGGCGGCGTGGCCGCGCATGGCCATCTGCCAATGGTCACGCGAGTCCAGCTCGGCGGCGCCCGGCTCCGAGCCGATGGCGGTGGGGAACAGCAGCACCTCGGCGCCCATCAGCGCCAGGCAGCGCGCGGTCTCGGGGAACCACTGGTCCCAGCAGATACCGATGCCCAGGCGGCCGAAGGCGGTGTCCCAGACCTTGAAACCGGTGTCGCCGGGGCTGAAGTATTCCTTTTCCTGGTAGCCGATGGCGTTGGGGATGTGGGTCTTGCGGTACACCCCCAGCAGGCGGCCGTCGGCGTCGGCCACGGTCAGCGAGTTGAAGAAGGCGTTGCCGGCGCGCTCGTACCAGCTCAGCGGCAGCACCACGCCCAGCTCCTTGGCCAGGGCGGCGAAGCGCTTGAGCAGCGGGCTGTCGTGGTAGTCCTGGGCCAGGGCCTGGTGGCTGTGGCACTGCTCGATGCAGAAATACGGGGTGGCGAACAGCTCCTGCAGCAGGATCACTTGGGCACCCTGGGCGGCGGCCTGGCGCACCAGCTGCTCGGCGCGCTCGAGGTTGGCGGCCAGGTCCCAGCTGCAGGCCATCTGCGTGGTGGCGATGCGCAAGGTGCTCATGGGCGCGCTCCCTGCCAGGCCGGCTGCTGCTGGGTGATGCAGTGGATGCCGCCGCCGCCGTGGGCGATATGGTCGATGCGCACCGGCACGACCTCGCGGCCGGGGAAGGCCAGGGCCAGCTGCCGGGCGGCGGCCTGGTCGGCGTCGATGCCGTAGGCCGGCATGATCACCGCGCCGTTGGCCAGGTAGAAGTTGGTGTACGAAGCGCAGAACACCTCGGCCTCGGTATCCACGGCCGCCGTGGCCTCGTACAGGTCGAGCAGCTCGAACGAGCGGCCTTGGGCATCGGTGGCCAACTCCAGGGCGCGGCGGTTCTCGCGGGCCACCTCGGCGTACACCGAGCCCTGGTCGTGGGTGGCGTCCACCAGCAGCACGCCGGGGCGGGCGAAGGCGCACACGCCATCGACATGGCCGTCGGTCATGTCGCCGGTGACGTACTGCGGGTCACCCGGCAGCCAGATGGTCTTGCGGATGCCCAGCAGGCGGGCGAAGCAGTCCTCGAAGTCAGCCTTGCTCAGGCCCGGGTTGCGGTTGGGGTTGAGCAGCACCGACTCGGTGGTGATCAGCGTGCCTTCGCCGTCGACATGGATGGCGCCGCCTTCGTTGCACAGCGGGGTGCTCAGGCCTTCGAGGCCGAGATGATCGAGGATGCGCCGGGCCAGGCTGCGGTCCTTGCCGTGCTCGGACTTGTCGCCCCAGGCGTTGAAGCGCCAGCTCAGGCCGGCCACGCCCTGCTGCGGGTGGATGAGGAAGGTCGGGCCGCTGTCGCGGCACCAGCTGTCGTCCACGGCCAGTTCGACCAGCTCGATGCCGGGGCCGCACAGTTCGCGGGCAATGGCCATGGCCGAGGGATCGACCACCATCTTCACCGGCTCGAAGCGCGCGATGGCGGCGGCCACGCGGGCATAGTCGCGCTGCACGTCGGCCAGGGTCACGCCCCAGCCCGCCTCCCACAGTGGCTTGTTGTGTGGCCAGATCATCCAGGTGGCGGCGTGGCGGGCCCATTCGGCAGGCATGCGCCAGCCGCTGTCGCGGGACAGGGTCATAGTGAACTCCGATCTATTAGGGATTTTTATCAACGAAGCCCGCCGTCGCGGGTGTTGCTGCCCATGTTATGGCTGGGAAACCGGAGCGACAAACGATAGATTTAGCGTATTTCTGATCAGTCAGGCTTATCAGCATGCTCAAGCATTGGCCCCCGCTCAACGCCCTGCGTGGCTTCGAAGCCGCCGCCCGTCTGGGCAGCTTCCACAAGGCCGCCGAGGCCCTGAACCTTACCCAGTCGGCGATCAGCCAGCAGATCCGCAGCCTGGAAAGCTATCTGGAGCAACCGTTGTTCCACCGCAGCGGGCGGAGCGTCAGCCTGACCGACGCCGGGCATGACCTGCTCAGCACCACCCAAGCCCTGTTGCAGCAACTGGCGGTGGGCATCCGTCGCCTCGACCAATACCGCAAGCCCAACCAGTTGGTGGTCAACACCACCCCGGCCTTCGCCCGGCATTGGCTGTTGCCGCGCCTGGCGGATTTCCACCAGCGTCACCCGGATGTCGACCTGTGGCTGTTTACCAGCTTCGAGGTCCCGGACATGGCCAACGAGACCATCGACCTGGCGATTCGCGACGATATCGGGCCGCAGGCTGAATGCAGCTTCACCGTGCTGCACCAGGACAGGTTGTATCCGGCTTGTCACCCGACGTTGCCCGAGACCGGGCGCACGACCTTGCACGGCGAGCGCGAGATGGACTGGAGTCACTGGCAGCTGGAAGGCGGCGAGGAGGTGGGGCAGCAGGGCAAGGGGCTGAACTTCTCAGACCCGGGGTTGCTGCTGGAGGCGGCGGGCGAGGGGCTGGGGATTGCCCTGGTCAGTCAACTGCTGGCGCAGCGGATGGTCGATGAGGGACGTTTGCGACCCTTGTCGGCACAGCGCGTGCGCGGGCCGGTGTGGAGCTGCCTGGTGCATTGGGAGAGCCAGGAGGATCCGCTGGCGCGGCAGTTCCTGGCGTGGTTGCGAGAGGCCCTGTCGCCTGTGTTGTCCTGATGGAACGGAACCTGTGGGAGCGGCCTTGTGTCGCGAAAGGGCCGCGCAGCGGCCCCGGCGATCTTCGCGTCAACACTGGAACCCTGGGGCTGCTGCGCAGCCCTTTCGCGACACAAGGCCGCTCCCACAGGACCGCGCCAGCCTCAAGATCAATGCCGTACCTGTAGGCGCTGGCTTTGCCGGCAAATGGGAGCGTGCGGACAATGCAGCAATGCGAATCACCCCGTAATATGTGTCGGATATCCCGCGAGGGTAGTCTCACCCTCTAGATCAAACGGCAGCGCCCCGAATCCGGGCGCTGCCCCAGCCTAAACCTGACGAGGTACAGACATTGGCCATCATTCATCCCAAGGTTCGCGGTTTCATCTGCACCACGACTCACCCCAAGGGCTGCGAGCTCAACGTCCGTGACCAGATCGAAGCCACCCGCAAGCTGGGCGTGCGCGAGGATGGTCCGAAGAAAGTCCTGGTGATCGGCGCCTCCAGCGGCTACGGCCTGGCCGCGCGCATCACCGCGGCGTTCGGCTTCAAGGCCGACACCCTGGGCGTGTTCTTCGAAAAGCCGGGCACCGAGACCAAGGCCGGTACCGCCGGCTGGTACAACGCCGCCGCCTTCGACAAGTTCGCCAAGGCCGAAGGCCTGTACAGCAAGTCGATCAACGGTGACGCTTTCTCCGACGAAGCCCGCGCCAAGGTCATCGAGCTGATCAAGAACGAAATGGGCGGCCAGGTCGACCTGGTGATCTACTCGCTGGCCTCGCCAGTGCGCAAGCTGCCGCAGACCGGTGAAGTGGTCCGCTCGGCGCTCAAGCCGATCGGCCAGCCGTACAAGTCGACCGCCATCGACACCAACAAGGACACCATCATCGAGGCCAGCATCGAGCCGGCCACCGAGCAGGAAATCGCTGACACCGTCACCGTCATGGGCGGCCAGGACTGGGAGCTGTGGATCGACGCCCTGAACGCTGCAGGCGTGCTGGCGCCACAGGCCCGCACCGTGGCCTTCAGCTACATCGGCTCCGACATCACCTGGCCGATCTACTGGGACGGCGCCCTGGGCAAGGCCAAGCAGGACCTGGACGAAACCGCCCAGCGCCTGGGCAAGAAAGTCGGTGGCAGTGCCAACGTTGCGGTGCTCAAGTCGGTCGTTACCCAGGCCAGCTCGGCGATCCCGGTGATGCCGTTGTACCTGTCGATGGTCTTCAAGATCATGCAGGAGAAGGGTATCCACGAAGGTACCCAAAACCAGCTGGACCGCATGTTCCGTGACCGCATGTACCGTGCGGACGGTGCGCCGGCTGCACTGGACGACGAAGGCCGCCTGCGTCTGGACGACTGGGAACTGCGTGATGACGTGCAGGACGCCTGCCGTGCCATGTGGCCGAAGGTAACCACCGAGAACCTGTTCGAACTGACCGACTACGCCGGCTACAAGAAGCAGTTCCTCAACCTGTTCGGCTTCGAGCGCGCTGACGTCAACTACGACGAAGACGTGGCCACCGACGTACGGTTCGACTGCATCGAGCTGTAAGCAAGTCCTTGACCGCGCAGCCCTTGATGACGGCTGCGCGGTTCCCGCCGACGACTTGTTAATATTCTGAAACAAATCCTCCAGTGGCCCTTTGCCATGGGCACCTCCGCCTGATCTATACCCCAGCTATTGGCCTGGCAATTCCGCCGGGGCCGAGGAGGGAGCAATGGGCGCACTGCAAAAACTACAAGAACGCATTCGCCAGAAGGGCCTCAAGCGCACCTTCAAGACCTTGTTCGAACGTTACGTGTTCTTCCACTGGGAATTGCTGTGGATGGAGCGCGACCTGATCAGTCCGGTGCCTCCCTACAACCTCAAGGCCCACACACCGGTCACCCTGGTGCAGATCACCACCGCCAATGCCGACGCCTTCGCCGCGAACTTCGGCGACCGCGTCGAGACCATGCGTGAACTGGCCGCCGAAGGGCACACCGGGCACATGTACCTGGACGAGCAGGGCGATGCCGTGGCCTTCATCTGGGCCAGCGTGGTCGACTATCACGACAAGCACTACTACGGTTGCACCTTCCCGGTGAAACCGGGCGAGTTCTTCGAGTTCGGCGGCGAGATGACCCGGCCCTACTTTGGCAGCGAGCTGTCGGTGACGGCCCAGGTCGAGCTGTGGAACACCATGCGTGAAAAGGGCTGCCACAAGGTGGTGGACGTGGTGGAGACCCACAACGTGCCGGCCATGAAGCTGCACCTGCGCATGGGCTACCACGAGCAGGGACGGGTGATGCACGTGTACGGGCTGTTCGGGCGCTGGAAGCTGTTCCGCGAGACCCGCTACGACGGCTCGCGCCTGGCGGTACTGCGCAAACCGGGCGTGGCCGGCGCGCTGCCCACCACCTAGCTATAACGGGGGTATGTTTGCTAGCGTTGGCGGACAACGCAGGGAGCGCGCCATGAGCAGCCTCACCCAACCCGCCAGTGCATTTCGCCAGCTCGCCGCCGACGGCTACAGCCTCGGCGGTTTTCGTTGGCGTCACGCCCAGACCGACGCCCAGCGCCCGCTGGTGATCATCAATGCCGCCACCTCGGTGCGCTGCCGTTATTACTCGCGATTCGCCGATTACCTGTTCGCCCAGGGCTTCGATGTGCTCACCTATGACTACCGAGGTATCGGCGAATCACGCCCGGCTTCGTTGCGCGGTTTCAAGGCGTCGTGGAGCGACTGGGGGCGCCTGGATTTCGAGGCAATGTTGCAACTGGCCGCAGCCGAACAGCCCGGGCAACCGGTGCATGTGGTCGGCCACAGCTTCGGCGGCTGGGCGCTGGGGCTGGCACCTTCGGCCGCGCAGGTGCGCCGAGCGGTGCTGGTGGGCGCGCAGTTCGCCTATTGGCGCGACTATGCGGCGGACCAGCGCTGGCAACTGTTCGGCAAGTGGCATGTGGTCATGCCTTTGCTGACCCGGGTATTCGGCTATTTCCCCGGCAAGCGCCTGGGCTGGCTGGAGGACACCCCGGCCGGGGTGGTGCGTGACTGGAGTACCCGCACGCCGCGCTACGAGCACCGGCCCAGTGGGCGCCTGCTCGAGGCGCTGCCGTTCGAACAGGTGCGGGCGGCGACCCTGGCCATCAGCCTGACCGACGATCCGTTCGGCACGGTGGCGGCCACCGAACGGTTGTTGGGGTACCTGCGCCAGGCCGAGCGTCGGCACCTGCGGGTGGCGCCTGTGGATATCTCGGTGGAGGAGATCGGGCATTTCGCGTTCTTTCACGATCGGTTTCGTGAAAGTTTGTGGCCGATTGCGCTGGGGTGGCTGCGAGAAGGGCAGTTAGAGGGCCAGGTGCCGGGTAGCGTTATCAGTTGAGGGCCTCGTCGCGGGGCACGTCGCATCGGCGCACCGCCGCGACTTGCCCCGCGATGGGCGAGAGGCGAAGTCAGGCCAGGCGCGCCAGCGGCTGGGCGGTGAACTTCACGCCGGCCAAACCATGCTTGATCAGCGCACGGATGTTGCCATGGTCGCTGCCCTCGGGGGTGGCCACCACGCTGCGGTAGTGCTCGCCGAAGGCCAGCAGCGCTTCCTGGTCGCTCAGCCCTTCCAGCAGCGCCAGGCCCAGGGTCTTGCACGAACCTTCGTTCTGCCCGGCGGCGTTGTGCACGTCGCCGTTGTCGAAGGCCTGAGGCTGGTAGCTGTAGTTCGCGGCGATGAACGCCAGGGTATCGGCGAAAACGTGCTCGCCGCTGGCGAGGCTGCTGCGCAGGGTGTTCAGGTCAGTCACGGGGTTTTCCTTGTTCGAACGCCGCCTGTTGCTCGGCGCTGGCTTCTTTCTGGTATTGGGCTTTCCACTCGGCGTAGGGCATGCCGTACACCTGCTCGCGGGCATCGTCCAGGCTCAGCTCGATCTGGCGATCGTCGGCGGCGGCCTTGAGCCATTTCGACAGGCAGTTGCGGCAGAAGCCGGAGAGGTTCATCAGGTCGATGTTCTGCACGTCGGTGCGTTTCTGCAGATGGTCGACCAGGCGCCGGAACGCGGCGGCTTCGAGTTCGAGCTGTTGTTGCGGGGTCATGGGCGGTGTCTCTTCAGGTCATGCGGTTCTTCAGATGGCGGCCACCGTTGATGACCACCTGGCTGCCGGTGCTGTACTGGCTTTCGAGCAGGAACAGCACGGCGTCGATCAGCGGGCGGGCGCCGGGTTCGAATTCGAGCAGGGCCTTTTTCAGGGTCTGCTGGCGGTACTGCTCGTCGCCGCCTTCCTTGAGGATCAACAGGCCCGGCAGGATACCGTTGACGCGCACCTTGGGCGCGTACTTTTCGGCAAACGACAACACCATGTTCTGCAGCGCGGCCTTGGTCGCGGCGTAGCCGATATGGCTCTTGCTGCCGCGCGAGGAGGTCTCGTCGCAGATATGGATGATGTCGGCCTTGTCCACCTTGTTCAGCCACTCGCCGAGGGCCAGGTTGAGGTGGTAGGGCGCCTCGACGTGCAGGCGGAACATGGTGTCGAGGTTGTCCAGGCCATCGTCGAGCCACAGCGAGGCGTTGTGGATGATCCCGCGCAGGCCATCGTAGTGGCCGTGCAGGTGGTCGATCAGGGCCTGGCGGTCTTCGCTGCGGGTCAGGTCGGCCTGGAACTGCCGGATGTTCGGGTGGGCTGCCTGGGGATGCAGGCTGCGGCTGGCGCTGACCACCGTATGGCCGGCCTGGGCCAGCTCCAGGGCCAGGGCCAGCCCGACGCGCTGGCTGGCGCCGGTGATGAGGATTGGGCTGTTCATGTGCGGGCGGTCTGTTCGTCTGTCCGTGCGTGATGCCCCAGCATACCCGAACTGCGCGGCCTTGCGAGCCCGTGCCTCAGCGGCTGCGCAGCCCCTGGGCCCGGCCGCTCGGGGCAGGCGGCGCGGCGTTCAGCCAGCCGGCCAGCAGGCGGGTGGACAGCGGGATGAACAGGTACACCATCAAGGGGGTCAGGGCCAGGGTGCTGAGCAGTACGCGGGGCAGCAGTTCCAGCGCTGCCAGCCAGTGGCCGAACAGCAGGTTGAACAGCAGCGAGACCGGGAAGAACGCCAGCCAGATGGCCGTGGCCTGCTTCCAGCGCGGCGGTTTCTGCACTGTATTGGTGCCGAACCAGTCGTCGATGCCGCTTACGCGCCTCTCTTTGGGGCGTTCGAACAGACCGTCGCCGCGCTCAAGCCAGGTCCGGCGCGAGGCGGAATGCTCCCAGGCGTGCAGGGTCTGCTCGTCGGTGAAGCGGAAGATGATCTGGAATTCATCGCCCTCGGCCGGCGGCGCGAGGATGCCCGAGCCCAGGTAACCGGGGAAGTCGGTGGCCAATTGCTCGCCTTCGTGCAGCCAGGCCAGCAGGTCCTGGTAGCGGCCACAGGCGGCGCGGCGCGACACCATCAGGGTGACGGGTGGGGTAGACATCGTGTATCTCCTGGCGACGGGGCTGGCGGGTAGCCGGCCCCTTGGCATGCGGCCCGGGGTGGTGGGCGGCGCAGGCGTGCTTGCAAGAATCGGGCGCAGATTATGCGCAATCCGTCATGACCGGTCAGTTTCAGCGGCTGGACGGTCGTCAGCAGGCGGCGGGGGCCTGGGCGTGCAGCTCGGGGTGGGCCTGGCGGTGGGCCTGCAGGATGTACTCGCGCAGACGTTCGATTTCTTCGGCCGGGCTGTGCGACAGGTCATAGGCGGCCAGGCGCGGGCCGATGCGCCGACGCAGCACGCCGTGCAGGCCGATCGGCGGTATATCCGCGGCGGCGAAGCGCAGCTTGAAGTGGGACGGCGCCTCGCGCCGGCCACGGACCTCCAGCAGCACGCCCTTGAACGAGATATCCCGCACCCACAGGTCGCTGGCCTGGCCGCGGTCGTCGAGCAGGGCGCTCGGCCGCTCCAGCGACAGGCGCCAGGGCCGCAGCATCGGGCCGTCCTCGTAGATGTCCGGCGAGCCCAGTTGCAGGTGCAGGGCGTGGAATTCGTCCTCGACCAGTTGCAGGGGGAAGCTCAGCTGCTGGTTGTTGAAGCTGGCCTGCAGGGTGACCTGCTCGTTGGCCACCAGGCGGGTGAGCAGGTCCTTCAGACGACGGTCGCCATTGACCAGCAGGCTCGACATGGGGTCGGCCAGGTTCAGCTGGGGCGAATGCTGCATGTCCTGGATGAAATCCAGTTCGTCCTGGGAGAGTAGGGCGTCTGCTTGCATGGTCGAACTCGAAGGGGCGATCGGTAAGGGCAATTTCTTCACGGCTGTCGACAGTAGCCAATACGCTTCGTTCCGGTCATTCGTCGGATAATCCTGAAGTGTGTGACTTTAGGCATAGGCGGCCTTTTGCCACTGTCGAGTGCTAGTATCCTACGTTTTCACTCAGTTTCGGAATCCTCACCCGATGAAAGTCGCCATTATTTCCGGTTCGGTATACGGCACCGCCGAAGAAGTCGCCCGTCACGCCGAGTCGCTGCTCAAGGCCGCCGGCCTTGAAGCCTGGCATGCCGCCCGCGCCACCCTGCAGGACATCGAGGGCTTTGCCCCGGACGCGTTGTTGGCAGTGACCTCGACCACGGGCATGGGCGAACTGCCCGACAGCCTGATGCCGCTGTACAGCACCATGCGTGACGTACTGCCGGCGGCCTGGCGCGGGTTGCCCGGGGCGGTGATCGGCCTGGGCGACTCCAGCTATGGCGACACCTACTGCGGCGGCGGCGAGCAGATGCGCGAGCTGTTCGCCGAACTGGGGGTGAACGAGGTGCTGCCGATGTTGCGGCTCGATGCCAGCGAGACGGTGACACCGGAGACCGATGCCGAGCCGTGGCTGGCGGAGTTTGTGGCAGCACTCAAAGGTTAAATCGCCCGTGTAGGAGCGGTCTTGCCGCTCCTACAGGTTCGCGTCATGCTTCGTCGCGTTCACGCAACAACGCCAGCCACGCCTGCGCCGCCCGCGACAGATAAGCCCCGCGCCGCCAGATGAAGGCGATGTCCCAGCGCAGATGTTCCGGCGCCCGTAACGGCAAACGCACCACCCCGGGCCGCTCCAGCGCCCGCGCGACGATCGCCGGCAGCAGCACCACGCCTTGGCCGGCCGCCACCAGCGCGGCGAGAAAGTCCGCCTGGCCGCTGCGTCCGCCTTCCCTGGGCGTGAATCCCTCCTGCTGGCAGGCACTGAGCAACCGATCGTTCAACACGAAGCTGCGCTGGTACAGCAGGAACGGCGTGTCGGCCAGTTGCGCCAGGGCGACGTCGGCTTGCCCGGCCAGTGGGTGGCTCGCGGGCAGCAGGGCCTCCAGCGGCTCGTTGCAAAAGGGTTGGTAGTCGAACGCCGGATCGCTCGGCGTCAGGCTGCCGCCCAGTTCCAGCTCGCCACTTCTCACCGCCTGCTCGACCATGCGGCTGCCGCCTTCGAGCAGTTGGATCGAGATGTTCGGATGCCGCCGCCGGTACTCGGCGAACAACCCGGCGAACAGCGCGTCGCTGCCCAGCAGCGGCAGGCCCAGGCGCAGCTCGCCGCGGGCCATCTGGCTGAGGTCGTCCAGTTCGCTCTGCAGTTCCTGGCGCTGGCGCAACAGCGCCTCGCCCCGCTCGAGGACAATGCGCCCGGCGGCGGTCAGCAGTAACTGCGAACCCTGGCGCTCCAGCAGCGGCTGGCCGATATCCTGTTCCAGCTGGGCGACCTGCTTGCTCACCGCCGACTGGCTGATGTGCAGGGTGATCGCCGCTTGGGTGAAACCGCCCCTGTGGACGACCTCGATGAAACTGCGCAGTTGTTTGAATTCCATGATCACTCGATTCCATTCTGGAATGGCTGTCAGTCTAACAATTCGCTTCTGGCCTGGGGGCGCGACTTTTACAATGGGCACGTTGTCGAGGAACCCCCGCCCATGAATCCTGCATTGCTGAAGAAAACCCTGCGCCTCTTCGCCGAGCTGGCGGTGCTGCTGGCCCTGTTCCTGATCGGTGGCCAGCTGGCCGCCTGGCTGGCCTGGCCGATCCCCGCCGGGGTGATGGGCCTGGCGCTGCTGCTGGTGCTGTTCGCCTGCGGCGTGCTCAAGCCGGCCACCCTGCAACTGGGCGCCGGCTGGCTGATGGCCGAGATGCTGCTGTTCTTCATTCCGGCGTTGATGAGCCTGCTGGACTACGGCAGTCTGCTGCGCAGCGAAGGCTGGCGCATCCTGCTGGTGATCGCGCTGAGCACGCTGCTGGTGATGGTGGTCACCGCGCTGACCGTGGAACTGGTGTGCCGCTGGAGGCTGCGCCATGAGCCTTGAACCCATGCCGCTGTTCTGGTTGGCGCTGACCCTGGGCGCCTACCTGGGCAGCCGCTGGCTGTACCGGCGCAGCGGGCGCTATCTGCTGTCGCCGCTGATCCTGGTGCCGGCGCTGCTGCTGGCGGTGGCCGTTCCGTTGCACACCGCCTACGCCGAGTACGCCCGTAACACCCACTGGCTGATGGGTGTGCTGGGCCCGGTCACCGTCGCCTTCGCGGTGCCGATCTGGCAGCAACGGGCATTGCTGGCGCGGCATTGGCCGGCGCTGCTGGTGGGCATGCTGGCCGGCAGCGTGGCCTCGATCGGCAGCTCCTGGGCGCTGGCGCATTTGCTGGCGCTGGACGAGGCGGTCAGCCTGTCGCTGCTGCCGCGCTCGATCACCACGCCGTTCGCCATGCCGGTGGCCCAGGACCTGGGCGGCGTGCCGGAACTGACGGCGGTGTTCGTGATGTTCACCGGCGTGCTCGGGGCGATGTTCGGCGGCATCCTGCTGCGTTGGTTGCCACTGCGCACGCCATTGGCGCGGGGCGCGCTGTTCGGCGTCGGCGCCCATGGCGCGGGCGTCAGCCGGGCCCAGGAGGTCGGCCGCGAGGAGGGCTCGGTGGCCGGCCTGGTCATGGTCCTGACCGGGCTGCTCAACCTGCTGGCGGCGCCGCTTCTGATGAAGTTGATCTGACCGTTCGTGCTACTGACTCGCACGGTCATCAGGCTGGCTGCCAAGGCGACTTATCACCTTCGTATAGGCTTCTAGACTGAGCCTCGACATAGAGAGCACATGTATGTGCCGAGGTGACATGCAATGAACGCAGCCTTGCCCTCTTCCGACACTTATCCACCGGGACGACCGTGATGCCACTGGCCGAGATTCCATTGTGCGTCTGGCGCACCCGGAGCCAGGGTTTCACCTTCCGGGGCCAGAGCATCCGCTACTGGACGGCAGGGCAAGGAGAGCCCCTGCTTTTGCTTCACGGTTTCCCCACGGCCAGCTGGGATTGGCACTACCTGTGGGCACCCCTGGCCCAGCGTTTTCGCGTGGTGGCCTGCGACATGCTCGGCTTCGGCGATTCGGCCAAGCCCGCGGACCACGACTACAGCCTGCTCGAGCAGGCCGATCTGCAGCAGGCGTTGCTGGCGCACCTGCACATCGACCAGCCGGTGCACCTGTTGGCTCATGACTACGGTGGCAGCGTCGCCCAGGAACTGCTGGCCAGGCACCATGAGCAGCGGCTCAAGGTGGCCAGTTGCGTGTTCCTCAACAGCGGGCTGTTCCCCGAGAGCTGCCGCGTGCTGCTGGTGCAGAAGCTGCTGCTTAGTCGCCTGGGCTGGCTGGTCGGGCGCTCGTTCGGGCGCGACGACCTGGTGCGCAACGTCACCCAGGTCTACGGCCCCTGCACCCACCCCAGCGAAAGCGCCCTGGACGACTACTGGAGCCTGATCGCCTCCAATCGCGGCCCGCGCATCCTGCACCGGCTCATCAGCTTCCTGCCCGAGCGCAGGGCCCAGCGCGAACGCTGGGTCGCGGCGCTGCAACGCCCGGGCGTGCCGCTGCGCTTCATCAATGGCGCGGTCGATCCGTTGTCCGGCGCGCACATGGTCGAACGCTACCGCGAACTGGTGCCGGAGCCGGACACCGTGGTGCTGCAGGGCATTGGCCATTACCCGCACACCGAGGCGCCGGTGCAGGTGCTGCGCCACTACCTGGCCTTTCGTGAACAACCGATGAGCTATGTGCCGCTGAAGGTCGCCTGGTCCTGACCGGGTGATCATCGCCGGGCGTTATCGGGCGGCATTCGCCACGGTGCTCTTGATTGCCCGGCCCCGGCGGCTGGCGGAGACTGCGTTGCATCCCTTCATTGCCAGGAGCCTTGAGCATGAGCGAACCAGTACGTCTGCAGGATCGAGTGGTGATCGTCACGGGGGCCGGTGGCGGCCTGGGCCGGGCCCATGCGTTGCTGTTCGCCGCGCGCGGCGCGCACGTGGTGGTCAACGACCTGGGCGGGTCGACCCACGGTGAAGGCGCCAACGCTTCGGCGGCCGACCGCGTGGTGGAGGAGATCCGCGCCGCGGGCGGTTCGGCGATCGCCAACCATGACTCGGTCACCGATGGCGCGCGCATTGTCGAGCAGGCCCTGGACACCTACGGCCGGGTCGATGTGCTGGTCAATAACGCCGGCATCCTGCGCGACAAGACCTTCCACAAGATGGAAGACAGCGACTGGGAGTTGGTCTACCGCGTGCACGTCGAGGGCGCCTACAAGGTCACACACGCTGCCTGGCCGCACCTGCGGGCGCAGAACTGGGGGCGGGTGATCTTCACCTCGTCCACATCGGGCATCTATGGCAATTTCGGCCAGGCCAACTACGGCATGGCCAAGCTCGGCCTCTATGGGCTGACCCGCACCCTGGCCATCGAAGGCCGCAAGCACGGCATCCTGGCCAACGCCATCGCCCCGACCGGCGGCACGCGCATGACCGAGGGGCTGATCCCGCCGCAGGTGTTCGAGCGGCTGCAGCCCGAGCTGATCAGCCCGCTGGTGGTGTACCTGGGGAGCGAACAGTGCCAGGACAGCGGCGAGCTGTTCGAGGTGGGCGGCGGCTGGGTCGGCAAGGTGCGCTGGGAGCGCAGCCAGGGCGTGGGGTTTGACCCGCGCGAAGGGTTCACGCCCGAGCAGGTGGCGGACAACTGGGCGCGCATTGGCGACTTCGAGGGCGCCGGGCATCCGCAGGACAGCCTGCAGGCGTTGCAGCAGATGATGGCGAACCTGCAGAAGTATCCGTTGGGTTGAACAATGCCGGGGCCGCGCTGCGGCCCTTTCGCCGGTCTTGCGAATCCTGCACAAATAAAAAAGGCCGCTGCAATCGCAGCGGCCAATCGAGACGTTAGATCAAGGAGCTTCAAAATCAACGTCGGTGAACCTGGGCGGGCCCGAAAGGCAGGGGGGAGAGCCCTTCGTGCCGGCCAGTGAGATCAGAATAAGCGCTTGATCCCGTGGGAAAAATAGCGGCTTATGACATTCACCTTTACGTTTCGGGTAAAAGTGCCAGGCGGACTATAGCCAGCCTGCGCAGTGAAAATCCGTAATGCTTTGTAAGCCCTTTCACTGATCCGCGCCGTATCCCATCCGCCAGCTGGTGGCTTGGGTGGCGGCTAGCAGGCGCCGGGCGGCCGGGCCGTGCTCGTCGGCATGGAAGATCGAGGTCGGTCCGACCACGGTCATCACCGCGGCGACCTGACCCATGGCGTTGAACACCGGCGCGGACAGCGCATCCACCCCCGGCATCAGCAACCCGTGCACATGGTGCAGGCCGCGCTGGCGGATCTGCTCCAGCAGGGGCGCATAGTCGCTCGCCTTCTGGCCCAGCGTGGCCAGTTCCTGGTCGCGCAGCTCCACGGTCTCCCGCTCGGGCAGATGCGCCGCGAACACCAGCCCGGTGGACGAACTCAGCAATGGCAGCACCGAGCCGATCTGGGTCACCACCGTCACCGCCCGCACCGCCGGCTCGATGCTCACCACGGTCGCGCCTTGGTTGCCCCACACGGCGATGAAGCAGCTTTCGTTGAGCTCGTCGCGCAGCTGCGACAGCGGCAGCGCCGCCACCTTCAGCACATCGATGCTGCCCAGTGCCGCCATGCCCACCCGCAACGCCTCGCGCCCGAGTCCATAGTGGTTGGTGGCCGGGTCCTGTTCGGCGAAGCCGCTGGCGATCAGCGCCTGCAGGTAGCGGTGAACCTTGCTCGCCGGCATGTCCACGTGCTCGGCCAGGCGCGACAACGAGGTGGAGGGGGAGAGTTCGGCCAGGGCCTTGAGGATGTCGGTGCCGACTTCCGCCGAGCGGACCTTCTGTTTGCCGTTGTCGGCGCTGCTGCTGGCTTTGGCCATGGGGGACTTCTATGCGGAATTCTTGGGGTGGCGCCTTTATAGCTTGACGCCTGCGCGCGGGCAAATTACGTTATTCGTAATCTGATTACGATAAAAACAATGCAGACGCGCTGCCGCCCCTGGTGCCGGTTTCAGGATCGGGCCCGCAGCCAGCTGCCCGCAACGGCTCCCAGCAGCCCGGAGGCACCGATGACCCGCGACACTTCCCCTGAACTCGAGTACCTGAGCGGCTTCGGCAACGAATTCGCCAGCGAAGCCTTGCCCGGCGCCCTGCCGGTCGGGCAGAACTCGCCGCAGAAAGCCCCCTACGGGCTGTACGCCGAGCTGCTGTCGGGCACCGCCTTCACCATGACCCGCAGCGAACTGCGCCGTACCTGGCTGTACCGCATCCGCCCGTCGGCGCTGCACCCGCGTTTCGAGCGCCTGGAGCGCCAGCCGCTGACCGGCGCGCTGGGTGCCATCAACCCCAATCGCCTGCGCTGGAGCCCCCAGCCGATCCCGTGCGAGCCGACCGACTTCATCGATGGCTGGCTGCCGATGGTGGCCAACTCGGCATCGGAAAAGCCGGCCGGGGTGAGCGTCTACATCTACCGCGCCAACCGTTCCATGGAGCGGGTGTTCTTCAATGCCGACGGCGAGCTGCTGCTGGTGCCGGAACAAGGTCGCCTGCGCATCGCCACCGAGCTGGGCGTGCTCGAAGTCGGGCCGCTGGAGATCGCGGTGATCCCGCGGGGCATGAAGTTCCGGGTCGAACTGCTCGACGCCCAGGCCCGTGGCTATATCGCGGAGAACCACGGCGCGCCGCTGCGCATCCCGGACCTCGGCCCGATCGGCAGCAACGGCCTGGCCAACCCGCGTGACTTCCTTACCCCGGTCGCCCATTACGAAGAGAGCAACGGCCCGGTGCAGCTGGTGCAGAAGTTCCTCGGTGAACACTGGGCCTGCGAGCTGCAGCATTCGCCGCTGGACGTGGTCGCCTGGCACGGCAGCAACGTGCCGTACAAGTACGACCTGCGCCGCTTCAACACCATCGGCACGGTCAGTTTCGACCACCCCGACCCGTCGATCTTCACCGTGCTGACCTCGCCCACCAGCGTGCACGGCATGGCCAACATGGACTTCGTGATCTTCCCGCCGCGCTGGATGGTGGCCGAGAACACCTTCCGTCCGCCATGGTTCCACCGCAACCTGATGAACGAGTTCATGGGCCTGATCCAGGGCGCCTACGACGCCAAGGCCGAAGGCTTCCTGCCCGGCGGCGCCTCGCTGCATGGGGTGATGAGCGCCCACGGCCCGGACGCCGAGACCTGCGACAAGGCCATCTCGGTGGACCTGGCGCCGCACAAGATCGACAACACCATGGCCTTCATGTTCGAGACCAGCCAGGTGCTGCGTCCGAGCCGCCAGGCCCTCGAAAGCCCACAATTGCAGGCCGACTACGATAGTTGCTGGGCCACCTTGCCGAGCACCTTCAACCCGAACCGGAGATAACCGATGAACCACACCGCCATTGCCCGCAGCTGGGTCGAGCACGCCAACGGGCACCGCGACTTCCCGCTGCAGAACCTGCCCCTGGGCATCTTCAGCCGCCCAGGGCAGGCGCCACGTTGCGGCGTGGCCATCGGCGACGCGATCCTCGACCTCGAGGCCGTGCTGGCCGCTGGCCTGTTCGACGGCGCGGCCAAGGCCGCCGTCGAGGCCACCGTCGGCGGCGCACTGAACGCCTTCTTCGCCCTGGGCCGTACGGCCCGCGTGGCCCTGCGCGAGCGCCTGCTGGCACTGCTGGACGAGGGCAGCGAGCACCAGGCTGCGCTGAAGGCAGCGCTGTACCCGGCCAGCGAATGCCAACTGCACCTGCCGGCGAAGATCGGTGACTACACCGACTTCTACGTCGGCATCGAGCATGCCAAGAACGTCGGCAAGCTGTTCCGCCCGGACAACCCGCTGCTGCCCAACTACAAGCATGTGCCGATCGGCTACCACGGCCGCGCCTCGACCATCCGTGCCTCCGGTGCCGATGTGCGCCGCCCCAAGGGCCAGACCCTGCCGGCGGGCCAGACCGAGCCGAGTTTCGGCCCTTGCGCGCGCCTGGACTACGAGCTGGAGCTGGGTATCTGGATCGGCCAGGGCAACGACATGGGCCAGCCGATCCCGGTGGGCGATGCCGCCGAGCACGTGGCCGGCTTCTGCCTGCTCAACGACTGGTCGGCGCGGGACATCCAGGCCTGGGAATACCAGCCGCTGGGCCCGTTCCTGTCCAAGAGCTTCATCACCACGGTGTCGCCGTGGGTGGTAACCGCCGAGGCACTGGAGCCATTCCGCTGCGCCCAGCCGGCCCGTCCGGAGGGTGACCCGCAGCCGCTGTCGTACCTGCTGGACAAGCGCGACCAGGCTGCCGGCGCCTTCGACATCGAGCTGGAAGTGCTGCTGCTGACCGAGCGCATGCGCGAGCAGAACCTGCCGGCGCATCGCCTGACCCTGAGCAGCACCCGCAGCATGTACTGGACCGTGGCGCAGATGGTTGCCCACCACAGCGTCAACGGCTGCCAGCTGCAACCGGGCGACCTGTTCGGCTCCGGCACCCTGTCGGGCGCCGCGCCGGGTTCGTTTGGCAGCCTGCTGGAGATCACCGAGGGCGGCAAGCACCCGGTGGAACTGGCCAGCGGCGAGGTGCGCAAGTTCCTCGAGGACGGCGACGAGATCATCCTGCGCGCCCGTTGCGTGCGCGAGGGCGTGGCCAGCATCGGCTTCGGCGAGTGCCGCGGCACCATCGTCGCGGCCAACTGAGGGGGCAGGGCGATGGAACTGTTCACCTACTACCGCTCCACCTCGTCGTATCGGGTGCGCATCGCCCTGGCGCTCAAGGGCCTGGACTACCAGGCCCTGCCGGTGAACCTGCTCAAGGGCGAACAGCGCGGCGCGGACTACCTGGCGCTCAACCCCCAGGGCCGGGTGCCGGCCCTGCGCCTGGAGAGCGGCGAGCTGCTGGTGCAGTCGCCGGCGATCATCGAGTACCTGGAGGAAGCCTTCCCCGAAACGCCACTGTTGCCCCGTGCGCCCGAAGCCCGGGCCAGGGTGCGCGGCGTGGCGGCGATCATCGGCTGCGATGTCCATCCGTTGCACAACGTCAGCGTGCTCAACCAGCTGCGTCAGTTGGGGCACGACGAGGCCCAGGTCAACCAGTGGATCGGCCACTGGATCAGCCAGGGGCTGGCGGCGGTGGAGCAACTGATCGGCGATGACGGCTTCTGCTTCGGGGCGACGCCGGGCGTGGCCGACGTCTACCTGATCCCGCAGCTGTACGCGGCCGAGCGCTTCAACATCGACCTTGGTGGTTACCCGCGCATTCGCCGGGTGGCCGCCCTGGCCGAGCAGCACCCGGCCTTCCACCAGGCCCACCCGGCGAGGCAGCCCGACACCCCCGACTGATCGCCACCGCCCGCACCTGCACTCATAACAACAAAAGACAGGGACCTTGCGATGCACAACCAGATAGCCAGCTTTCGCGCGGCGCTCGACGCGCGCCCGGTGTCACCCTACCAGTGGCGCCTGCTGCTGCTGTTGATCCTGCTGTTGGTCACCGATGGTTATGACGCCCAGGTGCTGGGCTATGTGATCCCCGCGCTGGCCCAGGACTGGGGGCTGGAGAAGGCCGCCTTCGGGCCGGTGTTCAGCGCCAACCTGCTGGGCCTGACGGTCGGCTCGCTGGCGGTGACGCCGCTGGCCGACCGCTTCGGCGTGCGCCGGGTGCTGCTGTGCTGCGTGCTGCTGTACGCCAGCCTGACGGTGCTGATGGTGTTCGCCTCTTCCCTCGACAGCCTGATGCTGGCGCGCTTTCTCTGCGGCATCGGCATGGGCGGCGCCATGCCCAGCGCCATGGCGCTGATGGCCGACTATGCGCCGCCTCGGCTGCGTACCCTGATGGTCACCCTGGCGGCTTGCGGATTCTCCCTGGGCGGCGCGGCGGGCGGCTTCGTCGCCGCGGGCTTCATCGATCATCACGGTTGGCAGGCGGTGTTTCTCGCCGGCGGCGTGGCGCCCTTGCTGCTATTCCCGTTTCTGATGCTGTTCCTGCCCGAGTCGCTGCCGCGCCTGCTGCGCGACGCCCCACCCTATGCGCGGTTGCAGCGGGTGACTGCCCGGTTGTTGCCCGGTTGGCAGATACCAGTGGCGCGGATCGCCAGCGACGAGCCGGCGGACAGCAAGCTCACCATGGTGGCGCTGTTCCGCGACGGTTTTGCCCGCCCGACCCTGCTACTGTGGAGCACCTTCTTCGTCAGCCTGATCCTGCTGTACTTCATGATCAGCTGGCTGCCGTCGCTGCTGCAGGAAAGCGGGCTGGCGCTGAACCAGGCCAACCTGGTCACCTCGCTGTTCCTGTTCGCCGGCACCTTCGGTGCCGTATGCCTGGCCTGGTGCGCCGACCGCATGGCCAACAAGGCCTATCTGCTGGCCGCCGTGCTGCTGGGGGCAGCGCTGTTCAGCGTGCTGGTCGGCCTGAACCATGATGACCCGCGCTGGCTGGTGCCCAGTGTGTTCGCCGCCGGCTTCTGCATCATCGGTGGCCAGCTGACGCTCAATGCCTTCGTCAGCAACTTCTACCCGGCCCAGGTGCGCGCCACCGGCACCGGCTGGGCCCTGGGCGTCGGGCGCTTCGGCTCGATCCTCGGGCCGCTGCTGGGCAGCCTGCTGCTGACGTTGCACATGCCAGTGGAGCAGATCTTCTTCTTCTGTGCCGTCCCGGCCGTGCTGGGAGCGTTGTTGATCAGCCGGGTGCGGGCGCCGCGGCCGCGTGAGCCGAAGGTCGCGGGCGAGGCCTTAATGGATTGAGCGCTTGGCGCTGGGCAGCTGGCCGAGGCGCTCGCTGAGTTTCAGGCGTTGCAGCGGGTCGTCAGTGAGCAACAGGGCGTGCTCCAGGTCGAAGCGTTCGGCCTGGGGGCAGTCCAGGTGCTGGTACAGCGTGGCGCGGGCCAGGTAATCGCTGACCTGCACCGGGCCCAGTTGCATGACCCGTTCGGCATCGATCAGGGCGGCCAGGTTGTTGTCGTTGCTGGTATGCAGCTGGCGCAGGTTACGCGACAGTCGCTGGAGCATCTGCCTCGGCGAAGCGCCGCGCAGGTGCTCGGCGGTCAGCGGCAACTGCGGGCCGTACTGGCGGGCGAGCAGTTCGCGGCAGTCTTTGGGGTAGAGGCGCCGGCCACCACAGGGGTCGAGCAGGTGATCGGCGCCGGGTACGCGCAGCAGGAAATGGCCGGGGAAGTTGACGCCCTCCAGCGGGATCGACAGGCGGCGGGCCAGTTCCAGGGCGAGGATGGCCAACAGCAACGGCTGGCCGCGGCGGCGCTGCAGCACCTTGTCCATCAGGGCCGCCTGCGGTCGCAACGGGTGGTATTCGTCCTGCTGGAAGCCCAGGGCGTTGAGCTGGCGTAGCAAGGGCTGGGCCAGCTCGTTGAGCGGCAGCATCGGCAGGCTGGTGCTGACGTCGCGTTGCAGTTCGTGCAGTCGGGCCAGGCCGGCTGCGGGCTCGACACTGGCGTCATGCTCGGCGGCAATCCACAGCGCAGCTTCCAGCAGGGCGACCGGCTCGCGTTCCAGGCAGGCCAGGCAGGCTTGGCGTGGGTTCATGGGACCTCTCCATCACGCTTAACTTGTAGCCCTGGCGCGGCTTTTCGTCCAGTGGTCCGTCCGTGCGGTGTCCGGCCTCGACCTGTTTATACTGGTAGGAGCACCTCTTTGGGGAGCCCGTCTATGTTCGAGCTCATGCAAAGCACCCGCGCCCAGTCACTGCACCTGTTCATCGACCCGCCCACGGGCCTGAAGGCCGTGGTGGTGATTCACAGCGAACAACTGGGGCCGGCCATGGGCGGCTGCCGCTACCTGCCCTATGCCGACGACGAGAGCGCCATGGCCGACGCCATCCGCCTGGCCCAGGGCATGAGCTACAAGGCGGCCCTGGCCGGGCTGCCGATGGGCGGTGGCAAGGCGGTGATCGTGCGTAATCCGCACGTGGAAAACCGCGCGGCGCTGTTCGAGGCCTTCGGCCGCTTCGTCGACAGCCTACAGGGGCGATTCATCACGGCGGTGGACAGCGGCACCTCGACCCTCGACATGGACTGTATTGCCCAGTCCACTCCCTACGTGACCAGCACCACGGCCTCGGGCGATCCGTCGCCCCATGCGGCCATGGGTGTGTTCGCCGGCATTCGCGCCACCTCCATGGCCCGGCTGGGCAGCGACAACCTGGAGGGGCTGCGGGTGGCGGTACAGGGCCTGGGCAATGTGGGCTACGCCCTGGCCGAGCAACTGCATGCGGCGGGCGCCGAGTTGCTGGTCAGCGACCTGGACCCGGGCAAAGTGCGCCTGGCGGTGGAGCAGTTCAGTGCCCATCCGGTGGCCCATGAGGCCTTGATCAGCACCCCGTGCGACATCTTCGCCCCCTGTGGCGTGGGGCCGGTGCTCAACGGGCAGAGCGTGATGCAACTGCGCTGTGCGGCGGTGGCGGGGTCGGCGAACAACCAGCTGACCACGTTGCAGGTGGCCGACCAGTTGGAGAGTCGGGGGATCCTGTACGCGCCGGACTACGTGATCAATGCGGGCGGGTTGATCTATGTGGCGTTGACCCATCGGGGGGAAACTGTGGGTAGCATCACCGCGCACCTGGCGCGAATTCCCACGCGGCTGACCGAGGTGTTCGCCCATGCCCAGGCAGAGAAACGGTCGCCGGCGCGGGTGGCGCAAATGTTGGCGGAGCGCTTGCTGTATGGCTGAGGGCCTGGGCGCGGGGCTTGCCCCGCGATGCGGTCATTCGGCCGCGCCACCTTCGAGCAGCTCTGCCAGCGCATCCGGCTGGCTCTTGAACGCCCGGGCGAACACATCGCGGTTCTTGGCCATGTAGATACCGGCTTCCTCGACCTGCTGTTCGCTCAGCGACGGCACGGCCTTTTGCAGCACCTCGGCCAGGCGCTCGGCCAGTTCGAGCATCTTGTCGTGACGGTCTGCTTCGGCCTTATCCATGAACAAGCGCTCCGGGTCGCGGCTGCTGCGGTACACCACTTCGACGGCCATTCATCACCTCTGTGCCTTTTTGCTGGTTGGGTTGCGGGTAACTGTATTTTTATACAGTACATCGCTCGACCATCATCCTGCAACCGCAATGATGGCCCGGCAAACTGAAAATCAGCGTAGCCCACAGGTGCCCTGCGGCAATCGGACGCCTTCCAAGACAGGGGCAGTGGCCCTTTAACTGCATGGCACAAGACCTTCAGCCGTATCTAGGAATCGAACATCGTGAACATCAAATGGGCAGAAAGACTGCGCAAAGGCCTGCACGGCTCCGCCGACTCGCTGGGCAACCTGTGCGTGGAAGCCTTCCACTACCTGGCGCTGTTCGGCATCGGCGCGATCACCGCCTATGCGGCGGTGGCGACCTTCATGGACATGCTGGGCAAGGGCGGGGTCAGCGTCGATGACATCCTGCTGCTGTTCATCTATCTGGAGCTGGGGGCGATGGTGGGGATCTACTTCAAGACCAACCACATGCCGATCCGCTTCCTGCTCTATGTGGCGATCACTGCATTGACCCGCCTGCTGATCGGCGATGTCTCGCACCACAAGGCGCCGGATGTCGGGCTGCTGTACGTGTGCGGGGGCATCCTGCTGCTGGCATTCGCCATCCTGGTGGTGCGCTACGCCTCGTACCGTTACCCGTCGACCAAGGCGCTGGATGCCAGCGGCAAGGAAGTGGACGAGGGCAAGTAGCGCTTAGTTGGCACTGCCGGCGGCAGGAAAGCGCTGCTCGCCGTGCCAGGTGCGGGTCAGGGCCGCCAGCACCTCCAATGGGTTCTGCCCCAGCTCGATGGCCAGGCCCAGGCGGATGCTGTCGATGACCCGCTGCAGGCGCACTGGGTCGTTGCGCTGGGCCTGGCTGATCAGGCGCCTGGCGACCACGCCGCTGTCGTCGGACAGGGTCAGCATGATGCTGCCGTCCAGGCGCTCGATGCTCAGGTTGACCCGGTACTCGGGGGCGAAGGCGGCGCTGATCTGATCGAAAGGGTTGTTCATGGTCGGGGTCTGCAGTGAATGACTGCAGGGGTTGACCGGAGGCGGCCGGGGTTGGTTCAGGCCCGCTGATCGGGCAACAATGAAAACGCCCGGCGCAAGGCCGGGCGTGCTTGTCTGAACCCTTGTCGGTCATGCGTCTGGATCGCTCAGTTCCAGGGCGCCGCGCTTGCTGCGCAGTTTGCCGTAGAAGTGTTCCAGCGCGTGGTTCAGCTTGCTGGCGGCGCCATCGACGGCATGTTCCAGCGAAGTGGCGGTGTGGGTCACGGAGATCGGCTGGTGGCCTTTCGGGCGAGCCTCCATCTGGCAGCGTTTGTCGTGGGGACCGGGCTTGGCGCCGTTTTCGTCACGCAGATGGACTTCAATGCGGGTGAGGTCGTCCTCGTAACGTTCGAGGCTGCTTTGCAGGGTACTGCGGACCCATTGGTCGAGACGGATGTTGCCTTCGATGTGGTTGCTGCTGTTGACCTGGATTTGCATGATTCAATCCTTATTCAGCTTGCTCGCGAGAGGCGTGCCTAGGCCACTGAGGGCGTTGGGTTTTCTGCGCCTCTTGACTCTAAAGTCAGGCAACCGACGGACGAATTCAAGCCCTTTTGCAAAATAAATTTCCTGTTGCAAATCGGTCCGCCCACAGCGATACCTGCCGATCACTGCAATCAATGATGCTGTGACACGCACTTGGCGGCCCCTAAGCTCGGGCGCATCCATTTCATCCCTCGGGAGCGCCGCATGTCCAGCAACCCTCTGTTCCAGCCCTTCACCCTCGGCTCCCTCGACCTGCCGACCCGCGTGGTCATGGCGCCGATGACCCGTACCTTCTGCCCCGGCGGCGTGCCCCACGACGGCGTGATCGAGTACTACCGCCGCCGCGCCGCCGCCGGTGTCGGCCTGATCATCACCGAGGGCACCACGGTCGCGCACAAGGCCGCCAACGGCTACCCCAACGTACCCCGTTTTCACGGTGAGGATGCCCTGGCCGGCTGGAAACGCGTGGTCGAGGCCGTGCACGCCGAGGGCGGGCGCATCGTGCCGCAGTTGTGGCATGTGGGCAGTGTGCGGCGCCTGGGCACCGAGCCGGACGCCGCGGTCCCGGGCTATGGCCCGAGCGGCAAGGAAAAGGACGGCCAGGTGCAGGTCCACGGCATGAGCCGGGAGGATATCCGCGAGGTGATCGCCGCCTTCGCCCAGGCGGCGCGCGATGCCCAGGCCATCGGCATGGACGGCGTGGAGATCCACGGCGCCCACGGCTACCTGATCGACCAGTTCTTCTGGGAAGCCAGCAACCGTCGCGATGACGAATATGGCGGTGACCTGGCCGGGCGCTCGCGCTTCGCCATCGAACTGATCCAGGCCGTGCGCGCGGCCGTCGGCCCGGACTTCCCGATCATCCTGCGTTTCTCGCAATGGAAGCAGCAGGACTACAGCGCGCGCCTGGTGGATACCCCCGAGGCCCTGGCGGCGTTCCTCAAGCCCCTGTCCGAGGCGGGCGTGGATATCTTCCACTGCTCCACCCGGCGCTTCTGGGAGCCGGAGTTCGAGGGCAGCGAACTGAACCTCGCCGGCTGGACCCGCCAGCTCACCGGCAAGCCGACCATCACCGTGGGCAGTGTCGGCCTGGATGGCGAGTTCCTGCAGTTCATGGTCGCCACCGACAAGGTGGCCAAGCCCGCCAGCCTCGAAGGGTTGCTGCGCCGCTTGCACAACCAGGAGTTCGACCTGGTGGCCGTGGGACGCGCTTTGCTGGTGGATGCCGAATGGGCGCGCAAAGTGCGGGAAGGGCGTGAAGACGATGTGCTGCCGTTCAGCCGTGAGGCGCTGACGACCCTGGCTTGATCACCAGTGGCGGGGTCTGTTCGCGGGCGGCCTGCGGCTGGCGGCAGGCGCCGTACAGGTAGCCCTCGAACTGCTCGACGATCGCCGGCCAGCCCTGGCGGCTGGCGTGCTGGCGGGCGTTCAAGCGCACCCGGCGCAGGGTTTCGCCTTCCTCCAGCAACCAGCAGGCGGCGTCGATGAACGCTGCCTGGTCCCCCGGCATGGCCAAGGCGCCACTGTGGCCGTGGCGGATATGCTGGGCGGCGGCGGCTTCGTCGTAGGCGACCACGGCCAGTCCCGAGGCGAGCGCTTCGAGCACGACGTTGCCGAAGGTTTCGGTCAGGCTTGGGAACAGGAAAAGGTCGCCGCTGGCGTAGTGCTCGGCCAGTACCTCGCCGCGCTGCGCGCCACAGAACACGGCATCGGGCAGTTGCTGTTCGAGTTGTCCACGCAGCGGGCCATCACCGACGATCACCAGGCGCAGGCGCCGCTGCGGATAGACCTTGCCCAGGGCCTCCATGCAAGGACGCAGCAGGGCCAGGTTCTTCTCCGCGGCCAGGCGCCCGACGTGTAGCACGGCAATATCGTCCACACCCAGCCCCCACTGCTCGCGCAGGGCCTGGCTGCGGCGTGCCGGGGTGAACAGGCTGGCATCGACCCCGCGGGCCATCAGGCCGAGCCGTTCGAAGCCGCGGCGCTCCAGCTCCAGGCGCTGGCTGACGCTGGGCACCAGGGTGATGGCGGTGCGCCGATGGAACCAGCGCAGGTAGTGGGTGAGCATCCGCGACAGCAGGCCCAGGCCATACTGCCCCGAATATTGCGGGAAGTTGGTGTGAAAGCCGCTGACCACCGCCACGCCCAGGCGTCGGGCGGCGCGCAGGGCGCTCAGGCCCAGCGGGCCTTCGGTGGCGATGTACAGCACATCCGGGCGCTGCCTGCGCCAGCGACGCCACAGCTTGTGCATCGACACCTCGCCCCATTGCAGGCCTGGGTAGCCCGGCAATGGCCAACCTCGGCACAACAGCAGGGTCTCGTCGTTGCCGGCCCCGTTGTCGGTGGCCTGGCGCGGGCGGATCAGTTCCACCAGGTGGCCGCGCCGGCGCAGCCCTTCGCTGAGGCGTCCAAGGGTGTTGGCCACGCCATTGATCTCGGGTGGGAAGGTTTCGCTGACCAGGGTAATACGCAGGGACGGTGTGCTCATGGGAAAAAGTCTGGGCCGCCCCCGTTTCGGGCATGTGACGCCTTTGTGACGGGTGCATGACGCCTGATTTCCGGCACTTGCATCCGTTTGAATATTTCCTTGCAAGGCACTCAAGAACCCTCGCCACGCAGCCGATGCAGAGGCATTCGACTCTATGAATTCGCTCCGGGAGAGCGGCCATGTTCAACAGCAAATTGAAGAAAGAAATCCAGCAACTGCGCGAAGAGCTGATGTCCATCGAGCAGGTCAAGAACAGCCTCGACAGCGAAATGCTGGTGCTCCAGCTCGATCCCCAGGGGCGCATCGAGTCGGTCAACGGCAACTTTGAGGCCGAGATGGGCTATCGCGCCGAGCAACTGATCGGGCGCAACATCGAGGAGATCGTGCCCGCGCATGTGAAGAAGCTCGATTTCTACCAGCGCATGAAGCAGGCCATCACCCGTGGCGAGCACCTCAACGGTGCCTTCCGTCTGCTGCGCGGCAACGGTGACGAGGCGTGGCTGCGTTCGATCCTGCAGCCGGTCAAGAACAGCGAAGGGCGCATCAAGTACTTCTCCCTGCACTCCAGCGACCTGACCCGCACCATCGAGACCTCCCGCGAGCACGAGAGCCTGATCAAGGCGCTGATGCGCTCCACCGCGGTAATCGAGTTCAACCTCGAAGGCCAGGTACTGACTGCCAACGACCGCTTCCTGCAGACCATGGGCTACAGCCTGGAGCAGGTGCGCGGCAAGCCGCACCGTATGTTCTGCGAGCCGGAAGAAGCCAACTCGCCTGGCTACCAGGAGTTCTGGAACCGCCTGCGCCGCGGCGAGTTCGTCGCCGAGCGCTTCAAGCGTATTGATTCCCATGGCCGGGTGGTCTGGTTGGAGGCTACGTACAACCCGATCATCGACGCCCACGACGTGCTCTACAAAGTGGTCAAGTTCGCCACCGTGATCACCGACCAGGTCAACCAGGAACTGGCCGTGGCCCAGGCCGCCGACATTGCCTACACCACCTCGCTGGAGACCGACGACAGCGCGCGCAAGGCCACCGACGTGGTGACCCAGACCGTCGAGGTGATGCGCGGCCTGGAAGGTTCGATGCAAAACGCCGCCGATGGCATCCAGGCGTTGGACAAGCAGTCAAAGGTGATCGGCGCGATCATCAAGACCATCAGCGACATCGCCGGGCAGACCAACCTGCTGGCGCTCAACGCCGCCATCGAAGCCGCCCGCGCCGGCGAGCAGGGGCGCGGCTTCGCCGTGGTCGCCGATGAAGTGCGTCAGTTGGCCTCGCGCACCAGCAGCGCCACCGAGGAGATCGCCAAGGTGGTGCAGCAGAACGAACAGCTGGCCCAGGCCGCGGTGGACATCATCGACACCAGCAAGCGCCAGGCCGAGCAGGGCCTGGCCCTGGCCGCCGATACCGGCGGGGTGATCGTCGAGATCCAGGAAGGGGCGAAGAAGGTGGTGGATGCGGTGGGGCAGTTTTCCAGCCAGTTGAGCCACTGACCGGACTTAAGCCATCGCGGGGCAAGCCCGCTCCCACGCATTGCGCGTGGGAGCGGGCTTGCCCCGCGATGGCTTCATTCAGGTACGCTCACGCACCCAGAACAGCGTCGCTCCGGCCACCGCCGCCGGCATCATCAGCACGTTGACCCCCGGAATCATCAGCGCAAGATAAGTGATCCCGCCAAACCCCATCGATTGCCAGCGCTTCTGCCGCAGCCAGGCGAGCATGTCCTGCCAGCTCATCTTGTTGTTGTCCGCCGGGTAGTCGATGTACTGGATCGCCATCATCCAGATCCCGAACACCAGCCACAGTGGCGCGGCGATCACGTTCACCACCGGGATGAACGAGAGGATGAACAGGCCGATGGCCCGAGGCAGGAAGTAGCCCAGCTTGCGCATCTCACGGCTGAGGGTGCGTGGCACCATGGCCACCAGCTCGGCCCAGCTGAAGGGCGGGAAGTTGTCCTGGCCGCGCACCACCACCTCGACCTTTTCCGCCAGGAAGCCGTTGAACGGCGCGGCGATGACGTTGGCCAGCAGGGTGAAGGTGAAGAACACCATCAACAGCACCAGGGCAACGAACAGCGGCCACAGGATGTAGGTGAGAAAGCCCAGCCAGTCGGGCAGGGTGGGCATCAGCGCATCGACCCACAGGCTGAACTGATGGCCGGCGAAATAGATCAGGCCGCCGAACAGCAGCAGGTTGACCGCCAGGGGCAGCAGCACGAACAGGCGCAGGCTCGGGCTCAGGACCAGTTTCAGGCCTTCGCGCAGGTACTGGGGGCCGGACAGGACGGGGGCTTGCATCGGAATGCTCCGCTTTAGGAAAACGCGCTGACCTTACCGAGTTTGGCGCGCGGACGAAAGGCACCGCGCCTCTGGGAAACGGTGTGTAACAAAGCACTGGGACAATGGCTGCCGGATAGAGACTGTCTATAAGGTGGATTGTCGAAGGATATTTCCTTAATCTCTGCGGCCTCGCTACAGTGCGCTCAACTTTTTCGGTTTTGGACCAACGCGTTGTAGCCTTCCCCAAGTGCTGCGTGGGTCCCTTTTAATTCCAGCTGGCGCAACCGGCACCTAGATGCCCCGTGCGGCCCGCTCGACAGGAGTTCGACATGTCTGAAGTACGTCATTCGCGCGTCATCATTCTCGGTTCCGGCCCTGCCGGTTACAGCGCCGCGGTGTACGCCGCCCGTGCCAACCTCAAGCCGCTGCTGATCACCGGCATGCAGGCCGGCGGCCAGCTGACTACCACCACCGAAGTCGACAACTGGCCGGGCGACCCCCACGGCCTGACCGGCCCGGCCCTGATGCAACGCATGCAGGAGCACGCCGAGCGCTTCGAGACCGAGATCGTCTTCGATCACATCAACGCCGTCGACCTGGCCAACAAGCCGTTTACCCTGCGCGGTGACAGCGGCACCTACACCTGCGACGCGCTGATCGTCGCCACCGGCGCCAGCGCCCGCTACCTGGGCCTGCCGTCGGAAGAAACCTTCATGGGCAAGGGTGTGTCGGCCTGCGCCACCTGCGACGGTTTCTTCTACCGCAACAAGCCGGTCGCCGTGGTCGGTGGCGGCAACACCGCCGTGGAAGAAGCTCTGTACCTGGCCAACATCGCCAGCAAGGTGACCCTGGTGCACCGCCGCGACACCTTCCGCGCCGAGAAGATCCTGATCGACAAGCTGCACGCCCGTGTCGCCGAAGGCAAGATCGAGCTCAAGCTCAATGCCACCCTGGATGAAGTGCTGGGTGACAACATGGGCGTGACCGGTGCGCGCCTGAAGAACAACGACGGCAGCTTCGACGAAATCAAGGTCGACGGCGTGTTCATCGCCATCGGCCACACCCCGAACACCTCGCTGTTCGAAGGCCAGCTGACCCTGAAGGACGGCTACCTGGTGGTCCACGGTGGCCGTGAAGGCAACGCCACCGCCACCAATGTCGAGGGCGTGTTCGCCGCTGGCGACGTGGCCGACCACGTCTACCGCCAGGCCATCACCTCGGCCGGTGCCGGCTGCATGGCGGCCCTGGACGTCGAGCGTTACCTGGACGGCCTGGCCAACGCCGCGCACTGATCCAGCCTTTGCGGGCCAGCCCCGCGATAAAAAAACCGGCCATCTGGCCGGTTTTTTCATGCCTTGCGAAAACCTCAGAGGCTCAAGCGCATCGACAGGTCCACCGCCTTCACGTCCTTGGTCATCGCGCCGATCGAGATGTAGTCCACCCCCGTCTCGGCAATCACCCGCAGGGTGGTCTCGTTGACGCCGCCGCTGGCCTCCAGCTTGGCCTTGCCGGCGGTGATGCTTACCGCTTCGCGCATCTCATCCAGGGTCAGTTCGTCGAGCATGACGATATCGGCCCCCGCCGCCAGCGCCTGACGCAGTTCGTCCAGGCTTTCCACCTCGATTTCCACCGGTTTGCCTGGGGCGATGCGATGCGCCGCCGCCACGGCCTCGGCCACGCCACCGCTGGCGGCGATATGGTTTTCCTTGATCAGGAAGGCGTCGTACAGGCCGATGCGGTGGTTGTGGCAGCCGCCGCAGGTGACCGCGTACTTCTGCGCCAGGCGCAGGCCGGGCAGGGTCTTGCGGGTGTCGAGCAGGCGCACCTGGGTGCCTTCCACCAGGTCGGCCAGGAAGCGCGCGCGGGTGGCCACGCCCGAAAGCATCTGCAGGAAGTTCAGCGCCGTGCGCTCGCCGCTGAGCAGCGAGCGCGCCGGGCCTTCGAGGTGGAACAGCACCTGGTTGGCCGTGGCCCGCTCGCCGTCGGCCACCTGCCAGTGCACCGCCACCCGTGGGTCGAGCTGGCGGAACACCGTATCGACCCAGGCGGTGCCGGCGATCACGCAGTCCTCGCGGGTGATGATGGTCGCCTTGGCCAGGCGCTCGGCCGGGATCAGCTGGGCGGTGATGTCGCCGCTGCCGATGTCCTCGAGCAGCGCGCGGCGCACGTTGGCTTCGATTTCGGCGGTCAGGTCGGCGAGGCGTAGGTTCGGCATGGTCGGCTCCACAAGCTAGGTGCCGCGATTATAGGGCAGGGGGGCGGCGTGTACAGCTGCCGGGCAGATGACCTTTGGTCAGGCGGTTTGAGCATTCCTGCGAACGCACTGTCAGTTGAGGCGCACGAATGGGGTGCTGGCAGCTGTCTGTGTTTTCACCGATAATGGCGACCAGTATTTGGCGTCATAGCTTTGACGATCCCCTTTCAGTCGAACAACGCAACATCCAGCAAGGAGTTCGGGATGCATGATGAAGGCAAGGTGGTGCCCCTGGCGGCCGCCATCGACCGGGGTGCGCGCGCGCCCTCGCCATGCCTTCCCGTGCTGCTCCTGCAGGTGCGCGACAAGGCCGCCCTGCAATTGCGCCAGGGATTGCAGGCGTTGTTCGACAATGCCGATGACACCCTGTTTGAAATGGCCGACAAGGCCAGCGGCCGCCTCGACCAGAACCTGTATTTCGAAGCCATGCGCGACTTGCGCCTCAAGCGCAAGAGCATCGAGCGGGGCTTCCTCGACACGTTCTACGAGGCCTTCGCCCGTATCGGCCAGGGCGACGGGCTCGAGTCCCTGGTCAGGGCGCAGACGCAGGACAAGCCGTCACTGGAGCGCTCGGTGGCCGTGCAGGCCATGGTCGACCGGGTGCTCTCCCGCGACGGCTTTCTGCTTGAGCAACTGAATCTGCGCTTCACCACGCTGCTGGAGCTGCCGGTGGCCAGCGCAAGCAATCCCCTGGGGCCCGGCAACCTGTGTGGCTACTTCCTGGATGCCGGGCGCAACCTGGGAGTCGGTGCCAGCGTCAAGATGGTGCTGCTCAAACTGTTCGAGCGCTACGTGCTGCGCGACCTCGACCTGCTCTACGGCGAGGCGAGCCAGTTGCTCGCCAGCGCCGGCGTGCTGCCGGAGCTGATGCCCGCCCCGCGGCGCCGCGCCGAGGACCGCCGCAGCATCGCCCGGCGCGTCCCGACCAGCCCGGCGCAGGGCGGCTTGTCCGACTCGGCCGGCCAGGCGTTCTTCGCCTCGGTGCAGGCGTTGCTGGCGCCGGTGCGTGGGCGTGTCGCGCCGCGGCTGCAGGCGGCCGGATCCGCGCAGCCGACCAGTACCGGCGACCTGCTGCGCCTGCTCACCCACCTGCAGCACTATGTGCCGGCCCCCGGCGAGCCGGATGACTTCAACCTCGGTCAGCAACTCGAGCAGCTGCTGCTGCGGGTCAGCGTGCGCAGCGGCACGCGGCGACGCATAGCCACCGACGACGAGGACACGATCAACCTGGTCGACCTGCTGTTCGCCTACATCCAGGGCGACGACAACCTGCCGGCCAGCCTCCGGGCGCTGATCGCCCGCCTGCATATCCCGGTGCTCAAGGTCGCGCTGATCGACAAGGGCATGTTCAGCCGTGCCGGCCACCCGGCGCGCCGCCTGCTCAACGAGATCGCCGCCGTGGCCATCGGCTGGGAAAGCGATGCCGAGGGACTGCGCGACAGCCTGCACCTGCGGGTCGAGCGTATTGTCCAGCGCCTGCTCAATGATTTCTCCGACGACTGCGCGGTGTTCAACGAGCTGCTCGATGAGTTTCTGGCCTTCAGCCAGGACGAGCGCCGACGCAACGAACTGCTCGAGCAGCGCACCCGTGACGCCGAGGAGGGCCGTGCCCGCACCCTGCAGGCCCGCCAGCGGGTGCAGCGGGAGTTGAACGACCGCCTGCACGGCCGGGTGCTGCCGCAGGTGGTGGTGCAGATGCTGGTGCAGTCCTGGAGCCAGGTGCTGCTGCTGGCCTGGCTGAAGCAGGGCGAGGGCTCGGCGGCCTGGGCCGACGCCTTGGCGACGGTGGACGACCTGCTGGTCAGTATTGCCCCGTACCGTGAACCGCAGCGCCTGCTGGAGCAGGTGCCGGGCCTGCTCAAGGCCCTGCGCGACGGCCTGGCGGGGATAGCGCTGGACTCCGCCGCCACCCGTGATTTCTTCCTGCAACTGGAGAAACTGCACCTGCGTGCCTGCGGTGGCACGCAGGAGCCGGATGCCGCGCTAGACGAGGTGTGGATTGAGGACGATATCGTGCTGGCGGTCAGCGACGAGTCCACCCTTGCCCCTGGCCTGCCTTTCGACGATCAAGAGCCGGCATTGCGCCAGGTGCAACGCTTGCAGGTCGGTACCTGGGTCGAAGTGATGGACGACGACGAGCCGCTGCGTTGTAAGCTGGTGGCGCGCATCGACAGCAATGATCGCCTGGTCTTCACCAACCGCACCGGCATGAAAGTGCGTGAATGGAATCACATGGGCCTGGCCCTGGCCTTGCGTCGTGGCGAGGTGCGCTTGCTGGACGGCGGCCTGCTGTTCGAGCGGGCGCTGGAGGCGGTGCTGGAGCAGTTGCGCGGGCAGCAGGCGCAGTAACGCTGACTTTCCCTACACAATCATTTACATGCAAGCGCCGGTTGGTCACGGCATACTGGGTACCTGTCTCGGGCGTCATTTCAGGATCTGCACCATGCAATTGGACCGTGCGACCGGCTGGTTCACCGGCGTCAGCCACTGCCCCTCGCCGAACTTCAACGCCCGCCCCGAGGGTGAGGCCATCGCGCTGCTGGTCATCCACAACATCAGCCTGCCACCCGCCTGCTTCGGTACCGGCAAAGTCCAGCAGTTCTTCCAGAACTGCCTTGACCCGAACGAGCATCCTTATTTCGCCACCATCAACCACCTGACTGTCTCGGCGCACCTGTTCGTCGAGCGCGATGGCGCGGTGACCCAGTTCGTCTCGTTGCTCGACCGTGCTTGGCATGCCGGCGTGTCGCGTTTCGGCGAGCGCGAGGGCTGCAACGATTTTTCCATCGGCATCGAGCTGGAGGGCACCGATGAACTGCCCTATACCGATGCCCAGTACGCCACCCTGGAGCGGCTGACCCGCGAGATCCGTGCGGCCTGGCCGGTGATCGACGCCCAGCGCATCTGTGGCCACAGCGATATCGCCCCGCAGCGCAAGACCGATCCGGGGCCGGCCTTCGACTGGCCGCGCTACCGGGCCGCGCTGCAATGCAACGAGGACAAGGCATGAGTTTTCTGGTGTTGGTGCTGGCGCTGTGGGTCGAGAAGTTCTCGGCCCTGCGCCAGCGGTTGCAACGCGACGGCTTCTACCTGGGCGAACTGGTGCGCCTGGAGCGCAGCGGCAAGGTCCATCCCTGGTGGACACTGGGCATCCTGGTCCTGGCGCCGGTGGCGCTGCTCGTGCTGCTGCTGCATGTGCTGGAACCGGTGGCCTACGGCCTGCTGGCGTTGCCGGTGCACCTGCTGGTGCTGGTCTACAGCCTGGGTCGCGGCGATGTGAAGGCGGCGCTCGGGCCGTTTCGCGACGCCTGGCGCCGCGGTGACGACCAGGCCGCGCTGCACGTGGCCGAACGCGACCTGGGGCTGGCCGCCGACGATCCCCAACGCCTGATCAAGCAGGTCCAAGGCCACTTGCTGTGGCAGGCCTACCAGAGCTTCTTCGCGGTGATCTTCTGGTACTTCCTGCTGGGCCCGGGCGCGGCGTTGGCCTACCGCCTGCTGGCGCTGACCATGGACCATAGCCGCCAGCCGGCGCTGCAGACCCTGGCCGGGCAATTGCGCCATGCCATGGACTGGCTGCCGGTGCGGGTGATGACGGTGAGTTTCGCCCTGGTCGGCAATTTCGTCGCGGTGACCCGGGTGATGTTGCACGAGCTGCTCGACTGGCACGTCAGCGCCGGGCACCTGGTGGCCAAGGTCGGTCGGGTGGCCGACGACATTCCCGAGGAAGAAGACCGCCAGCGTGGCCTGGAACGCCTGGACAGCCTGTGGGAGCTGCTGCTGCGCTGCGCCGTGTTGTGGTATGCCTGCTTCGCCCTGTGGACCGTGCTGGTCTGAGCCGCTTATCAACGCGTTGGTTGCTTAACCATAAGTTACAAACCTTGATTCCAATCTGCGCTATACAAAGCCACTGGCCCTAGATGGCTTTGTGCTACCCCGCAGAACAACAAGAATTCAAGGAGGTGACCTGTGAAGCGTCTGCTCTATCCGGCCATCGCACTGATGAACCGGCTGAGCTTCGGCATGAAGTTCAGCCTGATCAGCGTCCTGTTCTTCCTGCCCATGCTGGTTACCAGCTTTTACCTGGTCCGCGATGCCTACAACCAGCTACAGGCCACCCGTGGTGAACTCCAGGGGCTGGCGCCGCTGTCCGAGAGCCTGGCCTTGCGTGGCGACCTGGAGTCGCTGGGCAATCTGCTGCAGATCAACGCCGTGCTGGGCCAATCGGGCCAGGCCGGCGATGTGGAAAGCCGTATCGGTGCCCTGCAGGACAAGGTCCAGGCCCGCCTCGAGGGTCTCAAGGGCAGCGATCCGGCGCTCGAAGCCAAGCGTGCCGAGCTGGCCGAGGCCTTTGCCCGCGCCCGTGACGAAAGCTCGCTGCAGAACAAGGCGGCACTGTTCGACAAGCTGCTGGCCCAGGCTCAGGTGCTGGGCAAGCTGGTCGCCAGCCAGTCGGGCTTGAACCAGGACAGCCAGGCTTCGGTGCGCCAACTGAGCGAACTGATCGGCAACGCCACGGCGCAGGTCACCCAGGCCCTGGGCGAAGGCCGGGCGATGGGCGCGGTGGCCCTCGGTCGCGGCTTCATGGATTCCTCGGGCAGCGCGCGCTTCGAAGACCTGCTGCAGCGCCTGGAGCGGCTGTCCGCCGACTATGCCATCCGTCTCGACGACGTCCTGGCCAGCGATGCCGGGCTCAAGGCCGCGCTGGCCAGCGATGCCCAGGCCAGCCAGGCCACGGTCAAGCAGGCCGCGACCCTGTTCGAGGACCAGGTGGTCGTGGCCGAGACCCTGGATGCGCCCTGGAGCGGCTTCTACCAGCAGACCAGCGACCTGATGGCGCAGACCTACCGCTTCAACGACGCTGTCCTCGCCCACCTGCATGGCCAGCTGGAAGAGCGCCTGGGCGAGCACCACCTGCGTACGACCGCGTTGGTCGCGGCTCTGGCCATGGTGTTCGCGCTAATCCTCTACCTCTACGGCGGCTTCTACGTCTCCACCCGGGAAACCCTGGGCAACCTGGGCAACGCCATGGACAAGGTCGCCGCCGGCGACATGACCATCAGCTTCAAGGCCAACAGCCAGGACGAACTGGGCGAGCTGGGGCGTGGCTTCAACGAGACGGTACGGCGCATTCGCGGGCTGATCGAGCAGGTCGGCAAGACCGTGACCACGGTCGAGGAACAGGCCGGGCAGGTGCTGTCGGTGTCGAGCCGCAGCAACCAGGCGGTCAGCGGCCAGCGCGAGCAGATCGAGCAGGTGGCCACGGCCATGAACCAGATGAGCGCCACCGCGCAGGAGGTCGCCCGCAGCGCCGCCCTGGCCGCCGAAGGCGCGCAGCGGGTCAACCACGAGAGCGCTTCGGGCCGCGACCTGGTGGCAAGCCAGCAGGGTAGCATTGCCCGCCTGGCCGGCGAGATCGACCAGAGCGTGGCGGCGGTGAACCAGCTGGCGGGCGACAGCCAGGCCATCGGTCGGGTGCTGGAAGTGATCCGCAGCATCGCCGAGCAGACCAACCTGCTGGCCCTCAACGCCGCCATCGAGGCAGCCCGGGCCGGCGAGCAGGGCAGGGGCTTCGCGGTGGTCGCCGACGAAGTGCGGACCCTGGCCAGGCGTACACAGGACTCCACCGAAGAGATCGCGCAGATGATCCAGCGCCTGCAGGATGGCGTGGGCGCGGCGGTGCGGGTGATGGGCAGCAGCCACCAGATGGCCGCCGGCACCGTGGACGAGGCACGCCAGGTGCAACAGGCCCTGGGCAATATCCTCGGCGCGGTGGGCGGTATCGTCGAGCAAAACCAGCAGATCGCCGCCGCCGTCGAGCAGCAGACCGCCGTGGCCCACGACATCGACCAGAACATCGTGGCGATCAACCGCGCGGCACAGGACACCACCGAGGGCGCCTGTCAGACCGAGGACGCCAGCCGGGCGTTGTCGGCGCAGGTGGTGGAGCTCAAGCGGTTGATCGGGGCGTTCAGAGTGTGATCATGGCCGGCGCGAATCCGTGTCGGGCTTCCAGCCAAACACCTCGCAGGCATTGCGACTACTGGCTTCGGCCAGCAGCCCTGGCTCGATCCCCATGACGTCGGCCAACGCCTCGGTTATCTCGGGCAGGTGCTCCGGGCTGTTGCGCCGCCCTGGGAACATCACCGGCGCCATGTCCGGCGCGTCGGTCTCCAGCACCACGCTGTCCAGCGGTAGCCGTGGCAGGGTCTTGCGCAGGCGCAATGCCTGGGGCCAGGTGCCGGCGCCGCCGAGTCCCAGCTTGAAGCCGAGCTTGATGTATTCCCGCGCCTCTTCGTAGCTGCCGGCAAAGGCATGGATGATCCCCGCCCGCGCCGGCTTGTAGCGTTTGAGCGTGGCGATCACCTGGGCGTGGCTGCGGCGCACATGCAGCAGCGACGGCAGCTCGAATTCGCAGGCCAGTTGCAGTTGGGCTTCGAACAGCGCCTGCTGGCGCGTCGGGTCCAGCTGGGGCAGGTAGAAGTCCAGGCCGAACTCACCCACCGCGCACAGCCGTGAATCGCCGCGCAAGCGCTCGAGCCAGTCGCGCAGCTGCGCCAGGTGTTCGGGGCGGTGCTGCTCGAGGTAGATCGGGTGCAGCCCCAGCGCCGCGTACACGCTTTCGTTGGCGCAGGCCAGGTCCCAGACCCGCTGGAAGTTGTCCTGGAACACCCCCAGCACCACCATGCGCTCCACCCCGCGCGCCGCCGCGTTGGCCAGCAGGCGCGGGCGGTCGGCGTCGAAATCGGGGAAGTCGAGGTGAGTGTGGGTGTCGATCAGGCGCATGTTCAGGCCTTGGCGATCCGTTGCTTGAAGGTGCGGCCGATGGCGTGCACACCGGGCTCGTAGCGCTTGTCCTCGATGGCGGCCAGGGCCAGTTCCAGCGCGGTGGCGGCGATCAGGCCGTGCTGCTGGGCCATGGCGTTGACCGGCAGCGGCAGGAAGTCGAGCAACTGGTTGTCGCCGAAGGTGCCCAGTTGCAGCTCACGGGAATCCTCAGGGCGCGCCTGGAGGGTGTCGAACACGCCCTGCAGCAGCACGTAGGAGGTGGTCACCAAGGCATCCGGCAGACCGCCCAGTTCGTCGATCAGTTGCTGCATCAGGCGCTGGCCGCATTCACGGCTGAAGGCCTCGCCCTGGTAGCGCCGCACGTCGCCGTCGAAGCCTTGCAGGGCCTCGTCGAAGCCACCGGCGCGGGCCTGGCTCACCGACAGCTCGGGGCGGGCGCCGATCAGGGCGATGCTGCGCGGGCGGGTTTTCAAAAGGCTCTGGGCCAGCTGGCGGCTGGCGTCGCGGTCGTCGCTGATCACCGAGCAGAAATGCGCCGGGTCCAGGCGTCGGTCAATGGCGATCACCGGCAGGCCCTTGGCCTGCAGCTCGCGGTAGCTGTCGTCCTCCGGCGGCAGGCAGCTGGCGACGAACAGCGCATCGCAGCGGCGGGCGCGGAACAGCTGCTGCAACTGGCGTTCGCTGTCGGGCTGGTCGTCGCTGCTGGCGATCAGCAGCTGGTAGCCACGGGCGCGGGCGCCTTGCTCCAGTTGCTTGGCGATGCGGGCGTAGCTGGGGTTCTCCAGATCCGGGAGAATGAAGCCCAGGGTGCGCGTGTGGCGGCTGCGCAGGCCGGCGGCCTGGGGGTTGGGCGTAAAGCCGTGGGCCTCGACCACCGCACGCACGCGCTCGACGGTGCTGTTGCTGATGCGCTGCTGTTCGGCCTTGCCATTGATGACGTAGCTGGCGGTGGTCACGGACACACCGGCCAGACGGGCGATATCGCTGAGTTTCACCGAATTTTCCTTGTTGTTTCCGGGACTGGCCACGGGGCTTGACCGGCTAGTTTCACCCATCCGCGGGCCCGCGCGCAGACGACTATTGTCGCAATTGTCCGACAGGATGGGGCTTTTTCGTTGGCAGATTATCGAGTAACGTGGCCGTCTGGTCAGATTAAACGTTTCAGCAAGACGAAATTTCCTGCCTGGAAATACGCATTCGCCCGTTGCGCTGATCGTTTTGGCGGCTTTTGCCGTCGAATTCCACAACAATACCTCGGTAGCCAACAGGGCTGCCGCAAAAGGAGAGGGTCATGCTCGAGCTTGCCGTGGAGCAGATTGCCATGGGCCAGCGTGCCGCCGACAAGGGCGAGGCACTGGCGTTGCTGGCCGATCGACTGGTTGCCGATGGCTTGGTCGCCGAGGGCTACCTGGCGGGGCTGCAGGCCAGGGAGGCGCAGGGCTCGACCTTCCTCGGCCAGGGTATCGCCATCCCCCACGGCACGCCGCAGACCCGCGCGCTGGTGTACGCCACCGGTGTGCGTCTGCTGCAGTTCCCCGATGGCGTGGACTGGGGCGACGGCCAGATCGTCTACCTGGCCATTGGCATCGCCGCCCGCTCCGATGAACACCTGCGTCTGCTGCAGTTGCTGACCCGTGCCTTGGGCGAAACCGACCTGGCCGAGGCGCTGCGCCGGGCCAGCTCCGCCGAGGCGCTGCTCAAACTGCTGCAGGGCGCGCCGCGCGAGCTGGCGCTGGATGCCCAACTGGTCGGCCTCAACCTGGCGGCGGAAGATTTCGACGAGCTGGCCTGGCGCGGCGCCCGCCTGTTGCAACGCGGCGGCTGTGCCGACAGCGGCTTTGCCGCCGTGCTGCAGCAGACCGAGCCGCTGCCGCTGGGCGAAGGCCTGTGGTGGCTGCACAGTGAACGCGAGGTGCGTCAACCGGGCCTGGCCTTCGTTACTCCACAGCAGCCACTGCGTTACCGCGACCAGCCGCTCAATGGCCTGTTCTGCCTGGCCAGCCTCGGCGCCGCCCACCAGGCATTGCTCGAGCGCTTGTGCGAGGTGCTGATCGAGGGCCGTGGGCAGATGCTCTACCAGGCCACCAGCAGCCGCGCCGTGCTCGAAGTGCTCGGCGGCGAGGCGCCCGCCGACTGGCCCAGCGCTCGGGTGGTGCTGGCCAACGCCCATGGCCTGCATGCGCGTCCGGCCAAGGCGCTGGCGCAGTTGGCCAAGGGCTTCGAGGGCGAGATCCGCATCCGCCTGCATGATAGCGCCCAGCCCGCCGTCTCGGTGAAGAGCCTGAGCAAGCTGCTGAGCCTCGGCGCTCGCCGTGGCCAGGTGCTGGAACTGATCGCCGAACCTGGCGTTGCCGCCGATGCCTTGCCGGTGCTGCTGGCCGCCATCGAGCAGGGGTTGGGCGAGGAGGTCGAGCCCTTGCCGCAAACGGCAGCTGTGGAGCCGCCACCCATCGAAACCCTCCAGGCTCCGGCGCCCGGCAGCACCCTGCAGGGTGTCGCGGCCGCGCCGGGCATTGCCAGTGGCCCGGCCCATGTGTGCGTCGAGCGCGAGATCGACTACCCGCTGCGCGGCGAGTCGCCGGGCCAGGAGCGCGCCCGGTTGCGAGTGGCCATCGACAAGGTGCACGCCGACCTGCAGGCCCTGGTGCAACGCAGCGACAAGGCCATCGGCGAAATCTTCATCACCCACCAGGAAATGCTGGCCGATCCGGCCCTGACCGATGATGTCGAGGTGCGCCTGGCCCAGGGCGAGAGCGCCGCCGCCGCGTGGATGGCGGTGATCGAGAGCGCCGCCCGCCAGCAGGAGGCGCTGCACGACACGCTGCTGGCCGAGCGCGCCGCCGACCTGCGCGATATCGGTCGCCGTGTGCTGGCCCAGTTGTGTGGCGTGCAGACGGTGGTCGAGCCCGAGCAGCCCTACGTGCTGGTGATGGCCGAGGTGGGCCCGTCCGATGTGGCGCGCCTGGACCCGGCGCGGGTCGCCGGCATCGTCACCGCCCAGGGCGGCGCCACGGCCCACAGCGCGATCGTCGCCCGGGCGCTGGGCATCCCGGCGGTGGTCGGGGCCGGCGCGGCCGTGCTGCTGCTGGAGAACGGCACGCCACTGCTGCTCGATGGCCAGCGCGGGCAGGTCGAGGTCGCGCCGCCCGAGGCCCGCTTGCAAAGGGCGCTGGCCGAGCGTGATGCCCGCGAGCGGCGCTTGCAGATCGCCTGGGCCAACCGCCATGAGCCGGCCCTGACCCGCGACGGCCACGCCGTCGAAGTGTTCGCCAACATCGGCGAAAGCAGCGGCATCGGCAAAGTCGTCGAACAGGGCGCCGAAGGCGTCGGCCTGCTGCGCACCGAGCTGATTTTCATGGCCCACCCGCAACTGCCCGATGTGGCCACCCAGGAGGCCGAGTACCGCCGGGTGCTCGACGGCCTGGGCGGGCGCCCGCTGGTGGTGCGCACCCTTGATGTGGGCGGCGACAAGCCCTTGCCGTACTGGCCGATCGCGGCGGAAGAGAACCCGTTCCTCGGCGTGCGCGGCGTGCGCCTGACCCTGCAACGCCCGCAAGTGATGGAAGACCAGCTGCGGGCCCTGCTGCGCGCAGCGGACAATCGCCCGCTGCGCATCATGTTCCCCATGGTCGGTCAGCTCCATGAATGGCGTGCCGCCAAGGCCATGGTCGAGCGGCTGCGCCAGGAGGTTCCAGTGGCCGACCTGCAGGTGGGCATCATGGTCGAGGTACCGTCGGCCGCCCTGCTGGCGCCGCAGTTGGCCCGCGAGGTGGACTTCTTCAGCATTGGCACCAACGACCTGACCCAGTACACCCTGGCTATCGACCGTGGCCACCCGAGCCTCTCGGCCCAGGCCGACGGCCTGCACCCCGCGGTGCTCAACCTGATCGACATGACCGTGCGCGCCGCCCATGCCCAGGGCAAGTGGGTTGGCGTGTGCGGCGAACTGGCGGCCGATCCGCAGGCCGTCGCCGTGCTGCTGGGCCTGGAGGTGGACGAGCTGAGCGTCGCCGCCCGCAGCATCCCTGAAGTCAAGGCTCTGGTACGCCAGGCCGACCTTTCGACGGCCCGCGCCCTGGCGCGCGAGGCCCTGCAACAAGACAGCGCCGAGGCAGTCCGGGCGCTGGTGGAGCGTTACTGATGGCCAAGATCCTCACCCTTACCCTCAACCCGGCGCTGGATATCACCATCAGCCTCGAGCGCCTGCGCCCCGGCGCGGTCAACCGCAGCCAGGCTCAGCACAGCCATGCCGCCGGCAAGGGGCTTAACGTCGCCCAGGTGTTGGCCGACCTGGGCCACAGCGTGACCGTCGGCGGTTTTCTCGGGCTCGACAACCTGGCGCCGTTCGAGGCGCTGATTGCCTGGCGTGGGTTCGCCGACTGCTTCGTCCGCGTGCCCGGCGAGACCCGCAGCAACATCAAGCTGGTCGAGGCCGATGGCCTGGTCACCGATATCAACGGGCCGGGGCCGCAGGTCGACGAGGCCGCCCGCGACGCCTTGCTGCGCCGACTGGCCGAGGTGGCCCCGGGGCATGACGCCGTGGTGGTGGCCGGTAGCCTGCCGCAGGGGGTCAGCCCCGAATGGCTGCGCGAGTTGCTGCTCATGCTCAAGTCACAGGGATTGAAGGTGGCCCTGGACAGCAGCGGCGAAGCCTTGCGTGCCGGCCTTGAGGCCGCGCCCTGGCTGGTCAAGCCCAACACCGAGGAGCTGGGCGAGGTGCTTGGGCAGCCCGTGCTTGACCCGGCCGGCCGGCGCGCCGCTGCGCAGCGCTTGCTGGCCAGCGGTGTCGAGCATGTGGTGGTGTCCCAGGGCGAGCAGGGCGTGACCTGGTTCGCCGCCGGCCTGGCGCTGCATGCGCAGCCGTCGAAGGTGCACATCGCCAGCACCGTCGGCGCCGGTGATTCGCTGGTCGCCGGCATGGTCCATGGCCTGCTCCAGGCCGAGGCGCCCGCCGCCACCTTGCGCCGTGCCACCGCCATCGCCGCCCAGGCGGTCACCCAGGTCGGCTTCGGCATCCAGGATCGCGAGCAACTGGCCCGCCTGGAGGCTGCCGTGCACCTGGTAGAACAACAAGAAGAGGGTTGCTGATGAACATTGCCATTGTCACTGCCTGCCCCAACGGGCAGGTGTCCAGCGTGCTCAGCGCCCGCCTGCTGGCCGCCGCGGCCCAGCGTCGGGGCTGGAGCACCAGTGTCGAGGTGCAGGATGCCGAGCACCCCGAGCGCCGCCTGACCATGGCGCAGATTGCACAGGCCGACTGGGTGCTGGTGGTCAGCACCGGGGCGCTGGACCTGGCGCGCTTCGCGGGCAAGCGCGTGTACCAGAGCACGCCGGCCCAGGCACTGGCGGACCGCGAGGGGTTTCTTGACCAAGCCGCCGCCGAGGCTCGGGTGCACGAGGCGACACCGGCTCCACTGGGCAGCGCGCCGAAAATCGTCGCGGTGACCGCCTGCCCGACCGGCGTGGCCCATACCTTCATGGCCGCCGAAGCGCTGCAACAGGCGGCGCAGGCCATGGGCTACCAGCTCACCGTGGAGACCCAGGGCTCGGTTGGCGCGCGTAACCCGCTGCCGGCCGAGGCCATCGCCGAGGCCGACGTGGTGCTGCTGGCCGCCGATATCGAGGTGCCGGCTGCGCGTTTCGCCGGCAAGCGCATCTACCGCTGCGGTACCGGCATTGCCCTCAAGCAGGCCCGCGCCACGCTGGACAAGGCGCTGGCCGAGGGCAAGGTAGAGGCTGCGGGGGGGGCGCCTGGCGCGGTGCAGCAGGCCGAGAAGACTGGCGTCTACAAGCACCTGCTGACCGGGGTGTCGTTCATGCTGCCGATGGTGGTGGCCGGCGGCCTGCTGATCGCGCTGTCGTTCGTGTTCGGTATCGAGGCCTACAAGGAGCCCGGTACGTTGCCCGCCGCGCTGATGCAGATCGGCGGCGAGGCGGCGTTCAAGCTGATGGTGCCGCTGCTCGCCGGCTACATCGCCTGGTCCATCGCCGACCGCCCGGGCCTGGCGCCCGGGATGATCGGCGGCCTGCTGGCGAGCACGCTGGGGGCGGGGTTCATCGGCGGCATCGTCGCCGGCTTCCTGGCCGGCTACAGCGCCAAGGCCATCGCCCGCTGGGTGCGCCTGCCCAGCAGCCTCGACGCGCTAAAGCCGATCCTCATCATCCCGCTGCTGGCCAGCCTGTTCACCGGCCTGGTGATGATCTACGTGGTCGGCCAGCCCGTGGCCGCCATGCTTGAAGGGCTGACCCATTTTCTCGACAGCATGGGCACCACCAACGCAATTCTGCTCGGGCTGCTGCTCGGCGGCATGATGTGTGTAGACCTGGGCGGACCGATCAACAAGGCTGCCTATGCGTTCTCGGTAGGGCTGCTGGCGTCGTCGAGCTATGCGCCAATGGCCGCGACCATGGCCGCCGGCATGGTGCCGCCGATCGGCCTGGGCATTGCCACCTTTCTGGCCCGGCGCAAATTTGCCCAGAGCGAGCGCGAGGCCGGCAAGGCCGCGCTGGCGCTGGGGCTGTGTTTTATCTCTGAAGGGGCGATTCCGTTCGCCGCCAAGGATCCGTTGCGGGTGATCCCGGCGAGCATCGCCGGTGGCGCGCTGACCGGGGCCTTGTCGATGTACTTCGGCTGCAAGCTGATGGCGCCCCATGGCGGCCTGTTCGTGCTGCTGATCCCCAACGCGATCAACCATGCGCTGCTTTACCTGCTGGCGATCGTGGCCGGCAGCCTGCTGACGGCGGTGGTGTATGCCGTGATCAAGAAGAGCGAACAGGTGGAGATGGTGGTGGCGCCGGCCAAGGGGTAGGCCGGCAGGGCCCTTCGCGCGGCAAGCCTGCTCCCATGCCTGATGGTACATGTGATGTGGGAGCGGGCTAGCCCCGCGAGGGTCATTCGAACGTCATGCCGATCCGCTGGCGATGCTTCGAGTACCAGATACCGGTGATTTTCGCGGTCACGTCAGCTACCGCGACCTGGCCGATGTAGCGGCTGTCGTTGCTGTTGTCGCGACGGTCGCCGAGCAGGTAGACGTGGCCAGGTTCGACCGTCACGGGTGCCAGGCTCAGTGATTCTGGGCGGCGCACCATGTCCTGCGGCGCATGGAACAACCCCAGGTTGCGGTCATTGACGATCAACTCGCCCCCGACGATTTCCAGCCGGTCTCCGGCCACTCCGGCCACACGCTTGAAGGCCTCGCTAGTGCCTTGACGGTACAGCACGATATCGCCGACCTTGAGGGCTTCGCTGAAACGATGGTCACTGATGATGTGGTCGCCTATCTGCAGCGTTGGCTCCATCGAACCTGAAGGAACCTGGTCGAGCTGGTACCCGAACAGTGGTGCGCGCAGTGCCACCAACACCGCGGCCATGGCCACCACTGTTGCGGCGTAGGCCACCAGTTGTGCGCCAGGGGGTTCGCTCCCCGCTTGACCGCGCAGGGCGATCCAGGCCGCAAGACACGCCGAACCGAACTTGAGAGCCAGCACGATGGACAGGCCGACGATCAACGCTCTGGGCGTGGCGAACAGACCGATCAGGAAGAAGTCAGCAAGAATCAGCCCCAGCAGCATCAGTGCCCAACGGCGTCGTCCAACATAGAAAAGCCCCCAGCCAGAAACCAGCAGGGAAATGACAAAAGCCGAAGAAGCGGATTGGCGAGATGGCATGAAAGGTGATTCGTCCTTGAAAACGTGGTCTGTTTATTTCGGCAGGTGTCGAGCGTTCTTGATGAGTCAGCGTCGCGATGCCTTTGCCCGCAACGGTTTCAGCAGATCACCCAACCCGTTGTGGTCGATCTCATGCATCAACGCCAGCAACCCGCCCAGCTCCCCGGGCGGGAAGCCCTTGCGGGCGAACCACGCCAGGTAGTCGCCCGGCAGGTCAGCGATGATACGGCCCTGGTACTTGCCGAAGGGCATGGTGCGGGTGACCAGCAGTTGCAGGGTTTCAGGTTTCATCGAGCATCGGCCTGTGGCGGGTTGAGCGCGGACCATACTGCAAACTGCACGACGACCCAAGCGGCGATCATGCAGAACGCCGTTTTCAGGTTTTTGATTGTTTGGTTCAACTTGTTGATTTTTATAGTTATTTTTCTATTCATTAGCCTGGCACGAAGTCTGCTCCGGTAAAGGTGACTATCACCTGCCAAGGAGTTTGTTGCCATGAGCAATCCCAACAAAGACACGATTGACGTACTCAACGACCTGATCGAGTACAGCAAGGATGGTGAGAAAGGCTTCAAGACCTCTGCCGAGGATGTGAAGAATCCCCAACTCAAAGCCTTCTTCGTACAGCGCGCCAGCGAGTGCGCCAGTGCTGCGGCCGAGCTGCAGAGCGAAGTGCGCCGGCTGGGTGGCGATCCAGAGACCAGCACCAGCATCAGCGGCGACCTGCACCGTGGCTGGGTCAACCTCAAGTCAATGGTCACCGGCAAGGATGAAGAGGCGGTGCTAAACGAGGTGGAGCGCGGTGAAGACCATGCGCTCAAGGCCTACAAAGAGGCCCGTGAGAAGCTGGTCAAGTTGGGGCGCTCGGTCAATGACCAAAGCTATGCACTGGTAGAGAAGCAACTGCAGGGTGTGCAGCGCAATCATGACCAGGTGAAGGCTCTGCGTAACGCAGCTCGCGCTCAGTCTTGAGTTTGAGGGGCTGCTCTGCAGCCCTCTCGCTGGCAAGCCGGTTCTCACGAGATGGCACATGGCTGCATTTTGATGTGGTCGTTGTGGGAGTCGGCTTGCCGGCGAAAGGCCGCATAGCGGCCCCAGCGCCTCAAGTCTCAGGCCCTTCCACCCGATTACGGCCATTGGCCTTGGCGCGGTACAACGCCTCATCCGCATCGGCCAGCAGTGCCGACAGATCCTGCGCGGTGCCCGGTACATACAAGCCGATTCCTACGCTGACCGTCACTGATCGCTCATCATCGCCGAACGGCGGCATCGCCTCTACGCTGGCGCGAATGCGCTCGGCCAGCAGCCGCGCACCCGCCAGGTTAGTCTCCGGCAACACCACCTGGAATTCCTCACCGCCATAGCGCGCCGCCATGTCCGCCGGGCGCCGGATGCACAGCTCCAGGGTCGTGGCCACCTCGCGCAGCACATGGTCGCCGCCCGCATGGCCGTGGCGTTGGTTAAATGCCTTGAAGTGATCCACATCCACCATCAGCACCGCCAGTGGTTTGCGGTTTCGCTGCGCCCGCGCCCACTCCTGACGCAGCACCTGATCCAGGCGGCGGCGGTTGGCAAGGCCCGTGAGGCTGTCGGTGGCGGCGAGGGTGGCCAGGCCTTGCTCGGCATCGTGGCGGCGGCGCAGTTCACGACCCAGCAGCAGGGTCAGCCAGAGGATGCCGATGCACAGCACGCCGGTGGCTACGCTGACCACGATCGCGGTGCGCCGCCACGACTGGAACACCTCGTCGGCCGAGTGCGCCACCAGCACGATCAGCGGCAGGTCGGCGACCCGGGCGAAGGTGTAGATACGCAGGCCTTCATAGACCGTTGAGTGGGCGGTGAAGCTGCCGCTGCGCTCCTCGAGGATGCGCTTGAAGTTGGGGCGCTCGCTGAAGCTGGTGCCGATCAACGGATCCTGCGGCCGGGTCGGCTGGCGCGCCAGCAGCTGGCCGTCGGTGTTGAGCAGGTTGATGCTGCTGTCCACGCCGATGTCCAGGCGCTGGAACAATTCGTTGAAGTAAGACAGGCGCAGGGCCCCGGCGGCCAGGCCCTGGAACTCGCCGTTGGCGCCGGAGATGCGCCGGCTGAAGCTGATGCACCAGTCCAGGTTGCCCAGCCGCGCCTTGAACGGTGGGCTGATCAGCAGGCCCAGGCCCGGGCGGTCGCGGTGGGCTTGGAAGGGCACGGTGTCGGCGAAGTTGGCTTGGCGCGGCACCACGCTGGTGGAGTCGCCAAGCACGTCGCCCTTGGCATCGAGCCAGAGGATGTCGCCGCGCACCGGGGCTGAGAAGGCCTGGTTGAAGAGGATCTGCTGGCGCAGCTTGGCGGGTACGTTGAGCAGCTCGGGGTGCTGCACGGCCCAGATCAGGCCCTTGAGCGACTGGTCGTAGAGTTCGACGTTGCGCAGGATGTCGCTTTCGATCAGTTGCACGATGTTGCTCGACGAGCGCATCGCCGACTGCTCGACGCTGTCGCGCTCGCGGGCCAGCAGGTAGCTGACGATGGCCACGATGGCGAGCACGGCAAGGCAGCTGCCCAGGTTGAGGACCAGCTCGGGGTGTGACTTGTACAGGGCGGATCGTGGTGATCGGGTGGGCAACGTCATGCTCGCAACTGCATAAGCCCCGGGATCCATGGGGAGTGGGCCGGAAAGCGGCGGCAGTATTTTAGGCAACGCGGGATTGTCGGACAAGATCAAAGCTGATTTGGCCGACGGAAATGATTCAGTAGGCCCATCGCGGGGCAAGCCCGCTCCCACCATTCGCCAAGGCCAAGGCCAAGGCCAAGGCCAAGGCCAAGGCCAAGGCCAAGGCCAAGGCCAAGGCCAGGTCATGGTCGTGGGAGCGGGCTTGCCCCGCGATCGGTTTCAGATCAGAACACGTTCAACGGATAATCCACGATCACGCGGAATTCGTTGTTGTCCTGGATGTTCGAGTACGCCGCGTTGGCCCGGTGCGTGGCATAGCGCAGCAGCACCGACAGGTCCTTCAGCTGGCCTTGCTGGAATACGTACTTCACGTCGAAGTCACGCTCCCAGTGCCGGGCATTCTCGCCGTCGGCGTTATAGAAAGCGTAGTACTGGGTGTCCTGGCTGGCTTTGGTCAGGTCGGCCTTGCCGCGCGAGTACGACAGCGAGGTGCTCAGGCCCGGCATGCCGAGGCCGGCGAAGTCATAGTCGTACTGCAGCTTCCACGAGCGCTCGTTCGGTGCGTTGAAGTCCGAGTACATGCGCGAGTTGTCGAGGAAGATGCTGTCGCCCAGGTTGATGTAGTCGAACGGCGTGTCGCCGTTGACCCGCTGGTAGGCGGCGGTGACGCTGTGGTACCCGGCGGCGACGGTGAAGTGCACGCTCCAGGTGTTGTTGTCGATGTCGCCCAGCTTTGACTGGCCGGTGTCCTGGGTGTGATAGAAGTGCACGCCAGGGTTCAGGCTGACCAGGTCGTTGACCGCGTAGGTGTAGTCGAAGTCGGCGTAGTACTGGTTCCAGATGTCCTTCAGCTCGGCGGCGTAGACGTTGGCGGTGACGCCTTCGGTGCCGCTCCAGGACGCACCGGCCCAGCTCAGGTTCTGGCTGTCCTGCTCGGGCGTCTGGTTGCTGTAGTAGGTGTTGATGCGGCGGTGGCCGCTCTGGTTGTACGGCTTGGTGAAGCTGACCTTGCCGCCTTCGAGCATCAGCCCGTCGATGCTGCGGTTGGTCACGGCGACGCCGCGGAAGGTCTGCGGCAGCATGCGGCTTTCGCCACCGGCGATCACCGGGTTGGTGAGGAACAGGTCACCGGCCTTGAACTCGGTATCGAAGCCCTTGAGCTTGATCGCGCCGCCAGCGGTGGAGAAGGCATGGCGTGCCTTGTCTTCCGGCGCGCTCGGCAGGATCGAGGTGCCGGCGCGGCCGCCGCCGCCGTCCAGCTTCAGGCCGACCATGGCGTGGGCGTCGAGGCCGAAACCGATCACGCCGGGCGTGTAGCCGGACTCGAAGCGGGCGACGGCACCTTGGCCCCACTCGCGCTTGTCCTTGATCGAGGCATTCTTCTCGTTGCGGTTGAAGTAGGCATTTCTGAAATGCAGGTTCAGCGTGGAACCCTCGATGAAGCCATCAGCCTTGTCTTCATCGGCCTGTGCGGCCATGGGCATCGTTGCGGCCAATGCAACGAACAACGGGGTGAAACGAAACGCAAAAGACACCGGTACACACTCCTTTGGTCAAGCGATGGGGCAGTTTTTTATTGTCGTGTCTGCAAGTTCTTATTAGAGACGTAACAGCCAGGCTGATATTTTCGACGCATAAAAAAAGCCGCTGAAAGGCAGCGGCTTTGAAAGGCTAACATATCGTCACAGGCAGTGCCCATGGTGTAGCCCAGGGAAAACTGGAAACAGTTGACGTGGCCGGTCAACTATCGGCATCGGTATCGACAGATACCTTGGAGGCTGTCTGCTGTGCGTCTTTTGCCGCAGCGGACTGCTGTGCGGCGTAAGCGTCACGCGCCTCCTGGTGAACTGCGGCGAGTTCGGCGTTACGGGCAACGAAGGCCGGGGATTCTTCGGCCATGGCCAGGGGCGACAACAACAGGGAAGACAGGACGAACACGCTGGCAATACCCATACTGTTGGACATTTGATGCAACCTTCTTGCGTGGCAAGTGCTAATGGAGACAGGGCTAAAGTTAGTCCTGTAAACAGCGGGGAAACAGAGGCTGTTCAGATAAGCACTGTTGCGCAAAAAGTAATGATCGCGGCAAAAACACTCAGACTTTTACCGCAAACCCGCGTAGTTGAGCGTTCGGCAGGTTAATGCCGAAGGTATTGGCGCCGGCTTGGCTGTGCACGAAAACACTGCCACCGTGCATCAGGGCGATCGCCTTGACGATGGCCAGGCCCAGTCCGTGGTTGCCGCCGCCGCTGTTGGCACGCGCTGCATCCACTCGGTAGAAGCGCTCGAACAGCATCGGCAGGTGCTCGTCGGCAATCGCCGGCCCTGGGTTGCTCACCGCGATGCTGACCTGTTCCTCGCCCGCCTCGATGCGCACCTGGATCACCTGGTGCGGCGCGGTGTGCTGGACGGCGTTGTTGAGCAAGTTGATCAGCGCCCGGCGCAGCTGGGCCTTTTCGAAACAGGCTTGGGCGTCGCCGCTGACGCTGACGCTGACCTGGGCGTCCTCGAGGATGTAGTCGAGGTAGTCGAGGGTGGTGGCCACTTCCTCGGCCAGCGAGGCGCTGGTCAGCGAGGTGGCCTTGCTGCCCTGGTCGGCGCTGGCCAGGAACAGCATGTCGTTGATGATGCTGCGCAGCCGCTCCAGCTCTTCGAGGTTCGATTGCAGCACCTCGAAGTAGTGCTCGGCGCTGCGCCCGCGGGTCAGGGCGACCTGGGTCTGGCCGATCAGGTTGGTCAGCGGCGAGCGCAGTTCGTGGGCGACGTCGGCGTTGAAGGCCTCGAGTTGCGAATAGGCCTGGCTGACCCGGTCGAGGGCGGCGTTGAAGGCGCCGGCGAACTGCGCCAGCTCCGGCGGCAGGTCGCGGGTCTGCAGGCGGTCGTCCAGGCGCGGCGGGGCCAGGGCCTGGGCTTCGTCCGACAGCGCCAGCAGGGGCCTGAGGCCGATGCGCGCGACCCAGTAGCCGAGCAGCGAGGCCAGCAGCACGCCGAGGGCGGCCAGGCCGACGATGGCCACCAGCAGGCTGTGCTGGGCCTGCCAGAAGGTCTCGGTGTCGATGCCGATCAGAAAGCGCAGCGGCGGGCGCTCACCCAGCGCCGGCAGTTCGCTGACCAGCACCTTGTACGGGTAGGGGCTGTCGCTCAGGCGCAGGTCACGCATGCCCGGCGCGCCCTCGGCGAAGCCGCGCACCTGCTCGGTGGGACGGCCGTACTCGAAGGCCGGGTTGCTGCTCACCACCCAGAAGCGGATGCGCCGGTCTTCCTCGCTGAGCAGGTTGAGCTTGTTGTTGATCTTGGCCCAGTGCTCGGGGGTGCCGTAGCGGTTGAGGGTGGATTCGAGCACGCTGAAGCGCGCGTCCAGTTCGGCGGCCGGCAGCAGGTCGAGGCTGCGGTCGACCTGGCGGTACAGGGCGCTGCCGATCAGCACGAACACGGCCAGGGCCACCAGGGTGAACAGCGCCGAGAGGCGCAGGGCGATGGAGTTGCCGGGTTTGCTTCGGAAAAGGGTCATGGGCTGTCGCTCCCTGGGGCTGCTCTGCAGCCCTTTCGCGACACAAGGCCGCTCCCACAAGAGACCGCGAGCCGCTGTGAGAGCGGCCTTGCGTCGCGAGTGGGGCGCGCAGCGCCCCCCGGGCTACCCACGGTGCTCCAGGACATAACCCATGCCTCGAATGGTATGCAGCAGTTTGTTGTCGAACGGCCCGTCGAGCTTGGCGCGCAGGCGCTTGATGGCCACCTCGACGACATTGGCGTCGCTGTCGAAATTGATGTCCCAGACCAGCTCGGCGATGGCGGTCTTGGACAGGATCTCACCCTGGCGCCGGGCCAGCACGCTGAGCAGCGAAAACTCCTTGGCGGTGAGATCCAGGCGCGATCCCGCGCGGGTGGCCTTGCGTGCCATCAGGTCGATCCACAGGTCCGCCACCTGGATCTGCAAGGGCTCATGAATGGCGCTGCGTCGGGTCAGCGCCTGCAGGCGGGCGACCAGTTCAAGGAACGAGAACGGCTTGCCCAGGTAGTCGTCGGCGCCTTCGCGCAGGCCATGAATACGGTCCTCGACCCGCTCACGGGCGGTGAGCATGATCACCGGCGTCTGCTTGCGCGCCCGCAGTGCGCGCAGCACGCCGTAGCCATCCAGGCCCGGCAGCATCACGTCGAGCACGATCACCGCGTAGTCGCCTTCCAGGGCCAGGTGCAGGCCGTCGATGCCGTCGCGGGCCAGGTCGACGGTGAAGCCCTGCTCGGTGAGGCCGCGATGCAGGTAGTCGGCGGTTTTCTCTTCGTCTTCGATGATCAGCACACGCATGGTCTTGTCTCAACTGGCGGTCGGCGCGGGGGCGGCAGCGGCCCGGCGGCGGTGGAACAGGCGCTCCAGGGCCAAGTATATGACCGGGGTGGTGAACAGCGTCAGCGCCTGGCTTACCAGCAGGCCGCCGACCACGGCGATGCCCAGCGGCTGGCGCAGTTCGGCGCCGGTGCCGAAGCCGAACATCAGCGGCACCGCGCCGAGCAGCGCGGCCAGGGTGGTCATGATGATCGGACGGAAGCGCACCAGGCATGCCTGGCGGATCGCCTGCTCGGGCGTCATGCCCTGGTGGCGCTGGGCGTCGAGGGCGAAGTCGATGAGCAGGATGCCGTTCTTCTTGACGATGCCGATCAACAGCACCACGCCGATCAGGCCCATGATGGTGAAGTCCTGGCCCATCAGCCACAGCAGGATCAGCGCGCCCAGGCCCGCCGAGGGCAAGGTGGAGATGATGGTCAGCGGGTGCACGAAGCTCTCGTAGAGCACGCCGAGGATGATGTACACCGCCACCAGCGCGGCGAGGATCAGGTATGGCTGGCTGGACAGCGAGCTCTGGAACGCCTGGGCCGCGCCCTGGAAGTTGCCGGCGATGGAGTCGGGCATGCCCAGCTCGCGCTGGGTGCGTTCGAGGATCTGCACCGCATCGCCCAGGGCCACGCCGGGAGCCAGGTTGAACGACAGGTTGGCCGCTGGGAACAGGCCGTCGTGGCTGATCGACAGGGGGCCGGTGCTGGGCGGCGCGACATGGGCCAGGGCCGACAGCGGCACCATCTCGCCGGACAGCGGCGAGCGCAGGTAGAAGTAGTTGAGGCTTTCGGCCTTGCCACGCTGGCGGGCGTCCAGCTCGAGGATCACCTTGTACTGGTTGGTCTCGGTCTGGAACTCGCTGATTTGTCGCTGGCCGAAGGCGTCGTACAGCGCCTGGTCGACGTCGGTGGTGGTCAGGCCGAAGCGCGCCGCGGCCTGGCGGTCGATGTCGATCCGGGTGACGCTGGCGCCCAGCTGCAGGTCGTTGGACAGGTCGCGAAACGCCGGGTTTTCGCGCAGGCGCTCGGTCAGGCGCTGGGTCCACAGGTTCAGCGCCACGCCGTCGTTGCTCTTGAGCACGTACTGGTACTGGGTGCGCGAGGGACCGGAGCTGAGGTTGATGTCCTGCCCGGCGCGCAGGTACAGGACGATGCCGGGGATCTGCATCAGTTTCGGGCGCATGCGGTCGATCCACTCACTGGCCGAGACGTCGCGTTCGCCACGGGGCTTGAGGGAGATCCAGAAGCGGCCGTTGGCGATGGTCTGGTTGCTGCCGGTGACGCCGACCGAGTGCGAGAAGGCGCGCACCGCAGGGTCGGCCTCGATGATCTTCGCCAGGGCCTGGTGTTTCGCGATCATCGCCGGGTAGGAGACATCCGCCGCCGCCTCGGTGGTGCCGAGGATGAAGCCGGTGTCCTGCAATGGGAAGAAGCCCTTGGGGATGGCCACGTAGCCGGCCACCGCCAGCGCCAGGGTCAGGCCGAACACGCCGAGGGTGACGCGCCGGTGCGCCAGGGCCCGGTCCAGGCCCTTTTCGTACCAGCGCACCAGGCGCTGGCCGAGGCCGCCGTGCTGCTCGTCGGGCGGGCGGCGCATGCACAGCGCGGCCAGGGTCGGTGCCAGGGTCAGCGAGACCACCACCGAGATCAGGATGGTCGCGGTGGCGGTCAGGGCGAACTCCTTGAACAGCCGGCCGACCACGCCGCCCATGAACAGCAGCGGAATGAACGCGGCGATCAGCGAGAAGCTGATCGACACCACGGTGAAGCCGATCTCGCCGGCGCCCTTGAGCGCGGCGGTGCGGCTGTCGTCGCCGGCCTCCAGGTGGCGGTGGATGTTCTCCACCACGACGATGGCGTCATCCACCACGAAGCCCACGGCGATGACGATGGCCACCAGGGTGAGGTTGTTGAGGCTGAAACCGAACACGTACATCAGCGCGCAACTGGCGATCAGCGACACGCCGAGCACGCTGGAGACGATGAAGGTCGCCGACCACTGGCGCAGGAACAGCGCCATCACCCCGATCACCAGGGCCACGGCGATCATCAGGGTCAGCTCCACCTCATGCAGCGAGGCGCGGATGGTCTGGGTACGGTCCTGCAGCACCGAGACATCGACCGCCGCCGGCAGCATCTCCTGCAAGCGCGGCAGGGCGTCGAGCACCCGGTCCACGGTGTCGACGATGTTGGCGCCGGGCTGGCGGAAGATCACCAGGTTGAGCCCCGGCCGGTCGCCGGACCAGGCCTTCACATAGGCGTTCTCGGCGCCATCGATCACCTTGGCCACATCGGCCAGGTGCACCGGCGCGCCGTTGCGGTAGCTGACGATCAGCCTGGCGTAGTCCTCGGGGTGGAACAGCTGGTCGTTGGCGGCAAGGGTCGACACGCTGTGCTCGCCGTACAACGCGCCCTTGGCCAGGTTGAGGCTGGTCTGCTGGATGGCCAGGCGGATATCGGCCAGGGTCAGGCCGATGGCGGCGAGCTTCTCGGGCTGGGCCTGCACGCGGATGGCCGGGCGCAGCTGGCCGGTGATGTTGATCAGGCCGACCCCGTCGATCTGGCTGAGCTGGCGGGCCAGCAGGGTCTCGGCGTAGTCGCTCAGTTGGTTGCCGGGCATCTGCGTCGAGCTGACGGTGAGGATCAGCACCGGGCTGTCGGCCGGGTTGACCTTGCGCCAGGTCGGCGGGCTGGGCATGTCCTGGGGCAGGCGCGCGGTGGCGGTGTTGATCGCCGCCTGGACTTCCTGGGCGGCGGTGTCGATGTTCTTGTCGAGGGTGAACTGCAGGATCAGGTTGGTCGAGCCCAGGGCGCTGCTGCTGGTCATCTGGGTCATGCCGGGGATGGCGCTGAACTGCACCTCCAGGGGCGTCGCCACCGACGAGGCCATGGTTTCCGGGCTGGCGCCGGGCAGCTGGGCGGTGACCTGGATGGTCGGGAAGTCGGCCTCGGGCAGGGGCGCCACCGGCAGGCGCGGGAAGGCGATGGCGCCCAGCAGCACCAGGGCGAAGGTCAGCAGCAGGGTGGCGATGGGGTGGTCGATGCACCAGGCCGAGAGGCCGTTGCGGGTGTTCATGGCTGGCTCCTGCGGTCGGCCATCTCCGCCGGGGCGGGGGCGTCGGGCGTGACCTCGACGGTGCTGCCGGGTTTGAGCCGCGACTGGCCGTCCAGCACCAGGCGGTCGCCGGCCTTGACCCCGGCGATGACGTTCAGCGTGCTGTCCTGGTATACCACCTTGACCGGCACGGCGCTGACCTTGTCGCCATCCAGGCGGTAGACGAAGTGGCCGTCGAGGCTGCGTTGCACCACTGGCGGCGGCACCACCAGGGCGTCCTCGTCCACTGCCGTGCGCAGGCGCACGGTGACCAGCTGGCCGGGCCACAGGCGGCCATCCTGGTTGTCGAACTCGGCCTTGACCCGCACCGTGCCGGTGGTGGCCGAGACCTGGTTGTCGATCAGCATCAGGTGGCCCCTGGCGAGCAGGCTGCGTTCGCCGTCGGCGTCCATGTACGCCTCGACCTCAGCGGGCGTGGGCGATTTCAGCAAGCTCTGCAGGACGGGGAGCTGCTGCTGGGGCAGGGCGAACTCCACGGCGATCGGGTCGATCTGGGTGACGCTGAACAGGCTCTGGGTGTCGCTGGTGCGCACCAGGTTGCCGGGGTCGACGTTGCGGATGCCGACGCGGCCGGTGACCGGCGAGCGGATCTGCGTATAGCTGAGCTGTACCGCGGCATTGTCGATGGCCGCCTGGTTGCCCTTGAGGGTCGCCTGCAACTGGTTCACCAGGGCTTGCTGCTGATCGAGGGTCTGCTTCGACACGCCGTCGTCGGTGCTCAGCAGCTGGTAGCGCTTGAGGTTGACGTTGCCGACCTGCAACTGCGCCTGGGTCTGGCCGAGCTGGGCGCGGGCCTGATCCAGGTTCGCGCGGATCGCCCGGTCGTCGAGGGTGGCCAGCAGGTCGCCCTGGCTGACCCATTGGCCTTCCTTGACCAACAACTGGGTCAGCACGCCCTCGACCTGGGGGCGGACCTCGACGCTGTGCAGCGACAGCACCGAGCCGATGGCGCTGAGGTAGCGCGGTACATCCTGCTGGGCCACCGCGACCACCCGCACCGGGACCGCGCTGGCGGCGCGGCTGGCTGGAGCTTGCTGGCGCAACTCCTGCCAGGTGCCGACGGCGGCCAGCAGGACGAGGGCCAGGCCAGTGATAACGAGGGAACGGGACGGACGTCGCATCGGGGCGGGCACCTTGGCCAAGGGGCTGGGGAAAAGATTCGGCTATTGCAGGGTTATAGCGCGCCGAGCGGGTCGGCAGCGTGACGCCTGGCTGTCACGGCTGTCAGTTTCGGCGGGTTGATGGCCAAGTGCCAATACCCTGCCGTGGATCAATATTGCACCGACGTTTGCCCCTAAAGTCGTACGCCCTGCCGATTTCCCGTACAACAACGAGAGCCTCCGATGAAGTGCAATGTGCCTGTTACCGGTCGCGAAGTGGATTACCCCGGCGACGCCAACATCCTGTCCACCACCGACCTGGACAGCCGCATTACCTATGCCAATGATGATTTCCTGCGGATCAGTGGTTTCTCCCGCGAGGAACTGCTGGGCAACGCCCATCACATCGTCCGCCATCCCGACATGCCGCCCCAGGCGTTTGCCCAGATGTGGCAGGCGCTCAAGGCCGGGCGTTCGTGGATGGGGCTGGTGAAGAACCGCTGCAAGAACGGCGACCACTACTGGGTAAGCGCCTTCGTCTCGCCGATCAGCAGCGGCGGGCAGGCGCTGGAGTACCAGTCGGTGCGGACCAAGCCTGGGGCCGAGCAGGTCGCGGCGGCCGAGCGCTGCTATGCGCGCCTGCGCGAAGGCCGACGTGGCTGGCGTGAGCGCTTGCCGGTACTGGGATTGGGCTCACGTTTGTCGCTGGCGGTCGGTGCCGTGCTGGCGCTGGTAGTGGGTGCCGGGCAGTGGTGGCTGGGGGCGCCGTTGCTGGAATCGCTGGTGGAAGTGGCAGCGGCGGCAGGTTTGAGCAGCCTGGCGATTCTGGTGCTGTTGCGCCCTTACGAGCGGTTGCGCCAGCAGGCCCAGGCGATCGCCGACAACCCGTTGAGCCAGCAGTTGTATACCGGCCGGCGTGACGGCCTGGGGCAGATCGAGTTCGCCATGCGCATGCTCAAGGCGCAGCTGGGGGCGGTGGTCGGGCGCATCGGCGATACCTCGTCGCGCCTGGCCGGGCACTCCGGCTCGCTGGTCGAGGCCCTGCACAGCAGTCATGCCAACAGCCTGGAGCAGCAGAGCGAAGCCGACCAGGTGGCGACAGCGATCCACCAGATGAGCGCCAGCGTCGCGCAGGTGGCCAGCAGCGCGCAGATGGCGGCGATGGCCGCCGACCAGGCCGAGGGTGAGACCCAGTCCGGCCATCACCTGGTCGACCGCAACCGCTGCGCGATCCAGGACCTGGCCGGCTCTCTGGTCGAGGCCAGCGAAGTGATCCACCAACTGGAGAATCACAGCAGCGAGATCTCCGGGGTGCTCGACGTGATCCGTGGCATCGCCGAGCAGACCAACCTGCTGGCGCTGAACGCCGCCATCGAGGCGGCGCGTGCCGGTGACCAGGGGCGTGGCTTCGCGGTGGTCGCCGACGAGGTGCGCGGCCTGGCCCAGCGCACCGCGCAGTCGACCCACGATATCCAGCGCATGATCGCCGCCCTGCAGGAGGGTGCCCGCGCGGCGGTGCAGGTGATGCAGCAGAGCAGCGCCCATGCCGGGCACAGCGTCGAGCAGGCGCAACTGGCCAGCGACGCGCTGGACAGCATCAGCGTGCGGGTCAACCAGATCAACGAGATGAGCCTGCAGATCGCCGCAGCGGTGGAGCAGCAGAGCCAGGTCAGCGAGAACATCAACCGCAACATCACCAGCATCCGCCAGGCCAGCGAGGCGACGGTCAGCGTCGGGCAGCGCAGCCACAGCAGTGCCAGTGACGTGGCGGAGCTGGCCAAGGACCTGCGGCGGCTGGCGGATGAGTTCTGGCGGCGGTGTCAGTGATTGAGTTGTCAGTGCCGGCCCTATCGCGGGGCAAGCCCGCTCCCACAATAGTGGCCTCGAAGCGTGGAGTGTCGAGGGCTAGGGCGTGGGAGCGGGCTTGCCCCGCGATTGGATCTATCTAGAAACCGATGAACGCATAGTAGACCGGCGCTTCGCCCGTCACCTGCAGGCGATGACCCTGTAATTCGGCCGCAAGCGCCTCGTCCTGCACATGCACCACCCATGGCCCATCGACCGCCTGTGGCGGCTGCTCCAGCACTGCCGCGAACGCCGTCATGTCCGGCAACCACGCGGTAAACCCGTTGCCCTTAAGCGCGCTGGTGGTCATCCCCAGCGTCTGGCAGATCGCCACCTTGGCGGCGATATCGTCGCGGTCCGCCTGACGCGAAGCCTCGATCAAGGCGCGCAGTGTCTCATCCACCGGCAGGCTGCCATGAATCAGCTCAGGCCCTTGTTTCCAAGCTTCGGGCGGGCAGTCCTTGTTTTCCGGCCGCAGCGGCAGGTGCGGGTTGATTTCCGCCGGGTAGATGCGACAGACCAGCGGCCGGCTTTCATAGATGCCGCACAAGTCGTTGTCGTCGAGGTTGCGACAACGCCCCGGGTTGAACGCGGCGAAGGTGACCGACACCTGCAGTTGCCCGGCGCCACAGGGCACCGGGAATGAACGGCGCAGCACATGCTCGCGCTGGTCCACCGGCATGCCCGGGCCATCGGCGAGGAACCCTTCGATCAGCACCACCACCTGGCCGCCGGAGGCCGCCCACGAGTGGGCCTCGGCAAGTGTCAGCGGCACATGATGGCCCGTGCAGCATTTGCCGCAGCCGGTGCAGGCGAAGCGAATGCTGTCGCTCATCGCTTGCCGGCGTCCCATTCGCTGGTGAAGGCTTGCTGGCGTTGGCGGTCATACAGGCACAACTCGGTACCGGTGCGGTTCTGCATGTGCTTCTGCGGGTAGGTGCCCTCGATCAACAGCGCGCTGTAACCGACCCGGTCGTCGAACTCGGTGGGCTTGCCCAGGGCGTGGGCATCCTTGAACTGGCTGGCGGCCAGGCAGGCCTTGAGCATGTGCTTGCGCTGGTCGGTCCAGGCCTGGTTGCTCGAGGCGTGGGCTACGCCGCTGGCAAGGGCGCAGAGAATGAGGAACGAACTGAGGTATTTCATACGCGACACCGCCAATGAATCTGCGAAGGGCGCGAATTATGCCCGAACGTTTTCCTTCATCAAGTCAGGAAAATCCTGACTTGATGTGTCAGCGCTCCTCGAACACCACCGTCCGCGCCGCCGTCACCAGGCAGTTGGTCAGCTCCGGCGAGGAGAACTTGGTCAGGATCGCATTGGCCCCCGCCAGCTTGGCCTTGTCGCCGCTCATCGCGCTGTCCAGCGAGGTGTGCAGCAGGATGTACAGGTGCTGGAAGTCCGGCGTTTCACGCAGGGTGCGGGTGAAGGCGAAGCCATCCATCTCGGACATCTCGATGTCGGAGACGATGATGTTGATTTCCCGCTCGGTGCCTTGCAGCTCCAGCAGCACGTTGATCGCATCCTTGGCGCTGCGCGCGGTATGGCACTCGATGCCGAGGTTGCGCAGGGTGTGCACCGATTGCTGCAGCGCGACCTGGCTGTCGTCCACCACCAGGATGTTGGCGGCGGCCAGCAGGCTGGCGTCTTCCTCGCTGACTTCGCCCGGGTGCGGCTCGTGGGCCGGCGGGGCGATGCCGTGGATGACTTTCTCGATGTCCAGCACCTGCACCAGGGTGTTGTCGACCCGGGTCACGCCGGTGATGAACGAGCGGTTGCCCGATCCGTAGGGCGGCGGCTTGATGTCGGTGCTCAGGCAATGGACGATGCGGCTTACCGCCTGCACGTGCAGGCCCTGGCGCGAGCGGCTGATCTCGGTGACGATCAGGCAGCCGCCGTCGGGGTCGGCCAGGGGCATTTCGCCGATGGCGCGGGACAGGTCGATCACCGACAGCGAGTTGCCGCGCAGGGTGGCGACGCCTTTGACATGCGGGTGGGACTCCGGCAGCTTGGTCAGCGGCGGGCAGGGGATGATCTCGCTGACCTTGAGCAGGTTGATAGCCATCAGCTTGCCGCTGCGCAGGGTGAACAGCAGCAGGGACAGCGAGTCCGCGCGGGCTTTTTGCGTGGCCATGGGCAACCTTCGGTTCGAAATGGGGGAGGATGCCGGGTTATCGGCTTTTTGGCGTCAGGCTTTAGCGTAGTTTGCTATTTGCGATGGTGTATTCAGCGCAAGCCCAGTCGCTTGGCCAGCCGGCTCAGGTTGGCCCGGTCCAGCCCCAGCTCTCGCGCCGCGGCGGCCCAGTTGTCATGGTGGCGATTCAGGCAGGCTTCGACGATCTGCCGCTGATAATCATCCACCGCTTCACGCAGCCCGCCCTCGGGCAACGGCACATCGGCCGACGGCGCTTCGGCTACTACCGGCATGGCCGGCGCCAGGTTGCGTAGGTCGAGGTCGGCCGCTTCCAGGGTGAGGATCTTCGGCCGCTGCCCGTGTTGCCCCAGCGCCTTGAGCGCCGAACGGCCGATCAAGTGCTCCAGCTCGCGCACATTGCCCGGCCAGCCGTAGGCCAGCAGCGCGGCCTGGGCGTCCGCGGACAGCCGCAGGCTGCCCAGCCCCAGGCGCGAGCGGTTCTGTTCGAGGAAATAGCCCGCCAGCAACAGCACGTCGCGACCCCGTTCGCGTAGCGGTGGCACGTGCAACGGATAGACGCTCAGGCGGTGATAGAAGTCGGCGCGGAAGTGGCCGCTGCGCACCTCCTCGGCCAGATCGCGGTTGGTCGCGGCGATCAGACGTACATCCACGCGGTGTTCGCGATCCGAGCCCAGCCGCTGCAGTTGCCCGCTTTGCAGTACCCGCAGCAGCTTGGCCTGTACCGCCAGGGGCAGTTCGCCAACCTCGTCGAGGAACAGCGTGCCGCCGTTGGCCAGCTCGAACTTGCCTCGGCGTTCGCCGTGGGCGCCGGTGAAGGCGCCGCGCACGTGGCCGAACAGTTCGCTCTCCACCAGGGTGTCGGGCAGCGCGGCGCAGTTGAGGCTGACCATCGGTTTGTCGGCGCGCTGGCTGGCGCGGTGCAGGGCCTGGGCCACCAGTTCCTTGCCGACGCCGGTCTCGCCGGTGATCAGCACGGTCAGGTCGCTGCCGCCGACCAGGCGGATCTCCTCGACCAGGCGCTTGTGCGCCTTGCTCTGGCCAATCAGTTCCCGGTCCTGGCCGCTGGCCTGGCGGTACACCTCGGCGCGCTGGTGTTCGTCCTCGGCGCGCGAGGCCAGGTGTTCGATGCGCTCGGCCACGGTCACCGTGGCGGCGGCCAGGCTGGCGAAGGCCTGCAAGGCGTCGAGCTCCAGGCTCTGGAACTGGCCGGGGGTGAGGGCGTCGAGGGTCAGCAGGCCCCAGGGGCGCTCGTCGACCATCAACGGGCAGCCCATGCAGTCGTGGACTTCGAGGTCGACATGCTCGGCATTGACCAGGCCGTCATAAGGGTCGGGCAACTGGCTGTCACTGGCGAAGCGGGTCGGCTCCGGGCGACTCAGGAGCACCTGGAAGCGCGGATGCTCGCTGACCTTGAAGCGCCGGCCCAAGGTGTCTGGCGACAGCCCGTCCACCGCCAGCGGCACCAGCCACTCACCGTCCAGGCGCAGCAGTGCCGCGGCATCGCAAGGCAGCAGGCCGCGCATGGCACCGAGCAGGCGGCGGTAGCGCTCCTGGTCGGGCAGGTCGCAGGAGAGGTCGCTGACCAGAGGGAGGAGGGCGGTGAGCAGGGGCTTTGCAGTCATATGGACTCCTGTTGGTCGTAATGACTATACGCCTGAGTGTGTCCTTATGACACTGATGTGCTCAAGAGCCTGATTTTATTGGTGTTTAAAGTTGGCACGATTGCTGAAATACCCCAGGCAACCATTCGAAGCCAAAGGCTCAGGAGTTGTCGCAATGCTCAATGCCGAACAACGTGCAATCATCAAGGCCACTGTCCCCCTGCTGGAAAGCGGTGGCGAGGCCCTGACCACCCACTTCTACAAACTGATGCTCAGCGAGTACCCCGAGGTGCGTCCGCTGTTCAACCAGGCCCACCAGGCCAGCGGCGACCAGCCGCGTGCCCTGGCCAACGGCGTGCTGATGTACGCCCGTCACATCGACCGGCTCGAGCAACTGGGCGGCCTGGTCGGGCAGATCATCAACAAGCATGTGGCCCTGCAGATTCTCCCCGAACATTATCCGATCGTTGGCAGCTGCCTGCTGCGCGCCATCGAGCAAGTGCTGGGCAAGGACATCGCCACCCCGGAAGTGATCGCCGCCTGGGCCGCCGCCTATGGCCAGCTGGCCGATATCCTCATCGGTGCGGAAGAGCACCTCTATAAGGAGAAGGAGCAGGCCGCTGGCGGCTGGCGCGGTACCCGTGAATTCCGCCTGGTGCGCCGCGAGCAGGAAAGCCGCGAGATCGTCTCGTTCTACTTCGCACCGCTCGATGGCAAGCCGGTGCTCAAGGCCGAGCCGGGCCAGTACATCGGCTTGCAGGTGTTCATCGATGGCCAGGAGCAGCGCCGCAACTACTCGCTATCGGCTCTGTGCGACGGCGAGCAGTACCGCATCAGCGTCAAGCGCGAAGCGGGTGGCAAGGTCTCCAACTACTTGCATGACGGCTTGATGGTCGGTGATACCCTGCAACTGTTCCCGCCATCCGGTGACTTCACCCTCGCCGCCAGCGACAAGCCGCTGGTGCTGATCAGTGGCGGGGTTGGCATCACCCCGACCCTGGCGATGCTCGAGGCGGCGCTCAAGACCGAGCGACCGGTGCACTTCATCCACTGCGCGCGAAATGGCGCGGTGCACGCCTTCCGCGACTGGATCGACGGGCTGGCGGCGCGCCACCCGCAGCTCAAGCGCTTCTATTGCTACGCCGAGGAAGATGGCAGCCAGGCCGCCGACGCCGTGGGCCTGCTGGACCAGGCGCTGCTGGGCGAGTGGCTGCCGCGTGAGCGTGACATCGACGCCTACTTCCTCGGGCCAAAGGGCTTCATGGCCGCGATCAAGCGCCAGCTCAAGGGCCTGGGCGTGCCGGAAGGGCAAGCGCGCTACGAGTTCTTCGGACCGGCGGCGGCGTTGGAGTGAAACGCTGAGCCCATCGCGGGGCTTGCCCCGCTATTCATCCCAATCGCTGCGGTTCGGCGTTCTGTCGGGCCGACAGCACCCGGATGCTCCCGGCCGTGGGTAATCGAGAACGAAACGGACGATGACATTCGGCGCTATCGATGTGGCCGAGCGCCGAACCGCAGCGATTGGGCCTGTCCCTTCTCTATATAGAAAGAGATGAACGCCTCCACACCGGCGTTCATCTTTAATCCTCCTTTAATCACGGTATCCTTCACTCCCGGGTGTCGAGGGGCCTGCCCCTGTCCGGTGCTCAAGCTGGCACATTTTTCATGTTGGCCAGTGAACCGAAACCGACCCGCTCGGTCCTAGGTCATCAGTGGATAGCCACGCACGCCCCTGCTCGATGCATTCAAAGGTCATCTCCAGCGTGTAGACTGGGCGCCCCTCGGGCAGCCCACGCTGCCACTCTCCATCGAAGGAATCGGCAATGAACGAACTCTCATCGCGCCTGAACCGGGAACGGCGCTTTCTGGTGCTCCTCGGCGTGATCTGCCTTGCGCTGATCGGCGGCGCCCTGTACATGCAGGTAGTGCTGGGCGAGGCGCCGTGCCCGCTGTGCATCCTGCAGCGTTATGCCCTGCTGTTCATCGCGATCTTCGCCTTCATCGCCGCGGCCATGCCCGGGCGCCGTAGCCTGACCTTCTTCGAGGCGCTGGTGGTGCTCAGCGCCATCGGCGGGATCGTTGCGGCGGGCAACCATGTGTATATACTCGCCAACCCGATGGTGAGCTGTGGCATCGACACCCTGCAGCCCATCGTCGACGACCTGCCGCTGGCCAAGCTCTGGCCACTGGCCTTCCAGGTCGACGGTTTCTGCTCCACCCCGTATCCGCCGATCCTCGGCTTGTCGCTGGCGCAATGGGCGCTGGTGGCCTTCGTCCTGACGGCGCTGCTGGTGCCCCTGGGAATCTACCGAAACCGACGTCGCGGTTAGACCAAAGTCCCGAATTGACCTGGGTCTATTGCACGGCAAGATAAGCCGCAAAGTGCGCCGCACGATTGATCCAGGTCAGCCATCAGCCCTTGCGCGGCAAGGGTTTCAGGGCTACTGGAAGGGGTGCGACAAACTGTCGCGAAGTTGATTTTTTGACCAGTATTGTTGCGCATTCTGTAAAAGACTGTTGCTCAATAAGTCATAGTCATCGTGGGGCGACCTATCTACAATCGCCCCCAATTTCCGTTCGGCACTGCTTGCAAGTCGCAGGATTGATGGAAGCCGCAGCGCTTTCCATTTGCTGACTTCGTCAAGTTTCGCCCAACGGCGATACCGGGCGGACCCCCCTCCGCGTTTTCCGCACCAAATGGACTTGGTCTGAAGTACAGGCCTGTTGCCTACGAAACCATAAGCACCGCACACCCGCTTGACGCCAAGATCCTGCAGTCGGATCCCTGGCAGGGGCGAGTACGGGCGCCAATTGCCGCACTTGGCAGGACGAAGTGTTGGCTACCAAAACACAAATTGCATTGAAGCAAGCTGATCTAGAGGTCGTGAGATGAGTAAAAAGCGTTACCCCAGACTGTTTGGCATATTGCCCTTTTTAGGCATGCTTTTACTCAGTGGGTGCAACTGGACCCTGCTCGACCCCAAGGGCCAGGTCGGCATTGAGCAGAAGAACCTGATCCTGATCGCCACCGGCCTGATGCTGCTGGTGGTCGTGCCCGTGATCATCATGACCCTGGCGTTCGCCTGGAAGTACCGTGCTTCCAACAAGGCCGCCACCTACACCCCCGACTGGTCGCACTCGACCAAGATCGAGGCCGCGGTGTGGATCATCCCGATCCTGATCATCATCGCCCTGGGTTACTTCACCTACCACTCCACCCACAAGCTGGACCCGTACCGTCCACTGGATTCCGATGTGAAGCCGGTGCAGATCGACGTGGTCGCGCTGGACTGGAAGTGGCTGTTCATCTACCCGGAGCAGGGCATCGCCACGGTCAACAAGATCGTCTTCCCGGCCAACACCCCGGTTAACTTCCGTGTCACCTCCGACGCCGTGATGAACTCCTTCTTCATCCCGGGTCTGGGCGGCCAGATCTACGCCATGGCCGGCATGACCACCAAACTGCACCTGATCGCCAACGAGAACGGTGTGTTTGACGGCATCTCCGCCAACTACAGCGGCGCCGGCTTCACCGGTATGAAATTCAAGGCTGTCGCCACTTCGCAAGCTGACTTCGATGCATGGGTCGCTGAAGTGAAGGCATCGCCGAAGAAACTGGACCAGGCCGAATATGACGCCTTGGCCAAAGCTAGCGAAAACAACCCAGTCGCGCTGTACAGCGAGGCTCCGGCTGACCAGTTCCAGCGCATCGTCGACAAGTACGAAGGCATGAACCGCGGTCGTCCGAACCACGAAGAAGCAGGCAGCAAAGACCTGGCCACCACCAAGGGTGTGGAATCGAGTATGCAACCAGCTGCCGGTGCAGAGGAGTAAGAGATGTTCGGTAAATTAACTCTGGAGGCGATACCGTATCACGAGCCGATAGTCATGGTGACGCTTGCCATGATCGCGCTCGGTGGTATCGCTGTCGTTGGTGCCATCACCTATTTCCGCAAGTGGACCTACTTGTGGACCGAGTGGCTGACCACGGTCGACCACAAGAAAATCGGCGTGATGTACATCATCGTCGCTATGGTCATGCTGCTGCGCGGCTTCGCCGACGCCATCATGATGCGTACCCAGCTGGCCGCCGCCACCGGTGGCTCGGAAGGCTACCTGCCGCCTGAACACTATGACCAGATCTTCACCGCCCACGGTGTGATCATGATCATCTTCATGGCGATGCCGTTCTTCACCGGCCTGATGAACCTCGCGGTTCCGCTGCAGATCGGTGCACGTGACGTTGCCTTCCCGTTCCTGAACTCCCTGAGCTTCTACCTGCTGCTGGCAGGCGTGCTGCTGGTCAACATCTCGCTGGGCGTTGGTGAATTCGCCAAGACCGGCTGGGTTGCCTATCCGCCGCTCGCGGGTATCCAGTACAGCCCTGGGGTGGGTGTCGATTACTACATCTGGGCGCTACAGCTCTCAGGCTTGGGTACGACACTGACAGGCGTGAACTTCCTCGTCACCGTGATGAAGATGCGCGCCCCTGGCATGAAGCTGATGGACATGCCGATCTTCACCTGGACCTGCACCTGGGCCAACGTGCTGATCGTCGCTTCCTTCCCGATCCTGACCGCCGCACTCGCCCTGCTGACCGTTGACCGTTATCTGGACTTCCACATCTTCACCAACGAGCTTGGTGGGAATCCGATGATGTACGTCAACCTGTTCTGGGCGTGGGGTCACCCTGAGGTCTACATCCTGATCCTGCCGGCCTTCGGCGTGTTCTCGGAAGTCACCTCGACCTTCGCAGGCAAGCGCCTGTTCGGTCACCACTCGATGATCTACGCCTCGGGCGCGATCGCCATCCTGGGCTTTGCGGTCTGGCTGCACCACTTCTTCACCATGGGTGCCGGCGCCAGCGTCAACACCTTCTTCGGCCTGGCGACGATGCTGATCTCCATTCCGACCGGTGTGAAGCTGTTCAACTGGCTGTTCACCATCTACCAGGGCCGTCTGCGCTTCACCGCGCCGATCATGTGGACCCTGGGCTTCATGGTCACCTTCTCCATCGGTGGCATGACCGGCGTCCTGCTGGCTGTTCCAGGTGCCGACTTCGTTCTGCACAACAGCCTGTTCGTGATCGCCCACTTCCACAACGTGATCATCGGTGGCGCGGTATTCGGCTACATCGCCGGCTTCGCCTTCTGGTTCCCGAAAGCCTTCGGTTTCACCCTGAACGAGAAGTGGGGCAAGGCTGCCTTCTGGTTCTGGATCTCCGGCTTCTACGTTGCGTTCATGCCGCTGTACGCCCTGGGCTTCATGGGCATGACCCGTCGTCTGAACCACTCCGACAACCCGCTGTGGGAACCCTACCTGTACGTGGCCGTGGTCGGCGCCGTGCTGATCCTGTTCGGTATCGCCTGCCAGTTGATCCAGATCTACGTCTCGGTTCGCGACCGCAAGGACAACATGGACGTCACTGGCGACCCATGGGGCGGCCGTACCCTGGAGTGGTCGACTTCGTCGCCACCTCCGTTCTACAACTTCGCTCACATGCCTGAGCATGTTGGCCTGGACGCCTGGCACGAAGCCAAGCAAGCCGGTGCTGCGTACAAGGCACCTGCCAAGTACGAAGCGATCCACATGCCGAGCAACACCTCCACCGGTCTGTTCATGGGTCTGTTCCTGACCGTGTTCGGCTTCGCCTTCATCTGGCACATCTGGTGGCTGGTGGGTGCGAGCCTGGTTGCGACCATCGCCGTCTTCGTTCGCCACGCCGCGCGTGACGACCAGGGCTACATGGTGCCGGCCGAAGAAGTGGCGCGCATCGAAGGCGAGCGCATGAAAGCGCTGGCCAACGCTGGTGCACTGCCTGCCGGCGGCGCACGTGTCGAATCGTTTGAACGGGTGTAATCAATGTCCAGTCAAGTAATCCACGGTGGCGCGCATGGTCATGACCATGCGCACGATGACCACCACCACGACTCGGGCCAGATGACCGTCCTCGGTTTCTGGCTGTACCTGATGACCGACTGCATCCTGTTTGCGTCGCTCTTCGCCACCTACGCGGTGCTGTCCGGCAGTTTTGCCGGCGGCCCGTCGGGCCACGACATCTTCCAGCTCGACTTCGTGCTGGTTGAAACCGCGTTCCTGCTGCTGTCCTCGATCACCTTCGGCTTCGCCATGCTGAAGATGTTCGACGGCAAGAAGGCCGGCGTACTGGGCTGGTTGGCCGTGACCTTCCTGTTCGGTGCAGGCTTCATCGCGATGGAAATCTATGAATTCCATCACCTGATCGCCGAAGGTTTCGGCCCGCAGCGCAGCGGCTTCCTGTCGGGCTTCTTCGCCCTGGTGGGCACCCACGGTCTGCACGTGACCGCTGGCCTGATCTGGATGGCGATCATGATGTATCAGATCAACAAGCACGGCATCACGCCGACCGCCAAGACTCGCATGAGCTGCCTGAGCCTGTTCTGGCACTTCCTGGATGTGGTCTGGATCTGCGTGTTCACCGTCGTCTACCTGCTGGGAGTTCTGTAATGGCTAGCGCACACGACACTCATCACGAGGGTAACCACGGTAGCGTGAAGTCGTACATGATCGGCTTCGTCCTCTCGATCATCCTGACCGCGATTCCGTTCGGCCTGGTGATGTTCCCGAGCCTGCCGAAGAACCTGACCGTCCTGATCGTGGTGGCCATGGCCGTCATCCAGGTGGTTGTGCACCTGGTGTACTTCCTGCACATGGACCGCTCGAAAGAGCAGCGTTCCAACGTGTCGACGTTCCTGTTCACTACCCTGGTGATCGCTCTGCTGGTCGGCCTGTCGCTGTGGATCATGTTCAGCATCCACTTCGAAATGTTGGCCAAGTGAGGTAAGACTGCATGTCCGTGAAGCACTTTATCCAAATCACCAAACCGGGGATCATTTTCGGTAACGTGCTTTCCGTGGCAGGCGGTTTCTTCCTTGCCGCTAAGGGGCATGTGGATTTCGCCCTGTTCCTGGCGGTGGTGATCGGTACTTCCCTGGTGGTCGCGTCCGGATGCGTGTTCAACAACTGCATCGACCGTGACATCGACCACAAGATGGAACGTACCAAGAACCGCGTCATGGTTCAGGGCGGCATGTCGCTGCCCCTGGCGCTGATCTACGCCACCCTGCTCGGGGTGGCGGGTTTCAGCCTGCTGTATGTGCAAGCCAATCCGCTGGCGGCGTTCTGCGCCCTGGTCGGTTTCGTGGTCTACGTCGGTTTCTACAGCCTGTGGCTGAAGCGCAAATCGGTGCACGGTACCCTGGTCGGCAGCCTGTCCGGTGCCATGCCTCCGGTGATCGGCTACTGCGCCGTGAGCAACAGCTTCGACCTGGCCGCGGTGACCCTGCTGGTGATGTTCAGCCTGTGGCAGATGCCGCACAGCTTTGCCATCGCCATCTTCCGTTTCAAGGACTACAGCGCCGCCAACATTCCGGTCCTGCCGGTGGCACGCGGTATCCTCGCGGCGAAGAAGCAGATCGTGCTGTATGTGCTTGCCTTCGTGCTCGCCACCCTGATGCTGACCCTCGGCGGCTATGCCGGCCTGGGTTACCTCGCCGTGGCGGCGGCCATGGGCCTGTACTGGCTGTACATGGCCTGGGGCGGCTACAAGGCCGAGGACGACAGCAAGTGGGCCCGCAAGGTGTTTGGCTTCTCCATCCTCACCGTTACCGCCCTGAGCGTGATGATGGGCGTGGACAGCCAGACCGCGGCTGATGTGCTGATGACCTACGCGCGCTGATACAGCAGCCTGTTACACCAAGAACCCCGGCCATGTGCCGGGGTTTTTTTATGCTTTTTTCCTGTGTTTGCCCGCGAAGGGCCAGTGCTGGAAACATAAATCTCAAATTTCAAAAAAATAGTCTGAAAAAATCCAACAAAACAGGAAATTATCTTTTGCATTAACTGTGTTTCGGCACTATCTTCTGATTCAGGCCGCCGCAGCGGCCAGCGTCGCTCGGACGGTTCCGGGCGCTTACGTCTGCAGAGGAACACATGGCCAACCCAGGTTCGCCGCGCCGCTTCGCGCGCATCGATCGTCTCCCCCCGTACGTCTTCAACATCACCGCCGAGCTCAAGATGGCCGCCCGCCGACGTGGCGAGGACATCATCGACCTGAGCATGGGCAACCCCGATGGCGCCACGCCGCCGCACATCGTCGAGAAGCTGGTGCAGGTCGCCCAGCGCGAGGACACCCACGGCTATTCCACCTCCCGTGGCATCCCGCGCCTGCGCCGGGCCATTTCCAACTGGTACAAGGAACGCTACGACGTCGCCATTGACCCGGAAAGCGAGGCCATCGTCACCATCGGCTCGAAAGAGGGCCTGGCGCACCTGATGCTCGGCACCCTCGACCATGGCGATACGGTGTTGGTGCCCAACCCCAGCTACCCGATCCACATCTACGGCGCGGTGATCGCCGGCGCCCAGGTGCGCTCCGTGCCGCTGGTGCCGGGGGTGGATTTTTTCAACGAGCTGGAGCGGGCGATCCGCGAGTCGATCCCCAAGCCGAAGATGATGATCCTGGGCTTTCCGTCCAACCCCACCGCCCAGTGCGTCGAGCTGGACTTCTTCGAGCGCGTGGTGGCCCTGGCCAAGCAGTACGATGTGTTGGTGGTGCACGACCTGGCCTACGCCGACATCGTCTACGACGGATGGAAGGCGCCGTCGATCATGCAGGTGCCGGGCGCCAAGGACATCGCCGTGGAGTTCTTCACCCTGTCCAAGAGCTACAACATGGCGGGCTGGCGGATCGGCTTCATGGTCGGCAACCCCGAGCTGGTCAGCGCCCTGGCGCGGATCAAGAGCTACCACGACTACGGCACCTTCACCCCGCTGCAGGTGGCCGCCATCGCCGCCCTGGAAGGCGACCAGCAGTGCGTGCGCGATATCGCCGAGCAGTACCGTCAGCGCCGCAACCTGCTGGTCAAGGGCCTGCACGAGATGGGCTGGATGGTCGAGAACCCCAAGGCCTCGATGTATGTCTGGGCCAAGATCCCCGAGGCCTATGCGCACCTGGGGTCGCTGGAGTTCGCCAAGAAACTGCTGGCCGAGGCCAAGGTCTGCGTGTCGCCGGGGATCGGCTTCGGTGACTACGGCGACGATCATGTGCGCTTTGCCCTGATCGAGAACCAGGACCGGATCCGCCAGGCCATTCGCGGCATTCGCCAGATGTTCCGGGCCGATGGTGTGACCCGCAAGTAAGCCGTTCACCCTGATCGCGGGGCAAGCCCGCTCCCACGCCATTCAGTGGGAGCGGGCTTGCCCCGCGATGCGTTTGCGCCGATCAGCGGCGATCTTTTTTGCGTCCCCCTCTTCTCAGCCGTTCGCGCCTGGATTACAAATAGCGCCGCGGGCGCTCGCCCCGATAACAACAACCTCCTTCCCTGGCCATCATGTCCGATCAGAACCCTTGCCTGACCTGCGGCGCCTGCTGCGGCTACTTTCGTGTGTCTTTCTTCTGGGGTGAATGCCAGTCCGCCGGTGGCGTGGTGCCCGACGATCTGGTGGTGCAGATCAATCCGACCCGGGTCGCCATGATCGGCACCGACGCCAAGCCTTGCCGCTGCGTCAGCCTGGGCGGCGAGATCGGCACGCAAGTGGCGTGCTCCATTTATGAGAACCGCTCCAGCCCCTGCCGCGAGTTCGAGGCCTCGTGGGAAAACGGTGTGCACAACCCCAGCTGTGACGACGCACGGGCGGCCTATGGTCTGCCACCGCTGACACCACCGGGCGCCAATGAGCCGCATTGGCCGGAAGAGGGAGCGGAGGTCGCCTGAAAGTCGACCTGCCTTCCGAGCGACGGTACGGCGATGGGAATTGCCCCGTGATGGCCGTATGGCCTTATCGCGGGTAGGCTTGCTTTCACACACCGCCGTACATTTTGGCCTCCGCCATTACCGCTCGTCGGTTGGATCCAATGCTCGGGTGGCTGAAACCCGCGAAACACGTGCCGCCTCGACAAAGTATTAACACCATTTGACCGTCCCCTGCGCCGTATTGCCCGCGCCTGAGCGGCTACACATTCCTTCAAAGGATATTCGTAGCCATAGATCAGGCGTTTCGGCCGTCGCGTGTTCCACTGCTCTTTTCTGCCCTGCTGTGCACGCATTCAAGGACTGAAGTGCCTGATCCACGAAGGAGCTCTACGTGGACAGACGTGCCGCCCCCCGTTCACCCGCCCGTTTCTCGCAACTGTCGCTGGCTGTCAGCCTGGCTGTCGGTGCGATGGCATTTGGTCTGTCCAGCGAACAGGCGCTGGCCGTCTGTAGCGCGGCCGGTTCGACGATCACCTGCAACGGCGCTGCCAACCCGCTGGCGCCGAGCTATACCAATGGCGGCAGTGGCCTTACCGTCAACGTCAACCCAGGCGCGAGCCTGGGTACCTTGCTGGGCGTGGGCGGCACTTCGTTGTCACTGGCCGGGAACAACAACACCCTGAACAACTCCGGCACCATCGACCCGACGTTGCTCGGGCTGCTGAGCATCCAGTCCTCCGCCGTGCTGATCGGCAACACCGGCACCGGCAGCATCCTCAACATCAACAACAACGCCACGGGCGTGATCAAGGGCACCGGCGCCTTGCTCGGCGCCAACCTGCTGAACCTCACCGGCATGGCGCTGGACGCGCGCAACGGCGCCGGCGGCACCACCACCATCAGTAACGCCGGCAGTATCGGCTCCTCGGCGCTGGCCAGCCTCACGCTGGTGAGCGAGGACACGCCGGTCATCGCCGTGACCGGCGGCAGCACGGTGAACTTCACCAACACCGGCACCATCCTTGGCCGTGCCGCGTTCGAGGCTTCCGCGGCTGGCAACACCTTCACCAACGCCGGGACCCTGACCGGCAGCCTGTCGATGGGGGCCAACAGCACCAACCGCTTCAACGCCATCACCGGCTCCAGCGTTGGGGCAGGGCTTGGCGTCGGCGTGGCCTTGCTGGTCACCAGCAACCCGAACCTTGCCTACGCGGCAGCTGGCAAGATCGACGGCGGCGCAGGCGGCACTAATACCTTGGCATTGCAAAACGCCATTGGCGGCGGCAGTGGGACCAGTGGCAGCGGCACGATCAACGCCACCAACTACATCAACTTCAGCCGCCTGATTGTCGACGCCGGCACCTGGAGCCTGATCGGCCAGGTGCTCAACGGCACCACCCAGACCACCCTCAACGGTGGCCAGCTCAACTTCGACAACGCCAGCGCCTTCGGTAGCGGTGCCATTACCGTCAATGGGGGTGGGCTGGCGGGGACTGTCGGTGGTCTGAGCCTGGCCAACAACTTCATCCTCAACGCCGGTCTGAGCGTCGGCGGCGCCACCGACATGGCCCTCAATGGCGTGGTTTCGGGTGTCGGCGGGCTGACCAAAACCGGCGCCGGGCTGCTCACCCTTGGCGCCACCAACACCTACAGTGGCGGCACCACCCTCGCCGCCGGCGGTCTCAACCTGACCAGTGCCGCGGCGCTGGGCAGTGGCGGCCTCACCGTCAGCGGCGCCAGCAGCCTGCAGGGCAGCGTGCCGCTGGTGTTGAACAGCAACGTGGCATTGAACGCGGCGTTGACCTTGCCCGGCAGCAATGCCCTGACTCTGGGGGGCGTGCTCAGCGGCACCGGTTCGCTGGTCAAGAGCGGTAGCGGTGGCTTGACGCTGAACGGCGTCAACACCTACAGCGGCGGCACGACCCTGGGCAGCGGTACCCTCACCCTCGGCAACGCCAGCGCCCTGGGCAGCGGCGCGTTGGCACTGAGCGGCAACGGCACCCTGGACACCACGGCGACCATGGCCCTCGGCAATGCCATCAATCTGGGCAGCAGTACCCTGATCTTGCCGGGCAATAACGCCTTGACGCTCAACGGCGTGATTGGCGGCAGCGGCAGCCTGACCAAGAATGGCACCGCCGACCTCACTCTCAACGGCGTCAACACCTACAGCGGCACCACCACCCTGGGCGGTGGCAAGCTCACCGTCGGCAACAGCGCGGCGCTGGGCACCAGCGGCCTGACCCTGGGCGGCAATGCCAGCCTGGACGCCAGCAGCGCGGTCAGCCTGGGCAATGCGATCAACCTGGGGGCCAACACCCTTGACCTGCTGGGCACCAGCGCCACCACCCTGGGCGGTGTCATCAGCGGGACTGGCGCGCTGGTCAAGAATGGCGCCGGCGACCTGACCCTCAATGGCAACAACACCTTCAGCGGCGGCCTGACGCTCAACACCGGCAAGCTCACCGTCGGGCACAGCAATGCGCTGGGCAGCGGTGCGCTGACCCTGGGCGGCAACGTCAGCCTCGACGCCGGTACCGCGGTCAACCTGGGCAACGCGGTCAACCTCGGCGCCAACACCCTCAACCTGCTGGGCAGCAGTGCCACGACCCTGGGTGGTGTCATCAGCGGTACCGGCGCGCTGGTCAAGAACGGCAGCGCCGGCCTGACCCTCAACGGCAGCAACACCTTCAGCGGCGGCACCACCCTCAATGGCGGCGTGCTGACCGTGGGCAACAACAATGCCCTGGGCACCGGCGCGCTGTCCCTGGGCGGCAATGCCAGCCTCGATGCGGGCGTGGCGGTCAACCTGGGCAACGCCATCAACCTGGGTGGCAACACTCTCACTCTGCCGGGTACGAGTGCCACCACCCTGGGTGGCGTGATCAGCGGCACCGGGGCGCTGGTCAAGAATGGCGGCAGCAACCTGACCCTGGGTGGCGCCAACACCTTCAGCGGCGGGCTGACCCTCAATGCCGGTACCCTGACCCTGGCCAGCGCCGCAGCCCTGGGCACGGGCGGCTTGACCGTCGGTGGGGCCTCGACCCTGGCCAACACAGCAGCGATGACCCTGAACAATGGCGTCAACCTTGGCGCCGACCTGACCCTCGCCGGCGCCAACAATCTCACGCTGGCCGGCAACCTCGGCGGCAGCGGCGGCCTGATCAAGAACGGCAGCGCCAGCCTGACCCTGAGTGGCAACAACACCCAGAACGGCGCCACGGCGCTGAACGCCGGCACCCTGGTGCTCGGCAGCAACACCGCGCTGGGCACCGGCGCGCTCAATGCCGCGGCCAACACCACCCTGGATACCAGTGTCGCCGGGCTGAACATCGGTAACGCCCTCAACCTGGCCGGCAACCTGAACCTGCCCGGCAGCAACGACCTGACCCTGAGCGGCGTCATTGCCGGCGCCGGCGGCATCACCAAGGGCGGCAACACCACCTTGACCCTGACCGGTGCCAACACCAACAGCGGCTCCACCTTCCTCAACGCCGGCACCCTAATGGTCGGCAACAACACCGCGCTGGGCACCGGAACCCTCAACACCGCAGCCGGCACCCACCTGGACGCCAGCACGGCCGTGAGCCTGGCCAACGACGCCATCATCGCCGGCCCCCTGACCATCGACGGCACCGCCAACCTGGGCTTGAGCGGCGTGCTCAGCGGCATCGGCTCGCTGGTCAAGAACGGCAACGCCAGCCTGACCCTGAGCGGCAACAACGTCTTCACCAACGGCACCCAGCTCAACGCCGGTACGCTGGTCCTGGGCAGCAACACGGCATTGGGCATCGGTAGCCTGACCCTGGGTGGCAACGCCAACCTCGACACCAGCAGCGCTGTCGCGGCCACCAACACCATCAGCCTCGGCGCCAACACCCTGACCGTGCTGGGCAGCAACGCCACCACCCTGACCGGGCAGATCAGCGGTACCGGCGCGCTGGTCAAGAGCGGCAGCGCCGCCCTGACCCTCAACGGCAACAACACCTACAGCGGCGGCACCACCCTCAACGGTGGGTTGCTGACCCTGGGCAACAACAACGCCCTGGGCACCGGCGGCTTGACCCTGGGTGGCAACGCCAGCCTCGACAGCAGCGGCACCCTCAACCTGGGCAACGCCATCAACCTCGCCGGCAATACCCTGACCCTGGCAGGCAGCAATGCCACCACCCTAGGCGGCGTGATCAGTGGCACTGGCGCACTGACCAAGAACGGCAGCACCAACCTGACCCTGTCAGGCGCCAACACCTTCAGCGGTGGTCTCAACCTCAATGCCGGGACCTTGACCCTGGCCAGCGCCGCCGCGCTGGGAACCGGCGCGCTGAACGTCGGCGGCGCGGCCACCCTGGCCAACGCCACGGCCATGACCCTGAACAACGCCATCAACCTCGCAGCCGACCTGTCCCTGCCCACCACCAGCAACCTCACCCTGGCCGGCAACCTCAGTGGCACCGGCGGCCTGGTCAAGAGCGGCAGCGCCACCCTGACCCTGAGCGGCAACAACACCCACAGCGGCGCCACCGCGCTCAACGCCGGCACCCTGGTACTGGGCAGCAACACCGCCCTGGGCACTGGCGCGCTGAATGCCGCCAACAACACCACCCTGGACACCAGCGTCGCCGGCCTGAATATCGGCAACGCGCTGAACCTGGCCGGCAACTTCATCCTGCCCGGCAGCAACGACCTGACCCTGAGCGGCACCATCGCCGGCGCCGGCGGCATCACCAAGAACGGCGCCACCCGCCTGACCCTGACCGGCAACAACAGCAACAGCGGCATCACCCGTCTGAACGCCGGTACCCTGGTGGTCGGCAGCAATACCGCGCTGGGCACCGGCACCCTCAACACCCTGGCCGGCACCCACCTGGATGCCAGCACCGCGGTCAGCCTGGCCAACGACGTCACCATCGCCGGCCCCCTGACCATCGACGGCAGCGCCGACCTGGGCCTGAGCGGCGTGGTCAGCGGCATCGGTTCGCTGGTCAAGAACGGCAACGCCAACCTGACCCTGAGTGGCAACAACCTCTACACCAACGGCACCCAGCTCAATGCCGGCACGCTCACCCTTGGCAGCAACACTGCGCTGGGGATCGGCGCCCTGACCCTGGGCGGCAACGCCAACCTCGACGCCAGCACCGCCGTGGCGGTGACCAACGGCATCAGCCTGGGCAGCAACACCCTGAGCGTGCTGGGCAGCAATGCCACCACCCTCGGTGGCCTGATCAGCGGCAGTGGCGCGCTGGTCAAGAATGGCAGCGCCGGGCTGACCCTCAACGGCAACAACACCTACAGCGGCGGCACCACCCTCAATGCCGGGCTGCTGACCCTGGGCAACAACAACGCCATCGGCAGCGGCGCCCTGAGCGTGGGCGGCAATGCCAGCCTCGACGGCAGCGCCGCGCTCAACCTGGGCAACGCCATCAACCTCGGCACCGGCGCCACCCTGACCTTGCCGGGCAGCAATACCACCACCCTTGCTGGCGTGATCAGCGGCGCTGGCGCGCTGACCAAGAACGGCAGCACCAACCTGACCTTGTCAGGCGCCAACACCTTCAGCGGGGGGCTCAACCTCAACGCCGGCACCCTGACCCTGGCCAATGCCGCGGCGCTGGGGACTGGCGCGCTGAACGTCGGGGGGGCCGCAACCCTGGTCAACAGCGTGGCGATGACCCTGGGCAACGATGTCAACCTCGGCGCCAACCTGACCCTCGGCGGCAGCAACAACCTGACCCTTGGCGGCGTGCTCGCAGGCACCGGCGGCTTGGTCAAGAACGGTGTGTCCGACCTGACGCTGACCGGCAACAACACCTTCAGCGGTGCCATCGACCTGCTCGGCGGCAGCATCACCACGGTCGGTACCACGGCCCTGGGCAATACCTCGGCGGTCAGTGTCGGTGCCGGCACCAGCCTCAACCTCGGCGCCAGCGCCACCATCGGTGGCCTGAGCGGTGCCGGTACGGTGAACATCGCCGCTGGTGGCGCCCTGACCCTGGGCGGCAACAACCTCAACAGCGTGTTCAGCGGTGCATTGGCCGGCAGCGGTGGGTTGGTCAAGACCGGCACTGGCAGCTTCGAGCTGTCCGGGGTCAACGTGCTAGGTGGCAACACCACGGTCAATGCCGGCCTGCTCAATGTCACCGGCTCGCTGGCCAGCCCCGGCGTGCAGGTCAACAGCGGTGCCAGCCTCGGCGGCACCGGCAGCTTGCTGGGGGCGGTCGACATCGCCAACGGCGCGCACCTGCTGGCCAACAGCGGTGCGACCCTCAGTACCGGCGCGCTGACCCTGCACAGTGGCTCGATCCTCGACTTCGGCCTGGGCTCGCCAGCCACTGGCGGTACCGCGCTGGTCAACGTCAACGGCAACCTGACCCTGGACGGCACCCTCAACGTCACCGACGTCGGCGGCTTCGGCACCGGTATCTACCGGCTGTTCGACTACACCGGCGCGCTGGTCGACAACGGCCTGCTGGTCGGCAACGTGCCAGGCGCCATGCTGCCTGGCGACCTGCAGGTGCAGACCTCGATCGGTAGCCAGGTCAACCTGCTTGTCGGCGGCGCCTCCGGCACCGTGCAGTTCTGGGATGGCGGCCAAAGCGTGCCCAATGGCGTGATCGACGGCGGCACCGGCACCTGGAATGGCAGCAACACCAACTGGACCGATGTCAACGGTGTGCTCAACGGCAGCTGGGCCAGCGACTTCGCGGTATTCCAGGGCACTGCAGGGGATGTCACCGTGGTCGGCACCCAGGCCGCCACTGGCCTGCAGTTCGTCACCAACGGCTACCGACTGATCGGCGCCGGTGGGCTGGACCTGGTCAACGGCAGCAACGGCGCCTTCGCCGTGCGTGTCGACCCTGGCGTCACCGCGACCCTCAACGTTGGCCTCTCGGGCAGCGGCCAACTGGCCAAGCTCGACAGCGGCACCTTGGTGCTCAATGGCGCCAACAGCTACACCGGCGGCACCCTGCTCAACGGTGGCACGATCGTGGTCGGCAACAACACCGCTTTGGGTAGCGGTTCTGTCAGTACCGCCAACAGCACCACCCTGGACAGCAACACCGCCGTGACCCTTGGCAACGCCTTCAATCTCAGCGGTGCCCTGACCGTCGCGGGCTCCGCCGACCTGGGGCTGTCCGGCGTGGTCTCCGGCCTTGGCAGCCTGGTCAAGGCCGGCGGCGCCAACCTGACCCTGGGTAACGCCAACACCTACAGTGGCGGCACCAGCCTGGGTGCCGGTACCCTGACCCTCGGCAACGCCCAGGCGTTGGGTACTGGCGGCCTGACCGTCACCGGCGCCGCCAGCCTGGACACCTCCGGTAACCTGGCACTGGGCAATACCGTCGCCCTGAATGCCAACCTCACGCTGCCGGGAACAAACGACCTCAGCTTCAACGGAGCGCTCAGTGGCACCGGGGGCCTGGTCAAGACAGGTTCCGGCACGCTCACCCTCAACGGCAGCAACAGCCAGCAGGGCAGCACCAGCCTGAACGGCGGCACCCTCGTGGTAGGCAGCAACACCGCGCTGGGCACCGGTGCGCTGAACGCAGTCGGTGGCACCACCCTGAGCAGCAATGCCAACGTCAACCTGGCCAACCAGCTCAACCTGGCCGGCAACCTGACCATCGCCGGGGCGCAGAACCTGACCCTGGGCGGCAACGTCAACGGCGTCGGCGGCCTGACCAAGACCGGCAGCGGCACCCTGACCCTGAACGGCACCAATGGCAACCTGGGCAACACCAACCTCAATGCCGGTACCCTGGTGCTCGGTAGCGCCAGCGCCCTCGGCCTTGGCCAGCTCAACGCGGCGGCCGGCACCACGCTGGACAGCGCTGCGGCGATCAACATCGGCAACACCGTCAACCTGGGCGGCGACCTCACCATCACCGGCAGCAACGACCTGGGGCTGGGCGGGCTGGTCACCGGTGCCGGTAGCCTGATCAAGAACGGTGCCAGCAACCTTACCCTCAGTGGCGCCAACACCCTGATCGGCGGCGTGACCCTCAATGCCGGCACGCTTACCCTGGGCAACAACCAGGCGCTGGGCACTGGCACCCTGACTGTCGGTGGCGCCAGCAACCTGGCCACCACCGGCGCCCTGACCCTGGCCAATCAGGTGACGCTCAACAGCACCCTGAACCTGACCGGCAACAACAACCTGGCCCTCAATGGCGTGATCAGCGGCACCGGCGGCCTGAGCAAGACCGGCAGCGGCAACCTGACCCTCGGCGCCGCCAACACCTACCAGGGCACCACCACCCTTGGCGGCGGCACCCTGACCCTGGGCAACAACGTCGCCCTGGGCACGGGCAACCTTGCGGTGACCGGCAACAGCACCCTGGCCACCATCGGTGTACTGCAGGTGGTCAACGCCATTGGCCTTGGTGCCGGCACCACCCTCGGCATCAACAACACCCAGACCCTGACCCTCGATGGCGTCATCAGCGGTGCCGGGGCGTTGAACAAACTGGGTGCCGGGCAACTGGTGCTCAATGGCAGCAACACCTACGCCGGCGGCACCTCGCTGCAGGCCGGCAGCCTGCTGCTGGGCAATGCCGGCGCCCTGGGCAGCGGAGCACTGACCGTCAACGGCGCCGCCAGCCTCGATGCCAGCCAGGCGCTGGCGCTGGTGAACGCCATCAACCTCGCCGGTGGCAACCTGACCCTTGGCGGCAGCCAGGCGCTGACCCTCAACGGCGTGATCTCCGGCAGCAACGGCCTGGTCAAGAACGGCGCCGCTACCCTGGCCCTGAACGGCAACAACACCTACAGCGGCGGCACCACCCTCAACGCCGGCACTCTGGTGGTCGGCAGCAACACCGCGCTGGGCAGCGGTGACCTCAGCACCGGCGCCAACACCAGCCTCGATGCCGGCGGCGCGGGCGTCACCCTGGCCAACAATGTGCATCTGGGCGGTACCCTCAACCTGCCGGCCAGCGCCGACCTGACCCTCAACGGCGTGGTGGATGGCGTCGGCGGCCTGAACAAGTCGGGCGCCGCGACCCTTACCCTCAACGGCGCCAACAACTACCTGGGCGGCACCACCCTGAATGCTGGCCGGTTGGTGGTCGGCAACGACAACGCGTTGGGGCAGGGCGCCCTGACCGTCGCCGGGGCCTCGACCCTGAGCAGCGGCGCCAGTACCGCCCTGGCCAACAACGTCACCCTCAACGCCGGCCTGACCGTCGATGGCGGCAACGACCTGACCCTCAACGGCGTGATCAACGGCACCGCCGGCCTGACCAAGAACGGCAGCGGCAACCTGACCCTCAATGGCAACAACGGCTTCCAGGGCGGCACCCAGCTCAACGCCGGGCGCCTGACCGTGGGCAACAGTGGGGCGCTGGGTACCGGCACCCTGTCGGTCACCGCCGACGCCACCCTGGCCAACAGCGCGCCCATGGCCCTGGGCAACACCATCGCCCTGAGCAATGGTGCCAACCTGACCGTCGATGCTGTCAACGCGCTGATCCTCAGTGGTGACCTGGGCGGCAGCGGCAACCTGGTCAAGACCGGCGTCGACGACCTGACCCTGGTCGGCGTCAAGACCTTCACCGGCAATGTCGACATCCAGGCCGGCTCCCTCACCACCCTCGGCAGCGGTGTGCTGGCCAACGTCGACACCCTCAACGTCGGTGCCAGCGGCCAGCTCAACCTCAACGGCAACGCCAGCCTCGGCAGCCTGACCGGCAGCGGCCAGGTCGATGTCGGCATCGGCAGTGTCCTGAGCCTGGGCGGCAACAACCTCAGCAGCACCTTTGCCGGCGGCCTCAACGGCCTGGGCGGCCTGACCAAGGTCGGCAGTGGCACCCTGACCCTTACCGGCACCAGCAACCTGGCTGACAACACCCTGGTCAACGCCGGCACCTTGAAAGTCGACGGCACATTGGGCAGCAACCTGCTGACCGTCGCCAGTGGCGCCACCCTGGCGGGTAGCGGCACCGCCAACGCCACGGTGGTGATCAACAACGGCGGTCACCTGGCCGGGCAGAGCGGTGCCACCCTGAGCCTCGGCAGCCTGGTGCTCAACAGCGGCTCGATCGTCGATGTCGGCTTGGCGTCACCGTCTACCGGCGGTACCGCGCTGTTCAACGTCGGCGGCAACCTGACCCTCGACGGCACGCTCAATGTCAGCAGCATCGGCGGCTTCGGCAACGGTGTGTACCGCATCTTCGACTACACCGGCGCCTTGACCGACAACGGCCTGGACTTCGGCACTCTGCCGCTGGGCGTGGGCCTGGGCGACGTGACCCTGCAGACCGCACTGGCCAACCAGGTCAACCTGCTGGTCAGCGCCGCGGGCCTGAACATCCAGTTCTGGGACGGCAGCCAGAGCGTGGCCAACGGCCAAGTCGATGGCGGCACTGGCGTGTGGAACGCCGGCAACACCAACTGGACCGACCTCAACGGCGTGCTCAACACCACCTGGGGCAGCACCTTTGCGGTGTTCCAGGGCACGGCGGGCGACGTCACCGTCGATGGCAGCCAGACCGTCAATGGCCTGCAATTCGTCACCGATGGCTACCGCTTGCTGGCCGGCACCGGCGGTGCGCTCGACCTGATCAATGGCACGAGTGGCGACACCAGCGTGCGGGTCGATCCAGGTGCCACGGCAACCCTCGATGTCGGCCTGACCGGCGTCGGCAAGCTCAACAAGCTCGACAGCGGCACCCTGGTGCTCAATGGCAGCAACAGCTACAGCGGCGGCACCCTGCTCAGCGGCGGTACCTTGATTGTCGGCAGCAACACGGCCCTGGGCGGCGGCGCGCTCGACACCACGGCGGGCACCACCCTCGACAGCAACGCCTCGGTAGCGCTGGGCAATGCCATCACCCTGGCCGGCCCGCTGAACATCGCCGGTAGCAATGACCTGGCCCTCAACGGCAACATCGGCGGCGCCGGTGGCCTGGTCAAGGCCGGCAGCGCGCGGCTGGCGCTGGCCGGCAACAACACCTATGCCGGCAATACCGCGCTCAATGGCGGCACCCTGGTGCTGGGCTCCAACACCGCGCTCGGCACCGGCACCCTGACCACCGCACCTGGCACCAGCCTGGACAGCAGCCAGGCGGTCACCCTGGCCAACAATGTCACCACCATGGGCGACCTCACCGTGCTGGGCAGCAACGACCTGACCCTGGGGGGTACCGTCGGCGGCACCGGCCGCCTGCTCAAGGCCGGCCTGGCGCGCTTCGCGCTGATGGGGGCCAACACCTACAGCGGCGGCACCGAGTTGCAGGCCGGCACGCTGGTGGTCGGCAACAACGCGGCGCTGGGCACTGGTGGCCTGGAGGTCACCGGTAACGCCAACCTCGACAGCGCCAGCGCCGTCACCCTGGCCAACCCGGTCAATGTCAGCGGTGTGCTCAACGTGCTTGGCACCAACGACCTGCACCTGGCCGGCGTGCTCAGCGGCGCGGGCGAGCTGAACAAGAGCGGCCTGGCCGACCTGACCCTGTCGGGCAACAACACCTTCAGCGGCATCCTCAACATTCTCTCCGGCAGCCTGAGCACCCTCGGCACCACTGCCCTGGGTACCCAGAGCCAGTTGAACGTCAGCACCGGCGCCAGCCTCAACCTCGACGGCAACACCAGCCTTGGCGACATCGGCGGCACCGGCGCGATCCAGATCGCCGCCGGCAACAGCCTGACGGTCGAAGGCGGCGTGTTCGGCGGCAATATCAGCGGCACCGGTACCTTGAACAAGCTCGGCAGCGCCACCCTGGCGCTGAACAGCGCCAACAGCCATACCGGCACCACCAACGTCCAGGCGGGCGGTCTGAAAGTGGACGGCTCCCTGGCCAGCGGCGCGGTCAACGTGGCCAGCGGCGCCAGCCTCAGCGGTGCCGGCAGCCTCGGCGGGGCGGTGACGGTGGCCAACGGCGGCAATCTCGCGGCCACCAGTGGCAGCACGCTGAACGCCGGCAACCTGGTGCTCGACAGCGGCGCCAACTTCAACGCTTCACTGGGCACGCCCTCGGGCGGCGGCAGCCCGCTGGTCAACGTCGCCAACAACCTGACCCTGGGCGGTACCCTCAACGTCACCGACATCGGCGGCTTCGGCGCCGGGGTCTACCGGTTGTTTGCCTACGGCGGCAGCCTCACCAACAACGGCATGAGCTTCGGCACCACGCCGGTACCGATCACCGACCTGACCGTGCAGACCGCCGTGGCCAACCAGGTCAACCTGGTGGTCGGCGGTGCCAGCAACGTACTGTTCTGGGACGGCAGCCAGAGCGTCGCCAACGGCCAGATCGACGGTGGCAGCGGCACCTGGGACGCCATCAACACCAACTGGACCGACGTCAACGGCGTGTTGAACAGCACCTGGAACGACACCTTCGCGGTGTTCCAGGGCGCCCCCGGCACCGTCACCGTGAACGGCAGCCACAGCATCACCGGCCTGCAGTTCGTCACCGATGGCTATGTGCTCAACGCCGGTACCGCCGGTGAGTTGCTGGGCAACGGCACCACCAACCTGCGTGTCGACAACGGCGTCACCGCCACCCTCAACGTCGCCCTCAACGGCACCGGCAGCGTCGCCAAGCAAGACGGCGGCACCCTGGTGCTCAACGCCGCCAACGGCTACAGCGGTGGCACCGCCCTCAACGGCGGCACCTTGGTGCTGGGCAACAACAGCGCGCTGGGCAGTGGCACCCTGACGGCCGCGGGCGGCACCACGCTGGACAGCAACACCGCCGTCACCCTGGCCAATACCACCGTGCTCAACGGTGCCCTGGCCATCGCCGGCAGCAATGACCTGACCCTCAACGGTGTGGTCAGTGGTACCGGCGGGCTGATCAAGAACGGTGCCGGCCTGCTGACCCTGAACGGGGCCAACACCTACAGCGGCGGCACCCAGATCAATGCCGGCGGCGTGGTGGGCAATACCACCAGCCTGCAAGGCGCGATCCTCAACAACGGAGCCCTGACCTTCGCGCAGAACGCCAACGGCAGTTACACCGGCAACCTCAGCGGCAACGGCACCCTGGCCAAGAACGGCACTGGCGAGCTGCTGCTGACCGGGGTCAACACCTTCACCGGCGCCACTAGCGTCAACGCCGGCACCTTGTTGGTCAACGGCCGTCTCGACAGCACCAGCGTGCAGGTCGCCACCGGCGCCCGCCTGGGTGGCAGCGGCACCTATGGCGGTGCCGTGCAGATCGCCAACGGCGCCACCCTGGCTGCTGGCCAGAGCGCCACGCCACTCACCGTCGGCAGCCTCGACCTGGCGTCGGGCAGCGCCCTGGACTTCAGCCTCGGCGCTCCGGCCGCCTCCACCACCGTGGTCAGGGTCAACGGCAACCTGGTGCTCGACGGCACGCTGAACATCACCGATGCCGGCGGTTTCGGCACTGGTGTCTACCAACTGTTCAGCTACGGCGGCACGCTCACCGACAACGGCCTGGTGTTCGGCGCCATTCCGGGCAGCGTGGTCCTGGGCGACCTCAGCCTGCAGACCGCCATCGCCAACCAGATCAACCTGGTGGTGCAGAACTACGGCGAGGAGCTGCAATTCTGGAATGGCGGCAAGACCAATCCCGACGGCAGCATCGGCGGCGGCAGCGGCACCTGGGGCTCGAACACTGGCTGGACCAACGCCGGTGGCACCACCAGCGAAGGCTGGAGCGGCGGCTACGCGGTCTTCGGCGGTACGCCGGGCACCGTCACCGTGGTCGGCAACCAGTCGTTCGACGGGCTGCAGTTCCTCAGCAGTGGTTACCAGGTGGTCCCGGGGGCCGGTGGCAGCCTGACCCCAGTCAACGATACCGACGGCAGCCTGGCGTCGGTGCGTGTCAACGCCGGCGCCACGGCCACCATCAGCGCGCCGCTGGTCGGCACCGGCGGTATTGAGAAACTCGACGCCGGCACCTTGATCCTCGCAGGCGCCAACACCTACAGCGGCGGCACTACCGTCAGCGGAGGTACCCTGGTCGGCAACACCACCAGCCTGCAGGGCAACATCCTCAACAATGCCAACCTGGTGTTTGCCCAAGGTAGCAATGGCACCTTTAACGGCACCCTAAGCGGAACCGGCACCACCACCAAGCAGGGCGGTGGCACCCTGCTGCTGACCGGTAACCAGCCGTTCAGCGGCGCCTTCAACGTCAACCAGGGCGTGCTCCAGGTGGGCGATGCCGCCCACCCGGGCAGCACCCTCGGCGCCCAGGTCACGGTAGCCAACGGCGCCGCGCTGACCGGCAACGGCACCGTCGCCGGGCTGACCAACAACGGCACCGTGCTGCCGGGGCCGGCCGGCAACCTGAACGTATCGGGCAACTTCACCAATGGCGCCACCGGCACCCTGGTAATCGACCTTGCCACCTCGCCGGTGAACTACTTGAACGTGGGCGGCACGGCCAACCTCGGCGGCAGCCTGATGGTGGCCAACCTCGCCAGTGGCAACGGCCAGTACACCGTGGTCAGCGCGGCGGGCGGTGTCACCGGCACCTTCGCCACCACCAACCTGGCAAACTCGGCGTTCCTCAACAGCTCGCTGAACTATGGCGCCAACCAGGTGACCCTGTCGGTCAGCCGCAACGGCACCTCCTTCGCCGATGTCGCCGCCACCGGCAACCAGCGTGGTGTGGCCACCGCCCTCAGCAGTGCCGGGGCGCCGGCCGAGCTGGTCAACAACGTGCTGCCGCTTGACCGCCAGGCTGCCCAGGCGGCATTCGACAGCCTGTCCGGCGAGATCCACGCCAGCACCGCGACCGTGCTGATCGAGGACTCGCGCTACGTCCGCGACGCGGTCAACGACCGCCTGCGCCAGGCTGACTGCAGCAACCAGGACGATCCGCGTCGCACCTTGGCGCCGACCGCCAACCAGCAACTGACCAGCGAAGGCTGCCAGGGCCAGGCCGTGGGCTGGATCCGCGCCATCGGCGGCTGGGGCACCTACGACGGCAGCAGCAGCCATGCCAGCGTCGACCGTGACCTGTCGGGCTTCATGCTTGGTGTCGACCGTGCCCTGGATGACCAGTGGAAAGTCGGCGCCGCCGCCGGCTACACCCGCTCGAGCATCGATGCGCACCGTCGCCGCTCCGACGCCACGGTGGACAGCTATCACCTGACCACTTACCTCGGCTACCAGCTGGACGCCTTCGCCGCCCGTATGGGCGTGGCCTACAGCTGGCACGACATCGACACCAAGCGTGATGTCACCGTGGGCAGCTACGACGACCGCCTCAAGGCCAAGTACAAGGCGCGCAGCGCCCAGGTGTTCGGCGAGGTGGGCTATGCCATCGATGCCGGCGGTATCGCTCTGGAGCCGTTCGCCGGCCTGGCCTACGTCAACTACGACAGCGACACCGCCCACGAGAAGGGCGGAGCAGGGCGGCTGGAGGGCAAGGTCGATCAGGACGTGACCTTCTCCACCCTGGGCGTGCGGGCCGGCAAGCGCATGCTGCTCGACAACGGCAGCAGCGTTACGCCGCGGCTGTCGGTGGGCTGGCGCCATGCCTTCGGTGACGACAAGCCTGATGCCGATCTGCGCTTCGTCGGTGGCGGCGCCGGGTTCAGCACCGAGGGCGTGCCGATCGCCAAGGACGCGGCGGTGGTCGAGGCCGGGGTGGATTTGTCGGTGGGCGCGAGCGGCAAGCTGGGGGTCGGGTATTCCGGGCAGCTGTCGAGCGAGAACCGCGACCATGGTGTGGTGGTGAGCTTCAGCATGGGGTTCTGAAGTAGATCGCCGGGGCTGCTTTGCAGCCCTTTCGCGATACAAGGCCGCTCCCACATCTATTTCGGGCCAATTTTTCCTGTGAATGAGGCGGCGCCCGCCTTGGTGCACGCCTCAAGTCGTGCGGGGCGGCAGTGGTGCCCATGCTGAAGTTGCGTCGGACCAACAAGGCGGACCAGGTAATGGCTCAGGACTGACTGGCCCGAAACAGATGTGGGAGCGGCCTTGCGTCGCGATGCGCCGCGCGGGCGGCGCTCGATCTTGCAGGCGCTGCAAGGCCATCGCCAAGCACCTGGTGGCCATGACGCGATCAAAACCTCGCCCCAAACCCCGTAAGACATTTCCGAATTTGAAACCAAATCCTTCAGCCAGCCAGCGCTTCGGACCTATCCTACGCGCCTGCCGGAAGGCTCTGAATTGGCCGGGAAATACATCAGGGGTACCGTCACTGGGTCGTCACATTTGGCGACCGGGTGTGAGAAGCCCGTCCATGTCCAGATTCAGGTTGCCTGTTATGGCAGCCGTGCGCGCGCAGACTTCGGTCTGGCCGTGGTGTCTGGACACGGTCTTCTCACCTCGCGTACGGCTGCCACCCTTGTCTGTGAGAAGGATGCTGGTGGTTGCTCTAGAAACCCTTTCCAGAGTAACAACTATGAAAAAACTAGTACCTGACCCACCCTACCCAATCCCCTTCGTCACCATCATCAGCGACCTCGACCCCGAGGAAGCGATGGCCCACGCCAACAAGCTGATGCACATCCTCAGCGACACCGTCCACGCCTACACCGTCTGCCAGCGCGACGAGCGTCTCGACGTGATGATGGACAGCGTCGAGATCCTCGGCCAACTGGTCATCTCGCTGGTCCGCCACGCCCGGGCCAAGGGGGCGCCGGTATGAGCGACGACTTCAAGCCCGGCCCGACCCAGGGCAAGACCACCTGCCTCGAGATCTTCTGCATCCAGCCCGGCATCCCGTTTGACCACGCGTTCAGCGACCTGTCGGTGCTGCTCGGCTGTGTGGCGCATTTCACCACCGAGGCCGAGATGGAGGGTGACCTCATGGCCGCCAGTGCGGCGCGAATTCTCAGCGGGCTGGCCAAGGGGCTGATCGATGACATGGAGCTGGGGTTGAACCGGTAGCGCTGAAAGGGGCCGCAAAGCGGCCCCAGGGATGCCAGACCGAGCCACTGTCGTTAGACTGTCATCTCCTCACCACCGGACAGGAGTCCCGGCGTGCCCGACCCCCGCAGTTTCCCCAGCGACCTGTGCCTCGACAGCCCACGCCTGCAGCTGCGCCCCATGCGCCATGGCGATGCGCAGCAGTGGCTGACCATCATGGCCGACCCGGAAGTGATGCGTTACTGGTACCACGCCCCCTGGCAGACCCTGGCCGAGGCCGAAAGCGCCCTGGCCGCCGACCGCGAAGCCTACGCCGCCGGACAGTTGCTCAAGCTGGGCATGTACCGCCGCGACAACGGCGAGCTGATCGGCATGGTCCAGCTGTTCAACCTCGAGGAGGGGTCACGCCGTGGCGAGATCGGCTACTGCCTGGCCAAATCCGCCCAGGGCCGGGGCTACATGGACGAGGCGCTGACCTGCTTCATCGACTACCTCGCCCACACCCTGCACCTGCGTCGCCTGGAGGCGGAAATCGATCCGCGCAACCAGGGCTCGGCGCGTACACTGGAACGCCAGGGCTTCGTCCTTGAGGGCACCTTGCGCGCCCGCTGGTGTGTCGCCGGTGAGCTCTCCGATTCGGGCTTGTACGGGCTGCTGCTCGAACTGCCTGTCGCCTGAGGCACAGGTACGCTATGGTCGGGTTTTGCCGATGATCGACGGAGTCTGTGTTTGCCAGCCTTCTATCTGACCTTCAGCTTGCTGCTGTACCTGCTGAGCCTGGCTTTCGATGGCGCCCTGATGGGGGCGGGCCGGCATATGCCGGCGTTGCAGATGCTGCTCTACGGCCCCTGGGGCATCGCCTTCGGCCTGTACCAGTGGTTCGCCAACCCGCTGCTGGCGCTGGCAGTCCTCGCCCACCGCCGGTTCCGCCGCCTGGCGCTGGTATGCGGCCTGGTGGCGTTGTACCTGGCGGCCAGCAGCTTCGCCATCACCCGCTTGCCGGACAACCAGAGCTACGCCTTCCAGGATGTGACCGGCTTTGGTGCGGGCTTCTACCTGTGGCTGCTGGCGATCCTGGTGTTCTGCCTGGGGCAGCTGTGGTGGTGCTGGAAGGCGCGCTCGGCGGCGCAGGTGCCGGGCTGGAGCTGGCTGGATGTGGCGCTGATCGCTGCCCTGAGCGTGGCGCTGTATGCCGGTACGCAGATGCCCTCGCTGCGCTTCGAGCCGCACAAGGTGATCGTGCCGCCGGAGCAGCCGCACACCTTGTGAGGGTGCGCTCAACGCGCCGTGCCCCACTGCACCACGATCATCCCGATCACGATCATCCCCACCCCCGCCAGCCGCAGCAGGTTCACCGGTCGCTCCGGCAACCCCATCAAGCCAAACTGGTCGATCAGCAGCGACGACAGCACCTGCCCGGCCACCACGCAGACGATGAACCCGGCTGCCCCCAGGCGCGGCGTCAGCACCAGCGCGGCGGTGATGTACAGCACCCCGGCGACCCCGCCGAACCAGGCCCACCAGGGCGCATGGGCCAGTTGCTGCACCTGCGGCAGCGGCGCGCGCATCAGCAGCAGGGCCGGCACCAGCATCAGCAGGCTGACCAGCAACGACACCCCGGCGGCCCACAGCGGATGGCCGAGCAGGCGCCCGAGCGCGGCGTTGCTGCCGGCCTGGAACGGCACGGCGGCCCCGGCGAGCAGGGCGATGAACAAGGGGAGGGCGGCGAAGAGGCTGGCGGGCATGGTGTCTACTCCAGATAAGAACACTGGCCTCAGTCTCGATCATGCATTTCAATGATGGAAATTCGAACTTCGCACAGGCTGTATTCGTACCATGGATGATCTGCGCCGCATCGACCTGAACCTGCTGCTGACCTTGCACGCCTTGCTCAGCGAGCAACATGTCTCGCGCGCGGCCCTGCGCCTGCATCGCAGCCAGCCGGCGGTCAGCCATGCCCTGGCGCAGTTGCGCGAGCTTTTCGCCGATCCGTTGCTGGTGCGACGCGGTGGCCGCTTGCAACTGACAGCCCGTGCCGAGGCTTTGCAAGCGCCGTTGCAGGAGGCGTTGCAGCAACTCGACGGACTGCTCGGCACGCCGGGCTTCGAGCCGGCGCGGGCCCGGCGCACGTTTCGCCTGGCCATGTCCGACTACGGCGCCCGCGTGGTGCTGCCTGCGTTGATGCGCCTGATGCGGCGCGAAGCGCCGTGCATCGACCTGGTGGTGTCCCAAGGCAGCCGCGAGGCGATGCTCGGCCAGTTGATCGACGGCGAGGCAGACCTGGCGCTGGGCGTGTTCCCGGAACTGCCGACGGAAATGGCCCAGCAGGTGCTGTTCGAGGAATCCTTCGTTTGCCTGGCCGACCGGGCCAGCCTGCCGCCCCGAGGCGGCCTGGCGCTCGACCCCTGGCTGGCGCGGCCCCATGTGCTGGTGGCGGTGCGCCCCGGCATCGACAACGAGATCGACCAGGCCCTGGCCAGCTTGGGCGCACGCCGACGCATCGCCCTGACCTTGCCGCATTGGGGGGTGGCCCAAAGTGTCATTGCCGGGACCGACCTGGTGCTCACCGTGGCCCGGCGCAGCCTTGCCGGTGCCCGGCTGGACCCGGCGCTGCGCCGGTTCGCGCCGCCCCTGGCGATCTCACCGTTCGCCTTTGCCCAGGCCTGGCACTCGCGGCGTGACGGCGATGCCGGGCACCGCTGGCTGCGGGCGCGGATCCAGGCGCTGTGCGTGAACGAAGGTGCGGCAGGGTGCTAGGCTGTGCCGCATTCATCTGCGAAAAGGAAAACCCATGTTCAAGCATTGCCTGGTCGGCGCCGCCGCCCTGCTGATCGCCGCCGGCGCCCAGGCCGAGGACTATTCGCCCACCTACACCCAGTGCATGGACAAGGCCTCCAGCACCCTGGCCATGGGCGCTTGCATCCAGGCCGAGACCCAGCTGCAGGATGACCGGCTGAACCGGGTCTACAAGCAGCTGATGGCCAAGCTCGACAGCCAGCAGCAGAAGGACCTGCGCGACGTCCAGCGCACCTGGATGAAGTACCGCGACGGCAACTGCGCCTTCCACGGCAAGTTGAGCAACGGCAGCATCTACCGCATCGAAGGCGCCATGTGTGAGATGGACATGAGCAAGGACCGCGCGGCGGAGCTGGAGCGGGTGCTCAGTCCTGGGCAGTGATGCGGCATCCGCGAATCAGGCGCCGCGTTGCTCACGCAGTGCCCGGGCCTTCAGGTACTCGCGCACCTCCACGCCGTCTCCGGCGAACTCGATCCGCTGTGCCTTGGCCGCTCGCTGGTAGGCGTACATCGGGTCGTAGTACTCCTTGAGCAGCCCTTCGATCCACCCTCGGTGCAGGCTCACGTCGCCGCTGCGCAGCTGCTCCTCCAGCGCCTGGTCGAGCAACGTCGACAGCCGCTGGAAGCGTTCGCCGCCCAGGCGCTTGTAGATGTTGATCATGCTCTGGCGCATGCGCTCGGCGAACAGCGGGCCGCCGGTTTCTTCACCGTGCACGGCGATGTACTCGGCGCACAGGTTGATCACGTAGTCGCGCAGGATACGTTCCACGCGATGCGCGAAGCTGTCTTCCAGCCACACCAGCGGATAGCGCTGCATGCCCTGGTACATTTCCAGCGGCACCGCGCAGCTGCCGACCACGCGGCCTTCGTCCTCGAGCACGAACTGGCCGATGCCTCGCTCGCGTTTCTTGAGGATGTCGATGGCCAGCGCGTTCTCGAAATCGATCTGCGCCGGCTGCGCCGTGGCGCGCTTGCCGAAGCTGGAACCGCGGTGATTGGCGTGGCCTTCGAGGTCGAGCACGTTGTCCAGCTGGTGCAGCACATCGGTCTTGCCGGTGCCGGTCAGTCCGCCCACCAGGACGAACTCGCACTGCTGCACCGCCTGCAGCGTGGTGTCCATCAGCAGGGTGCGCATGGCCTTGTAGCCGCCCACCACCTTCGGATACTGGATGCCGGCGTCCTTGAGCCAGCCCTGGACGATCTGCGAGCGCAGGCCGCCACGGAAGCAGTAGAGGTAGCCGTCGGGATGGGCCTGGGTGAACGCGGCCCAGGCCTCCAGGCGCTGTTGCTTGAGCGCGCCGTTGACCAACTGGTGGCCCAAGGTGATGGCGGCGGCCTGGCCCTGCTGCTTGTAGCAGGTGCCGACCTTCTGCCGCTCCTGGTCGTTCATCAGCGGCAGGTTGACCGCGCCGGGGAAGGCGCCTTTGGTGAATTCGATCGGTGCGCGCATGTCCATCATCGGCACGTCGTCGAGGAACAGCTGTTTCAGCTCGGTGCAGTCGGGGCGCATCAGATCACCTCGACTGCGTGGCTCTGTCGCTCGACCAGCTCGCCGATCGGCGCCAGTTCGAGCCCGAGCTCCCGCGCCACGGCGAGGAATTCCGCCTCGCCTTGCGGGGTGACCGCCACCAGCAGGCCGCCGCTGGTCTGCGGGTCGCACAGCAGGTGCTTCTGCTCGTCGCTCAGCGCGCCGATCTTGTGGCCGTAGCTGTCGAAGTTGCGCAGGGTGCCGCCGGGGATGCAGCCCTCGGCCAGGTAATGCTCGACGCTGGGCAGGCGCGGCACCGCGGCGTACTGCAGGCGGGCGGTGAGGCCGCTGCCCTCGGCGACTTCGACCAGGTGGCCGAGCAGGCCGAAACCGGTGACGTCGGTCATCGCCTGTACGCCGTCGAGCTTGCCGAAGCGGCTGCCCGGGGTGTTGAGGGTGCACATCCAGTCACGGGCCAGGCCCTGGTCCTGTTCGCGCAGCTTGGCCTTCTTCTCGGCGGTGGTGAGAATGCCGATGCCCAGTGGCTTGGTCAGGTACAGGCGGCAGCCGACGCTGGCGGTGTCGTTGCGCTTGAGGTGGCGCTTGCTCACCACGCCGGTCACGGCCAGGCCGAAGATCGGCTCGGGGGCGTCGATGGAATGGCCGCCGGCCAGCGGGATGCCGGCTTCGGCGCACACGGCGCGGCCGCCGCGGATCACCTCGCGGGCGACCTCCGGCGGCAGCACGTTGACCGGCCAGCCGAGGATGGCGATGGCCATCAGCGGGTCGCCGCCCATGGCGTAGATGTCGCTGATGGCGTTGGTGGCGGCGATGCGGCCGAAGTCGTACGGGTCGTCGACGATGGGCATGAAGAAGTCGGTGGTCGAGACCACGCCGCGCTCGTCATCCAGGGCGTAGACGGCGGCGTCGTCGCGCGAGGCGTTGCCGACCCAGAGTTTCGGGTCGAGGGCCTGCGTGCCGCTCTCGGCGAGGATCACATCCAGGACCTTGGGAGAAATCTTGCAGCCACAGCCAGCGCCGTGGCTGTACTGTGTCAGACGAATCGGCTCGCTCATGTGCACCTCGACTTTTCGTGATGCGCGATTGTAGCAAAGCTGGCCTTTGTGCCTGCGGCTCTTATACTTCCCGCGATGCAACACCGACTCATACCCCGCGATCGAACCGGAGAATCCCCATGCTCAAACGTCCCCTGGCACTGTTTGCCGGCCTCGCGCTGTCCTGCTGCGCGGTGTTCGCCCAGGCCGCCGATGTGCTGCGCGTCAGCGCCATCCCCGACGAGGCGCCAACCGAACTGCTGCGCAAGTTCAAGCCACTGGGCGAGTACCTCGAGCAGCAGCTGGGCATGAAGGTGCAGTTCGTGCCGGTGGCCGACTACCCGGCTGTGGTCGAGTCGCTGGCCAGCGATCGCCTGGACCTGGCCTGGCTGGGGGGCTTCACCTTCGTCCAGGTGCACCTGAAGGACCCCAAGGCCACGCCGCTGGTGCAGCGTGAGCAGGATGCCAAGTTCACCAGCAAGTTCATCACCGCCAACCCGGACGTGAAAAGCCTTAAGGAACTCAAGGGCAAGACCTTCGCCTTCGGTTCGATTTCGTCCACCTCGGGCAGCCTGATGCCGCGTTACTTCATGCTCAAGAACGACAACATCAAGCCCGAGGAGTACTTCAGCCGCGTTGCCTATTCCGGCGCCCACGATGCCACCGCCGCCTGGGTCCAGGCCGGCAAGGCCGATGCCGGCGTGCTCAACGCCAGCGTCTGGGACAAGCTGGTCGCAGCCGGCAAGGTCGACACCAGCAAGGTAAAGGTGTTCGCCACCACGCCGGAGTACTTCGACTACAACTGGACCGTGCGCGGCAACATGGACCCGGCACTGAAAGAAAAGATCAAGCAGGCCTTCCTCGCCCTGGACCCGGCCAAGCCTGCGGACAAGGCGATCCTCGACCTGCAGGCCGCCAGCCGCTTCATCGAGACCAAGCCTGAGAACTACGCGGGCACCGAGCAAGCCGCGCGTGAGGCCGGTCTGCTCAAGTGAGTATCCGTGTTCAGGGCGCCAGTGTGCGCCATGGTCAGGTCCAGGCCTTGAGCGCGGTGGACCTGCTGATCGGCCAGGGCGAGCGGGTGGCGATCATCGGTCCGTCCGGGGCCGGCAAATCCAGCCTGCTGCACCTGATGGGCACCGCCGTGCCGCCCAGTGGCGGGCGGCTGGAGTTGTTGGGCGAGCAGCCCTGGGCATTGTCTGCCCGGGCCCGCCAGCGCTTGCGCGCACGGGTTGGCCTGGTACACCAGGCGCCGCCCCTGCCGCTGCGCCAGCGGGTGGTCACCGCCGTGTTGGCGGGGCGCCTGGGGCAGTGGGGCACGTTGCGCGGGCTGCTCAACCTGATCCACCCCGGCGATGTACCCGGTGCCCGTGCGGCGCTGGCCGAGCTGGGCATGGCCGACAAACTGTTCGCCCAGTGCGGGCAGTTGTCCGGTGGCCAGTTGCAGCGGGTCGGCATTGCCCGTGCCTTGTACCAGCGACCTGAAGTGCTGCTGACCGATGAACCGGTTTCGGCCATGGACCCGGTGCTGGCCGACCATAGCCTGGCGCTGCTCAATCGCCATGCCCAGGCCCATGGCGTGACCCTGGTCGCCAGCCTGCACGCGGTGGAGCTCGCCTTGGCGCATTTTCCGCGCATTGTCGGCATTCGTGCCGGGCAGGTAGCGTTCGACTGCCCGGCAGAAGCGGTCAGCGAAGCGATGCTCGATGCCTTGTACGCCAACGAGCAACTGGCCTCGCCTGTTGCCGCGACGGCGAGCCTGCAGGTGCAGATCCCGCGATGCTGAGCACTGACCAGCGCGATCCTGCTGCCATCCCTCGTTTGCTGTTGACCCTGTTGTGCCTGGCGCTGCTCTGGCCAGGCCTGCGCTTGAGCGAACTCGACCCCGGCGTGCTGTTGCTGGCCGAGAACCGTCAGCAGATGGCCAGCTTCGTCAGCGCATTCTGGCCCCCGGCCCACGACGCCGGCTTTCTGCATCTGCTGCTCAGCGCCACGGTGCAGACCCTGGCCGTGGCCACGGCGGGCATGACCCTGGCGCTGCTGCTGGCGGTGCCGGCCAGCCTGCTGGCCAGCCGGGCGCTGTCGCTGCGGGCAGCTTCCAATGGTGGACGTCTGGGACCATGGTCACGCGCTGCGCGCCTGCCGGTGCGTGGCGTGCTGATCTTCCTGCGCAGTGTGCCCGAGATCGTCTGGGCACTGCTGTTCGTCCGTGCCGTGGGCCTGGGCCCGACCGCCGGGGTGCTGGCCATCGCCATTACCTACAGCGGCATGCTCGGTAAGGTCTACGCGGAAATCTTCGAGTCGGTGGACCAGCGTCCGGCCCATGCCTTGCTCCAGGCCGGCAGCAGCCGCCTGTCGGCGTTTTTCTACGGCACCCTGCCCGAGGCCGCGAGCGAGGTGGTGTCCTATACCGTGTACCGCTGGGAATGCGCGGTGCGCGCCTCGGTGGTGATGGGCTTCGTCGGCGCTGGTGGCCTGGGCCAGCAGATCGACTTGTCGATGCGCATGTTCGCCGGGGCCGAGGTGGCGAGCATGCTGCTGACCTTCCTGTTGCTGGTGGTGCTGGCCGACCTGCTCAGCCGCTTCCTGCGCGGGAGGCTCGCATGAGGCGGGTGATCAATGGGCTGGTGATCGTCGCGATCCTGGCGGCGGTGCTGGCGTCGTTCGCCTACCTGGAGCTGGACCTGGCAGCGCTCGTCGGCAGCGGCGGACCGGCGCAGATGGGCGACTACGCGGCGCGCTTCCTGCTCCCGGACCTTTCCCTGACGCACCTGCGGGCGGTGGGGCAGGGCGCCCTGGAAACGCTGGCCATGTCCGGGATGGGGACGCTCTCAGCGATGCTGCTGGGTCTATTGCTGGCGCTGCCGGCCGCCGGCCGCTTCGGTTGGCCGTTGCAGGGCGCGGCGCGCCTGCTGCTCAATGCGTTGCGGGCGATTCCGGAGCTGGTCTGGGCGGCGCTGACCGTGCTGGCGGCGGGCCTGGGGCCGAATGCCGGCACCCTGGCGCTGGCGCTGCACACCGCCGGGGTGCTGGGGCGGCTGTTCGCCGAGGCACTGGAGAATGCACCGCCGGAGCCGGCGGCGGCGATCCGACTGCAGGGCGGCAGCCAGCTGGCGGCGTTCTGTTTCGGCACGCTGCCCAACTTGTGGCCGCAACTGCTGGCGTACAGCCTGTATCGCTGGGAGAACAACATCCGCATGGCCAGCGTGCTGGGGTTCGTGGGGGCAGGCGGTCTGGGGCAGATGCTCTACGCGACCCTGAGCCTGTTCCAGGAGGCCCAGGCCAGCACGGTGATCATTGCCATGCTGTTGCTGGTGCTGCTGGTGGACGCCCTGAGCGATGTGCTGCGCCAGCGTTTCGTGCGCGCCTGAACGGGCTTGAAGCGGTACCTGATCCTTGACTGTAGTCCCGCTCAGGCCCCACGCCAAGCCCTGTTCGTCAATCCGAAAAATAAACTTCACCGGAGCGTAAAAAGACTTTTTTCGGTCATGGTTTTTGCGGTATCAAGGAACCAGACAGCCGAACCCTGCAGCACAGGTGGCGTCATCCACGCCCCTTTTGCCAGGTGAGCTTCCCGCCCGTAACGACGCGGATACGGGAAGAACGGCAGTCACTCTGCGGCGCAGCCGTTCGCGCCGTGTGGCTTTCACATAAGGTGAACGAGTATGGATGACCAAGGACGCAACCCTTCCTCCAACCAGCCAATCCTGTATGTGCTCGATACCAACGTCCTGATTCACGACCCCAACGCCCTGCTCAACTTCGAGGAGCACCACGTCGCCATACCGATGACGGTGCTGGAGGAACTCGACAAGCTCAAGACCGGCAAACACACCATCGCCGCCGAATGTCGCCAGGCCATCCGCCTGATCGACCAGACCTTGGGCGACGCCTCGCCCAGCGATGTCGAGCAAGGCGTGCCGATCCAGCGCGGCAAGAGCGGGCCCAAGGGCTTCCTGTCCATCCTCATGAGCACGCGCAACGAGCCGAACCGCCTGCTCCCCGAAAACCTCGCCGACAACATCATCATCAACCAACTGCTGGACCTGCGCGCCAAGCGTAAGGACCTCGACGTGGTGCTGGTGACCAAGGACATCAACATGCGCTTGAAGGCGCGTGCCTGCGGGATCGCCGCCGAGGACTACAGCACCGACCAACTGGTCGACGACGTGTCCTTGCTGTCCAAGGGCTACCACTCGGTCACGGGGTCGTTCTGGGACCGTGTGAGCAAGGTCGACACCCGCCAGGAACGCGGCCGTACCTGGCACCGGGTGCAACTGATCGACAACCTGCCGGCGGTACACATCAACGAGTTCATCATCGATGAGCAGGGCTTTGTCGGCTGGATCAAGGGCATCCGCGACAGCGAACTGTTGCTGCTCGACCTGCATCAGGAGCCGCTGCTGCACCAGGAAGCCTGGGGCCTCAAGCCACGGGACATCCACCAGAGCCTGGCGCTGTTCGCCCTGCTCGACCCGGATATCCACCTGGTCAACCTGACCGGCGCCGCCGGTTCCGGCAAGACCATCCTGGCGCTGGCCGCGGCCATCGAGCAGACCATGGTCAGCAAGCGCTACCGGCGCATCATCGCCACCCGCAGCGTGCAGGGGCTGGACCAGGAGATCGGCTTCCTGCCGGGCACCGAGGCGGAGAAGATGGAGCCCTGGCTGGGCGCCATCACCGACAACCTCGAAGCGCTGCACATGGACGACGAGAGCACCCACGGCAGCGTCGAGTACATCCTCGAGCGGGTGCCGTTGCAGTTCAAGTCGCTGAACTACATCCGCGGTCGCAGCTTCCAGCAGAGCCTGATCCTCATCGACGAGTGCCAGAACCTTACGCCGCACCAGATCAAGACCATCATCACCCGCGCGGGGAGCGGGTCCAAGGTGGTCTGCCTGGGCAACCTGGCGCAGATCGACACGCCGTACCTGTCGGCCACCAGCTCCGGGCTGACCTACCTGACCGAACGCTTCAAGGACTTCCCCCACGGCGTTCACATCACCCTGCAGGGCGTGCCGCGCTCGGTGCTGGCCGAGTACGCCGAGTCGCATCTGTAAACGTCAGCGCACAGCCTGTTCGTCGGTATTGCCGGCGAACAGGCCGGTGCGTCGATACACCCTCTGCGCAAACCTGACCTACGGGTTTACACTCTGCATTCCCTTCCCAGGAGCAGAGCAGTGCTGACTCATCTTGATTCCCAGGGGCGCGCCAACATGGTCGACGTCACTGAAAAGGCCGTGACCGCCCGCGAGGCGATTGCCGAGGCACGGGTGCGCATGTTGCCGGACACCCTGCGCATGATCGTCGATGGCCAACACCCCAAGGGCGATGTGTTCGCCGTGGCGCGCATCGCCGGCATCCAGGCGGCGAAGAAGACCAGCGACCTGATCCCGCTGTGCCATCCGCTGATGCTCACCGGCGTCAAGGTCGAGCTGGCCGCCGAAGGCGAGAACGTGGTGCATATCGTCGCCCGCTGCAAGCTGGCCGGGCAGACCGGCGTCGAGATGGAAGCCCTGACCGCCGCCAGCGTCGCCGCGCTGACGATCTACGATATGTGCAAGGCGGTGGACAAGGGCATGGTCATCGAGCAGGTGCGCCTGTTGGAGAAGACCGGCGGCAAGAGCGGCCACTACAAGGTGGAGGGGTGATGAAGGTCAAGGTCATGTATTTCGCCCGCTACCGTGAGTTGCTGGGCGTCGACGCCGAGCGCCTGGAAGGCGACTTCAAGGTGCTGGACGATGTGCGCCAGACCCTGGTGGGCAAGGGCGGGCACTACGCGGTGCTGGCCGAGCAGAACCTGATGTGCGCCCGCAACGAAGAGCTGTGCCGGCTCGATGAGCCATTGGACGAGGGTGACGAAATCGCGTTCTTCCCACCCGTGACCGGAGGTTGACCGTGGCCGTACGTGTTCAGCAGGCGGCCTTCGACCCGGGCACCGAGGTCAACGCCATGCACGCCGCCAATGTCGGCGTGGGCGCGGTGGTCGGTTTCGTCGGCTACGTGCGCGACTTCAACGATGGCCTGGACGTGGCCGGGATGTTCCTCGAGCACTACCCGGGGATGACCGAGAAGGCCCTGGCCAAGATCGTGGTCGAGGCCGAGCAGCGCTGGCCGTTGCTCAAGGTCGAGGTGCTGCACCGCATCGGCGCCCTGGAGCCGGGCGAGCCGATCGTCTTCGTCGGTGTGGCCAGCGCGCACCGGCAGGCAGCGTTCGATGCCTGCAACTTCATCATGGATTACCTGAAGACCCGGGCGCCGTTCTGGAAGAAGGAGAACACCCAGGAGGGGCCGCGCTGGGTGGCAGGGAAGCAGAGCGACCAGGATGCGGCGGGGCGCTGGTAAATCCAGGCTCAGATCGCTTTTGTGGGAGCGGCCTTGTGTCGCGAAAGGGCCGCCTCGCGGCCCCCGGATCTGAGCATTGATGCAGATATTGCAGGGGCCGCTTTGCAGCCCTTTCGCGACACAAGGCCGCTCCTACAGGGAGGTGAGTGGCCTTGAAGATCAGTGATGCTTGCGTGGCACCGGCTTCAACAGCTCGTCCGGCGGCATCTCGCACTTGATCTTGCGCCCCAGCAGCGTCTCGATCGCCGGCAACTGGTACGAATCGTCCTCACCGGCAAAGCTGATCGATACCCCGCTGCTGCCCGCACGACCCGTACGACCGATACGGTGCACGTAGTCATCCGGATCTTCCGGCAGGGTGAAGTTGATCACGTGGCTGATGCCGTCGATATGGATGCCGCGGCCGGCCACGTCGGTGGCCACCAGCACGCTGATGCGCCCCTCGCGGAAGTTCTCCAGGGTACGGATGCGCTTGTGCTGCGGCACGTCGCCCGACAGCTGGGCGGCGTTGATGCCGTCGCGCACCAGTTTTTCCTCGATGCGCCGCACCTCGTCCTTGCGGTTGGCGAACACCATCACCCGTTCCCACTTGTTCTGCGTGACCAGGTTGTACAGCAGCTTGTACTTGTCGCTGCCAGCCACGGCATAGACGTGCTGCTCGACGGTCTCACTGGCCACGTTCTCCGGCTCGATCTCGACGATGGCCGGGTTGGTGGTCCACTGCTTGGCCAGGTTCATCACGTCGTCGGTGAAGGTGGCGGAGAACAGCAGGGTCTGGCGTTCGCTCTTCGGTGGGGTCTGGCGGATGATCTGGCGGACCTGGGGGATGAAGCCCATGTCGAGCATGCGGTCGGCCTCATCCAGCACCAGCACCTCGACCATGTCCAGATGCACCTCGCCGCGCTGGTTGAAGTCCAGCAGGCGGCCGGGGGTGGCCACCAGGATGTCGCAGTGGCGGGCTTCCAGCGATTTCAGTTGCTTGTCGAAGTCCATGCCGCCGACGAAGCTCATCACGTTCAGGCCACTGTACTTGGTCAGGGCCTGGGCGTCCTTGGCGATCTGCACCACCAGCTCGCGGGTCGGGGCGATGATCAGCGCCCGCGGCTCGCCCATGTAGCGCTCCTTGGGCGGTGGCACCTGCTGCAGCTGCGAGATGATCGAGATCAGAAACGCGGCAGTCTTGCCGGTGCCGGTCTGGGCCCGGCCAATGGCATCCTGGCCACGCAGGGTGTGGCCCAGGACCTGGGCCTGGATCGGTGTGCAGTAGGGGAAGCCAAGGTCGTGGATGGCGTGCATCAGCTCGTTGGAGAGCTTGAAGTCGTGGAAGCGGGTCTTGCCTTCCTGCGGCTCGACCACGAAATCCTCGGGCTTCCACAGGCTGGCCTGGGGCTTGGGCTTGCGTTCGCGGCGCGGCTTGTCCCGGGCGGGCTGTTCGGCGCGCGCCTGGTTGCCGGGTTGGGGGGCGGCCTGTGGTTTTGCCGCGGCCCTGGGCTTGGCGTGCTGGCGTGCTGGCGCCTTTTCGACAGGCGGTTGCGCGGCCGGCGCGGCCGGGGTCACGGCGACGGGCTCGGCGGCCTGCGGCGCGGCGTCTCCCTTGGCGAATATTTTCTTGAGTGCCTTGAGCACGGTCGTCTCGTCAACTGGTTAAGGAATGTACGCCGGGCAGTGTAATGCAAGAATCGGGCGCGGCGTAGTGCAATGCATGGCGGGCTACAGGGCTACTGCAACTGACGGCTCAGCCATTCGTGAATGTCGTTGAGCTCCTCGACCACCACTTCGTGCTCCATCGGGTACTCGTACCAGCGGGCGGCGACGCCCCAGGTATCGAGGTACTCGAAGGCGGTACGGCCCATCGAGGGGATCACCACCGGGTCGTGCACCCCGTGCAGGCACAGCGCCGGGGTGCGCTGCTGGCAGGCGCTCAGTTGCAGGGCGTCGGTGAAGGTCGGTGCGTAGGTGGACAGGGCGATCACCCCGCCCAGGGCTTCCTGCCACTTTATATAGGCGGTGTGCAGTACCACCGCGCCGCCCTGGGAGAAACCGGCGAGGAAGATGCGCGACAGGTTGATGCCCTTGGCCTGTTCCGCCTTGATCAGGGCAATGACCTGATCGGCCGATTCTTCCAACTGCGTTTCGTCGATGGCCCGCGCCGGGGTCATGGCCTTGATGTCGTACCAGCTGGGCATCTCGTAGCCACCGTTGATGGTCACCGGGCGGGTGGGGGCCTGGGGCATGATGAAGCGGGTGCTCAACAGGCGTTCCTGGAGAAATTCCGCCACAGGTAGGAAGTCGTAACGGTCGGCCCCCAGGCCGTGCAACCAGATCACACAGGCGTCGGCGGTTTTCTGAGGTTCGAGGATCAGCGGGTTGGTCATGACTGCTCCAAAAGAGTGCTTGCGAACTTATGTAGTGCGTAAAAAGAAGGCATTGGAGGTTAATGCCAGAAAAAGATGTCGCAACTCTACAACTTTTACTACTTGACTACCGCTTAATCGCTTAAGCCTTCGACTGTGGTACGCCCTTTGCTATGTCCTTGCCATGCGAAGAGGTGGACCGATCGCGGTAACACCCCTCGTGTGGATCGAAGGCTGTCACAGAACAGCCCATTGCGCCAATTGACCCAAAAACAAGCCAACAAGGGTCGGATGCGCCTCATAAGGGTGCGGTGCAATTCCGGCTCATACAACAAGAGCGATTTGGAGGTTGTTGATGAAGATGTTGAAAACCACCCTGGCAGTCCTGACCGCCGCCGCCGCGCTGGGCGCTACCAGCTTCGCCCAGGCCGGCGCCACCCTCGACGCGGTGAAGAAGAAGGGCTTCGTCCAGTGTGGCGTGAGCGATGGTCTTCCAGGCTTCTCCGTACCAGACGCGCAAGGCAAGATCGTCGGCATCGACGCCGATGTATGCCGCGCCGTGGCCGCCGCGGTCTTTGGTGACGCGACCAAGGTCAAGTTCAGCCAGCTCAACGCCAAGGAGCGCTTCACCGCGCTGCAGTCCGGCGAAGTCGACGTGCTGTCGCGCAACACCACCTGGACCAGCTCGCGCGATGCCGGCATGGGCCTGGTGTTCGCCGGCGTCACCTACTACGACGGCGTCGGCTTCCTCGCCAACAAGAAGCTCGGTGTCTCCAGCGCCAAGGAGCTCGACGGCGCGACCATCTGCATCCAGGCCGGTACCACCACCGAGCTGAACGTTTCCGACTACTTCCGCGCCAATGGCCTGAAGTACACCCCAATCACCTTCGACACCTCCGACGAAAGCGCCAAGTCGCTGGAATCCGGCCGTTGCGACGTGCTGACCTCGGACAAGTCGCAGCTGTTCGCCCAGCGCTCCAAGCTGGCCGCGCCGACCGAGTACGTGGTGCTGCCGGAAACCATCTCCAAGGAGCCGCTCGGCCCGGTGGTACGCAAGGGTGACGAGGAATGGTTCAGCATCGTCAAGTGGACCCTGTTCGCCATGCTTAACGCCGAAGAGGCCGGCATTACCTCGAAGAACGTCGAGGCCGAGGCCAAGTCCACCAAGAACCCTGACGTCGCCCGCCTGCTGGGGGCCGATGGCGAGTACGGCAAGGACCTCAAGCTGCCCAGGGACTGGGTAGTGCAGATCGTCAAGCAAGTCGGCAACTATGGCGAAGTGTTCGAGAAGAACCTGGGCCAGAGCACCGACCTGAAGATCGACCGTGGCATGAACGCCCTGTGGAACAACGGCGGCATCCAGTACGCGCCACCGGTGCGCTGATGGTTGCACCCCGCGGCGGCATCCTGCCGCCGCGGGTCGTTCGAATCCCTTCTTTTCGGGGCACTTCATGCAAAATCAAATCGGCGCACGGAAAGGGTTTTCCCTTAGTGATCCACGTGTGCGCGCGTGGCTGTTCCAGATCCTCACGGTGGTCTTCGTGGTGGGCCTGGGCTGGTACCTTTTCCACAATACGCAGACCAACCTGCAGCACCGGGGCATCACCTCGGGCTTCGATTTCCTCGAGCGCAGCGCCGGCTTCGGCATCGCCCAGCACCTGATCCCCTACGTGGAATCGGACAGCTACGCCCGGGTGTTCGTCATCGGCCTGCTCAACACCCTGCTGGTGACCTTCATCGGCATCATCCTGGCGACACTGCTGGGCTTCATCATCGGCGTGGCGCGTCTGTCGCCGAACTGGATGATCAACAAGCTGGCGACGGTGTACGTGGAGACCTTCCGCAATATTCCGCCGCTGCTGCAGATCCTGTTCTGGTACTTCGCCGTGTTCCTGACCCTGCCGGGGCCACGGGGCAGCATCAACATCGACGACACCTTCTTCATCAGCAACCGCGGCCTGAACATGCCCGGCGCCTCGATGGCCGAGGGTTTCTGGCCGTTCGCCATCGCGCTGGCGCTGGCGATCGTCGCCATCGTGGTGATGGTGCGCTTTGCCAACAAGCGTTTCGATGAAACTGGCGAGCCGTTCCATAAGTTCTGGGTCGGCCTGCTGCTGTTCATCGGCATCCCCGGCGTGTGCGCGCTGCTGTTCGGCAGCCCGGTGCACTGGGAAATGCCGCAGCTCAAGGGCTTCAACTTCGTCGGTGGCTGGGTGCTGATCCCCGAGCTGCTGGCGCTGACCTTGGCGCTGACTATCTACACCGCGGCGTTCATCGCCGAGATTGTGCGCTCCGGCATCCGTTCGGTCAGCCATGGCCAGACCGAGGCGGCCCGCTCGCTGGGCCTGCGCGAAGGCCCGACGCTGCGCAAGGTGATCATTCCCCAGGCGTTGCGGGTGATCATTCCGCCGCTGACCAGCCAGTACCTGAACCTGGCGAAGAACTCGTCGCTGGCCGCCGGTATCGGCTACCCGGAGATGGTCTCGCTGTTCGCCGGTACCGTGCTCAACCAGACCGGCCAGGCCATCGAGGTGATCGCCATCACCATGAGCGTCTATCTCGCCATCAGCATCAGCATTTCGCTGTTGATGAACTGGTACAACAAGCGCATTGCGCTGATCGAACGGTGAGGGTACATCCGTGACAGCCCATGTTTTCAAACCCGACATGCCGCCACCGGTGAAGACCGTTGGCGTGCTCGCCTGGATGCGGTCCAACCTGTTCTCCAGCTGGCTCAACACCCTGCTGACATTGTTCGCCCTGTACCTGGTCTGGCTGATCGTGCCACCGCTGGTGCAGTGGGCGTTCATCGACGCCAACTGGGTCGGTACCACCCGCGCCGACTGCACCAAGGAAGGCGCCTGCTGGGTGTTCATCCAGCAGCGCTTCGGCCAGTTCATGTACGGCTACTACCCGGCGGAACTGCGCTGGCGCGTCGACCTGACCGTGTGGCTCGCCGTGCTCGGTGCAGCGCCCTTGTTCATCAAGCGCTTCCCGCGCAAGGCGGTGTACGGCCTGGGCTTCCTGGTGCTGTACCCGATCCTCGCCTACCTCCTGTTGCACGGCGGCGCGCTGGGCCTGGACACGGTGCCCACCAGCCAATGGGGCGGCCTGATGCTGACCCTGGTGATCGCCACGGTCGGTATCGTCGGCGCCTTGCCGCTGGGTATCCTGCTGGCGCTGGGGCGGCGCTCGAACATGCCGGCGGTGAAGGTGGTCTGCGTGACCTTCATCGAGTTCTGGCGTGGCGTGCCGCTGATCACCGTGCTGTTCATGTCGTCGGTGATGCTGCCGCTGTTCCTGCCCGAGGGCATGAGCTTCGACAAGCTGCTGCGGGCGATGATCGGCGTGATCCTGTTCCAGTCGGCGTACATCGCCGAGGTAGTGCGTGGCGGGCTGCAGGCTATCCCCAAGGGCCAGTACGAGGCCGCCGCGGCCATGGGCCTGGGCTACTGGCGGGCGATGGGACTGGTGATCCTGCCCCAGGCGCTCAAGCTGGTGATCCCCGGCATCGTCAACACCTTCATCGCCCTGTTCAAGGACACCAGCCTGGTGATCATCATCGGCCTGTTCGACCTGCTCAACAGCGTCAAGCAGGCGGCGGCTGATCCGGCCTGGCTGGGCATGGCCACCGAGGGCTACGTGTTCGCCGCCCTGGTGTTCTGGATTTTCTGTTTCGGTATGTCCCGCTACTCCATGCACCTGGAGCGCAAGCTGGACACTGGCCACAAGCGTTAGGAGTTTCGAAATGAGTGAAGCGATCAAGCAGCCTGCCGGCCCCGAAGGCATCATCCAGATGCAAGGCGTGAACAAGTGGTACGGCCAGTTCCATGTGCTCAAGGACATCAACCTGAACGTGCGCCAGGGCGAGCGCATCGTGCTGTGCGGGCCGTCCGGCTCGGGCAAGTCGACCACCATCCGTTGCCTCAACCGCCTGGAGGAGCACCAGCAGGGGCGCATCGTCGTCGACGGCGTGGAGCTGACCAACGACCTCAAGCAGATCGAGGCGATCCGCCGCGAGGTGGGCATGGTGTTCCAGCACTTCAACCTGTTCCCGCACCTGACCATCCTGGAGAACTGCACCCTGGCGCCGATGTGGGTGCGCAAGATGCCGCGGCGCAAGGCCGAGGAAATCGCCATGCACTTCCTCGAGCGCGTGCGCATTCCGGAGCAGGCGCACAAGTACCCGGGGCAGTTGTCCGGTGGTCAGCAGCAGCGGGTGGCGATTGCCCGGGCGCTGTGCATGAAGCCGAAGATCATGCTGTTCGACGAGCCGACCTCGGCGCTGGACCCGGAGATGGTCAAGGAGGTGCTCGACACCATGGTCAGCCTGGCCGAAGACGGCATGACCATGCTCTGCGTGACCCACGAAATGGGCTTTGCCCGCACCGTGGCGAACCGGGTGATCTTCATGGACAAGGGGGAGATCGTCGAGCAGGCGGCGCCGGATGACTTCTTCGACCGGCCGCGCAGTGATCGGACCAAGCTGTTCCTGAGCCAGATCCTGCATTGATGCAATCGGGGCCGCCCCACGGGGCGGCTGACGCGGTCCCTGTGAGCGGCCTTGCGTCGCGATGGGGCGCGTAAGCGGCCCCAGGTTTTCAGCTTCGCAGCACATGTCCCCGGGGCCGCTACGCGCCCCATCGCGACGCAAGGCCGCTCCAGGGATCGCGCATGTGTTGGTTTACTTCTCTTCCTTCGGGGCCACCGGCGCCGGCGGCGGCCGCAGTCCCACTTCGGCGACCAGCTTGAGCTGCTGCCCATTGCGCACCACCTCGATGGTGATCTTCTCGTTGGGCTTGATCCTTGCCACCTGGTTCATCGACTTGCGCCCGTCACCGGCCGGTTCGCCGTTGATGCTCAAGATCACGTCACCCAGTTGCAGCCCCGCGCGCGCCGCCGGGCCATCGCGGAAGATACCTGCCACGACAATGCCCGGGCGGCCCTGCATGCCGAACGACTCAGCCAGCTCCTGGCTCAGCGGCTGCACTTCGATGCCCAGCCAGCCACGGATCACCTGGCCGTGCTCGACGATCGACTTCATCACCTCCAGTGCCAGCTTGACCGGAATGGCGAAGCCTATGCCCTGGGATCCGCCGGACTTGGAGAAGATCGCCGTGTTGATACCCACCAGGTTGCCGTTGGCATCCACCAGCGCGCCGCCGGAGTTGCCCGGGTTGATCGCAGCGTCAGTCTGGATGAAGTCTTCGTAGTTGTTCAGGCCCAGCTGGTTGCGGCCGGTGGCGCTGATGATACCCATGGTCACGGTCTGGCCGACGCCGAACGGGTTGCCGATGGCCAGGGTCACGTCACCGATGTGGATATTGTCGGAGCGGCCGATGGTGATCGCCGGCAGGCTGTTGAGGTCGATCTTGAGCACCGCCAGGTCGGTTTCCGGATCGCTGCCAATCACCCGGGCGAGGGTCTCGCGGCCGTCCTTGAGGGCCACCACGATCTGGTCGGCACCGCTGGTGACATGGTTGTTGGTCAGCAGGTAGCCTTCCGGGCTCATGATCACCGCCGAGCCCAGGCTCGACTCCCAGCGCCGCTGCTTGGGCAGGTTGTCGCCGAAGAACCGGCGGAATTGCGGGTCTTCGAACAGCGGGTGGGCGCTCTTGTTCACCACCTTGGTGGTGTACAGGTTGACCACCGCCGGCGCGGCCAGGGTCACGGCATCGGCGTAGGACACCGGACCCTGCATGATTTTCGTGGTTTGCGGGGCCTGCTGCAGGTTGACGTCCTGGCTGGGCAGGCCGACCCATTGCGGGAAGCGCTGGATGATCAGTATGGCGATCAGCACACCGGTGAGCAGGGGCCAGCCGAAGTAACGCAGAGCCTTGAACATGAATGAATCCTGGGAGTAGGGCGGGGGCCATGTCAGTTCGGCCCGGGGCGAGCGCGCGCGATCATACACGTGAACACAACGATCAGCGATGGCCGGAATCCCCAGGCGATTGTCGCCGGTTCCCCCGAAACCGGCGACGGCCCATAATGGCGGCCATTATAGGGCCTCGCGCCCTGTCGCAACGCCGAATTCGAGGAGATTTTTCATGGCCGTCGCCCTCAATACACTGGTCGAGGAAGCCGAGCGCTACCTGGGCAGCGCGAAGATCCAGGACTACTGCCCCAATGGCCTGCAGGTCGAGGGTCGCCCCCAGGTCAGCCGTATCGTCAGCGGCGTCACCGCCAGCCAGGCGCTGTTGGACGCGGCGGTCGAGGCCGAGGCAGACCTGGTGCTGGTACACCATGGCTACTTCTGGAAGGGCGAGAACCCGTGCATCACCGGGATCAAGCAGCGGCGCCTGAAGACCCTGCTCAAGCACGATATCAGCCTGCTGGCCTTCCACCTGCCGCTGGACGTGCACCCGGAAGTGGGCAACAACGTGCAGCTGGCGCGCCAGCTCGACATTACCGTCGAAGGCCCTCTGGACCCGAACAATCCCAAGGTGGTCGGCCTGGTCGGGTCGCTGGCGGAACCGGTGTCGGCGCGGGACTTCGCCCGTCGGGTGCGCGAGGCGCTGGGGCGTGAGCCGTTGGTCGTCGAGGGTGAGCAGATGATCCGCCGGGTCGGCTGGTGCACCGGCGGCGGGCAAGGCTACATCGACACCGCCATCGCCGCCGGGGTCGACTTGTTCATCAGTGGCGAGGCGTCCGAGCAGACGTTCCACAGTGCCCGCGAGAACGGCGTGAGCTTCATCGCCGCCGGCCATCACGCCACCGAGCGCTATGGCGTGCAGGCGTTGGGGGATTACCTGGCGCGACGGTTCGCGGTCGAGCACCTGTTCATCGATTGCCCGAATCCGATCTGACGGCCAGCAGCAAGAATGCGGTTTCCTGTGGGAGCGGCCTTGTGTCGCGAAAGGGCCGCAAAGCGGCCCCAAGATTTATGCGCCAACGCAAAAATTCTGGGTCTGCTACGCAGCCCTTTCGCGACACAAGGCCGCTCCACAGGGACCTCGCATGGCCCAAACCCCCAGTCATATCGTTAGATTGTTTCGATCTAGGCAGCCTCCTAAATAGAATCAGGTGCTGTGATAAAGTGGCTCGCTCGAACACGGCCCGCAGGCCGTCCATAAGATCGTTTTTCGTGAGTAGCCATGGTCGACAATCTGACGCACTTGAAACAGCTGGAGGCGGAGAGCATCCACATCATCCGCGAGGTGGCCGCCGAGTTCGACAACCCGGTGATGCTGTACTCGATCGGCAAGGATTCCGCGGTCATGCTGCACCTGGCGCGCAAGGCGTTCTTCCCGGGCAAGCTGCCGTTCCCGGTGATGCACGTCGACACCCAGTGGAAGTTCCAGGAGATGTACCGCTTCCGCGACAAGATGGTCGAAGAGATGGGCCTGGAGCTGATCACCCACGTCAACCCCGAGGGTGTGGCGCAGGGCATCAACCCGTTCACCCATGGCAGCTCCAAGCACACCGACATCATGAAGACCCAGGGCCTGAAGCAGGCGCTGGACAAGCATGGTTTCGACGCCGCCTTCGGTGGCGCGCGCCGCGACGAAGAGAAGTCGCGGGCCAAGGAGCGCGTCTACTCGTTCCGTGACAGCAAGCACCGCTGGGACCCGAAGAACCAGCGCCCGGAGCTGTGGAACATCTACAACGGCAAGGTCAACAAGGGTGAGTCGATCCGCGTGTTCCCGCTGTCGAACTGGACCGAGTTGGACATCTGGCAGTACATCTACCTCGAAGGCATCCCGATCGTGCCGCTGTACTTCGCCGCCGAGCGTGAAGTGATCGAGAAGAACGGCACCCTGATCATGATCGACGACGAGCGCATCCTCGAGCACCTGAGCGACGAGGAAAAAGCCCGCATCGTCAAGAAGAAGGTCCGTTTCCGCACCCTTGGCTGCTATCCGTTGACGGGGGCAGTCGAGTCCGAAGCCGAAACGCTGACCGACATCATTCAGGAAATGCTTCTGACGCGTACTTCCGAGCGTCAGGGCCGGGTCATCGACCACGATGGCGCAGGCTCCATGGAAGACAAGAAACGTCAGGGCTACTTCTAATTTTCAGGGTTACTCCATGTCGCACCAATCCGATTTGATCAGCGAAGACATCCTCGCTTATCTGGCTCAGCACGAGCGCAAAGAACTGCTGCGTTTCCTCACCTGCGGCAACGTGGACGACGGCAAGAGCACCCTGATCGGGCGCCTGCTGCACGACTCGAAGATGATCTACGAGGACCACCTCGAGGCCATCACCCGCGACTCGAAAAAATCCGGCACCACCGGTGAGGAAGTCGACCTGGCGCTGCTGGTGGACGGCCTGCAGGCCGAGCGCGAGCAGGGCATCACCATCGATGTCGCCTACCGCTACTTCTCCACCGCCAAGCGCAAGTTCATCATTGCCGACACCCCGGGCCACGAGCAGTACACCCGCAACATGGCCACTGGCGCGTCCACCTGCGACCTGGCGATTATCCTGGTCGATGCCCGCTACGGCGTGCAGACCCAGACCCGCCGACACAGCTACATCGCCTCGTTGCTGGGCATCAAGCACATCGTCGTCGCGGTCAACAAGATGGACCTCAAGGGCTTCGACGAGCAGGTCTTCGAGTCGATCAAGGCCGACTACCTGAAGTTCGCCGAGGGCATCAACCTCAAGCCGAGCAGCCTGCACTTCGTGCCGATGTCGGCGCTCAAGGGCGACAACGTGGTCAACCGCAGCGAGCGTTCGCCCTGGTACACGGGCCCGGCGCTGATGGAGATCCTCGAGACCGTTGAGATCGCCGCCGACCGCAACGTCACCGACCTGCGTTTCCCGGTGCAGTACGTCAACCGTCCGAACCTGAACTTCCGTGGCTTCGCCGGTACCATCGCCGGTGGCGTGGTGCACAAGGGTGACGAGATCGTCGTGCTGCCGTCGGGCAAGAGCAGCCGGGTCAAGTCCATCGTCACCTATGAAGGCGAGTTGGAGAACGCCGGCCCCGGCCAGGCCGTGACCCTGACCATGGAAGACGAGATCGACATCTCCCGTGGCGACCTGCTGGTGCATGCCGATAACGTACCGCCGGTCACCGACCAGTTCGATGCCATGCTGGTGTGGATGGCCGAGGAGCCAATGCTCCCGGGCAAGAAGTACGACATCAAGCGCGCCACCAGCTACGTGCCGGGCTCGATTGCCAGCATCACCCACAAGGTCGATGTGAACACTTTGGAGCAGGGCGCCGCCAGCGCGCTGCAGCTCAACGAGATCGGCCGGGTCAAGGTCGCGCTGGACAGCGCCATCGCCCTGGACGGCTACGAGAGCAACCGCACCACCGGCGCGTTCATCGTCATCGATCGCCTGACCAACGGCACGGTCGGTGCCGGCATGATCATCGCCCCGCCGGTACTGCCGCACGGCAGCACCGGCCAGCACGGCAAGCTGGCCCATGTGTCCACCGAGGAGCGCGCCCTGCGCTTCGGCCAGCAGCCGGCCACCGTGCTGTTCAGCGGCCTGTCCGGCGCCGGCAAGAGCACCCTGGCCTATGCCGTGGAGCGCAAGCTGTTCGACATGGGCCGCGCGGTCTATGTGCTCGATGGCCAGAACCTGCGCCACGACCTGAACAAGGGCCTGCCGCAGGACCGCGCCGGCCGCACGGAGAACTGGCGTCGCGCCGCCCATGTGGCGCGCCAGTTCAACGAAGCCGGCCTGCTGACCCTGGCAGCGTTCGTTGCCCCGGATGCCGAAGGCCGCGAGCAGGCCAGGGCGCTGATCGGCAAAGAGCGTCTGGTCACCGTCTATGTGCAGGCGTCGCCGCTGGTGTGCCGTGAGCGTGATCCGCAAGGGCTGTACGCGGCCGGTGGCGACAACATTCCGGGCGAGAGCTTCCCGTTCGACGTGCCGCTGGATGCGGACCTGGTGATCGACACCCAGTCGGTCAGTGTCGATGAAGGTGTGAAGCTGGTGCTGGATGTGCTGCGTCAGCGTGGTGCGATCTGAGTAACCGTGTGATCTGAGAAACCCCGCTTCGGCGGGGTTTTTTGTTTGCTTCGGGAGAGTTGGGCTGCACAGCAGCCCCTGGCATTGCTAGATATGTTTCTCGGAAACGGGAATCACCCGCCGTTCCTTCACCGCCTTGTACGAAAAGCTCGAATAGATCTCCTTCACCCCCGGCAACCGTTGCAGCACCTCCCGGGTGAACTCGCCAAACGACTCCAGGTCCCGCGCCAGGATCTCCAGCAAAAAATCATAGCGCCCGGAGATGTTGTGGCAGGCGACGATCTCGGGAATTTCCATCAGCCGCTGCTCGAACGCCAGGGCCATCTCCTTGGTGTGCGAGTCCATCATGATGCTGACGAACGCGGTCACTCCGAAGCCCAGCGACTTGGGCGAAAGAATGGCCTGGTAGCCGGTGATGTAGCCGTTGTCCTCCAGCAGCTTGACCCGGCGCCAGCAGGGCGAAGTGGTCAGGGCAACCTGGTCGGCGAGTTCGGAAACGGTCAGGCGGGCGTTGTCCTGCAGGGCGGCGAGCAGGGCGCGGTCGGTACGGTCGAGAGCTGAAGGCATATCTTGCCCTCCTGATTCTATTTTTGTTGTTTTTCTTTCAAAACTTGCGCAATTGCGTGGGCAAGTTTGGAAAAAGCGCGGCAGCTTGGTGGCATAAGCTTATAACAAACCACAAGAGGCTGTTGCCATGCGCGACTCCAACAAAAACACCGGTTTCTCCACGCGGGCCATCCACCATGGCTATGACCCGCTGTCCCACGGCGGCGCCCTGGTGCCGCCGGTGTACCAGACCGCCACCTATGCCTTCCCCACCGTCGAGTACGGCGCCGCCTGCTTCGCGGGCGAGGAACCGGGGCATTTCTATAGCCGAATTTCCAATCCGACCCTGGCCCTGCTGGAGCAGCGCATGGCGTCCCTGGAAGGGGGCGAGGCCGGGCTGGCGCTGGCCTCCGGGATGGGCGCCATCACCGCCACGCTATGGACGCTGCTACGTCCGGGTGACGAGCTGATCGTTGGCAGTACCCTGTACGGCTGCACCTTCGCCTACCTGCACCACGGTATCGGCGAGTTCGGCGTGAAGATCCGCCATGTCGACCTCAACGACATCCCGGCACTGCGGGCCGCGATCACCTCGAAGACGCGGATGATCTATTTCGAGACCCCGGCCAACCCCAACATGCAGCTGGTGGACATTGCCGCGGTGGTCGATGCCGCCCGGGGCCACGACCTGAGCATCGTGGTCGACAACACCTACTGCACGCCTTACCTGCAACGCCCGCTGGAACTGGGCGTGGACCTGGTGGTGCATTCGGCCACCAAGTACCTGTCCGGGCATGGCGATATCACCGCCGGGCTGGTGGTCGGGCGCAAGGCACTGGTCGACCGTATCCGCCTGGAAGGGCTCAAGGACATGACCGGCGCGGTGCTGTCGCCCCATGACGCGGCGCTGCTGATGCGCGGCCTCAAGACCCTGGCCCTGCGCATGGACCGTCACTGCGCCAATGCTCAGCAGGTGGCCGAGTTCCTCGCCGAACAATCACAGGTCGAGCTGCTGCACTACCCGGGGCTGCCGTCCTTTGCGCAGTACGCGCTGGCCCAGCGGCAGATGCGCCTGCCGGGCGGCATGATCGCCTTCGAGCTCAAGGGCGGGATCGAGGCCGGTCGTCGCTTCATGAACGCCCTGCAGCTGTTCAGCCGCGCGGTGAGCCTGGGCGATGCCGAGTCGCTGGCCCAGCACCCGGCGAGCATGACCCACTCCAGCTATACCCAGCAGGAGCGTGCCGAGCATGGCATCTCGGAAGGGCTGGTGCGCTTGTCGGTGGGGCTGGAGGACATCGACGACCTGCTCGCCGACATTGCCCAGGCCTTGAAGGCCTGCGCCTGAACCGCCACGGACGAGGCCTGCGCGATGGTAGCAATGATGAACCCGAACGAGCCGTTGACGGCCCTGGAAACCGCGCTGGACAGTGACCCCGGTGAAACCGCCGAATGGTGCGAGGCCCTGTCCTCGACCCTGGCCCACTGCGGGCCGGCACGGGCGCGCTACCTGCTGCAGCGCCTGCAGGCCCATGCCCTGGAGCTGGGCCTGGAGCGTGAGGCCCAGGCCTTCTCGGCCTACCGCAACACTTTGCCGGTGGAGCAGCAGGGCAACTATCCGGGCGACTTGGAACTGGACGAGCGAATCACCGGCATCCTGCGCTGGAACGCCCTGGCCATGGTGGTACGGGCCAACCATGCCTACGGCGAGCTGGGCGGGCATATCGCCAGCTATGCCTCGGCGGCGGAAATCTTCGAGGTCGGTTTCCAGCACTTTTTCCGGGGCGAGGGCGGCGGCGCGCAGCGCAGTGGCGACCTGGTGTTCTTCCAGCCGCACTCGGCGCCGGGTATCTATGCCCGCGCCTTCCTTGAAGGGCGCCTGAGCGAGGCGCAACTGGCCAACTACCGCCAGGAGGTCGCGGGAAACGGCCTGTGCTCCTATCCGCATCCCTGGCTGATGCCTGACTTCTGGCAGTTCCCCACCGGCTCCATGGGCATCGGCCCACTCAATGCCATCTACCAGGCGCGGTTCATGCGCTACCTGCAGCACCGCGGTCTGCTCGATACTTCGGCGCGGCATGTGTGGGGCGTGTTCGGCGATGGCGAGATGGACGAGCCGGAATCGATCGCCGGCCTGACCCTGGCGGCCCGCGAAGGCCTGGACAACCTGACCTTCATCGTCAACTGCAATCTGCAGCGCCTGGATGGCCCGGTGCGTGGCAACGGCCAGATCATCCAGGAACTCGAAGCGCTGTTCAGCGGCGCCGGCTGGAACGTGATCAAGGTGCTGTGGGGCTCGGAGTGGGACGCGCTGTTCGCCCGGGATCATGAGCATGCGCTGCTGCGCCAGCTGGCGGCGACACCCGACGGGCAATTCCAGACCCTCGGCGCCAAGGACGGCAGCTACAACCTCGAGCACTTCTTCAAGCAGAACCCGGCCCTGCAGCGCTTGGTGGCGCACATGAGCGCCGACGAGATCAACGCCCTCAAGCGTGGTGGCCACGATTTTCGCAAGCTGCATGCCGCCTATGCCGCGGCCAAGGCCTGCAAGGGCCGGCCGACGGTGATCCTGGCCAAGACCAAGAAAGGCTACGGCATGAGCAGTGCCGGTGAGTCGCGGATGACCGCGCACCAGGCCAAGAAGCTCGATGTTCAGGCACTGCTGGCCTTCCGCGACCGCTTCCACCTGCCGCTGTCGGACGAGGAAGTGGAGCAGTTGCGTTTCTACCGTCCGGCCGCCGACAGCCCGGAGATGATCTACCTGCGCCAGCGCCGCGAGGCCCTGGGCGGGCCGCTGCCGGTGCGGCGCAGCGACTGCGCCGGCCTGCCCGTGCCGGACCTGGACAGCTTCGCCGGCTTTGCCCTGCGCGCCGAGGGCAAGGAGATGTCCACCACCATGGCTGCCGTGCGCCTGCTTGGCAACTGGCTCAAGGTGCCGGGATTGGGGCCGCGGGTGGTGCCGATCGTCGCCGACGAGGCACGCACCTTCGGCATGGCCAGCCTGTTCCGCCAGATCGGCATCTACTCGCCCCAGGGGCAACGCTACGAGCCGGAGGACGCCGGCTCGCTGCTGGTCTACAAGGAAGCGCGCGACGGCCAGTTGCTGGAGGAGGGCATCACCGAGGCCGGGGCGATCTCTTCCTGGATCGCGGCGGCGACTGCCTATGCCGTGCATGGCGAGGCGATGCTGCCGGTGTACATCTATTACTCGATGTTCGGCTTCCAGCGGGTCGGCGACCTGATCTGGGCCGCCGCCGACCAGCGCGCCCGCGGCCTGTTGCTCGGCGCCACCGCGGGGCGTACCACGCTGGGTGGCGAGGGGCTGCAGCACCAGGACGGCTCGAGCCTGGTCATGGCTTCCATGGTGCCCAATTGCCGTGCCTGGGACCCGTGCTTTGCCGGCGAGCTGGCGGTGATCCTCGAGCATGCCGCGCGGCGCATGCTGGTGGAGCAGCGGGACGAGTTCCACTATGTGGCGGTGATGAATGAAAACTACCCGCAGCCGTCATTGCCCGAGGACATGCACGAGGATGTGTTGCGAGGCATGTACCGGCTTGCCCGGCATGCGTCGGCAGCGTCCCGTGGTCAGGTACGGCTGTTGGGTTCGGGCACCATCCTGCGCGAGGTGATCGCCGCCGGCGAGTTGTTGGCCAGCGACTGGCAGGTCGACAGCGAGGTGTTCAGCGTCACCAGCTTCAGCGAGCTGGCGCGTGGGGCCAGGGATGCGCAACGCCTGGCGATGGCCGGGGAGCAAGCGGATTGTCACGTGCGTCATAGCCTGCCAGGTGATGCCCCGGTGATCGCGGCCAGCGACTATGTGCGTGCCTGGCCGCAACTGATTGCCGAGTATGTACAGGCGCCCTACATCACCCTGGGCACCGATGGATTCGGGCGCAGTGATACGCGTCAACAACTGCGGCGGTTCTTCGAGGTGGATCGGCATGCCGTGGTGCTGGCGGCATTGTACGGGCTGGTGTGCCAGGGCGTGCTGCCGGCAGATGTGCTGGGGCAGGCAAGGGCGCGGTATGGGATTGGCGAGGAGGGGGCGGCCTGGTATCGGTGAGGTGATCTGGGCTGGCCCTGTCGCGGGGCAAGCCCGCTCCCACGGAGTGATATGTCTGGTAGATCACGCTCACAAAAAAGGCCTCTTTCGAGGCCTTCTTCATGTCATCGACTCAACGCTTGAGCCCGTAGCTCTCGTCGAGCATGCCCGGCGAATTCGGGGCCTTCGGTGCGTAGTCGCGCGGCACCTCGGCGGTGTCCTTCGGCGGTGTCAGGCGATCGCGCGGGCCTTGCGCGGCTTCCGAGTGCAGCGCGGCCAGCAGGCGCTGGCGGGTCAGCTCGTCCAGGGCCAGGCGGTTGGCGCCGTCGGCCAGGTGATCCTGGACGTCCTGGTAGCTCTGGGTCAGCTTCTTGACCAGCGAAGCGGTGCTGTTGAAGTGGGTCACCACTTCATTCTGGTAATTGTCGAAGCGCTGCTGGATGTCATCCAGCTGGCGTTGGGTGTTGCTCGGTGCCGCATTGGGCAGCAGGCGGGCCAGCGCGAAACCGACGACGACGCCGACAACCAGGGCCAGGGTCGGCAGCAACCAAACAAGGAGCGAGTGTTCCACGAGTCCTTCCTCTATAAACGGCTTTGCTTTACGTTAACGGCTCAGACCTGCGCTGTATACCGCGAGCGATCGCAAATCAGAACAGAATTCCTCAGCTAGACGAGTCGACCCTCCTCGAGGTCACGGAGTAGTGCCTTGCTTATCCGCGAAACACCCTTGTTCATCGATGGCCCGTGCGGCCAGCTGGAAGCCTTGTACCTGGACGTGGCCGACGCCCGTGGCGCGGTGCTGATCTGCCACCCCAACCCGGTCCAGGGCGGCACCATGCTCAACAAGGTGGTGTCGACCCTGCAACGCACCGCCCGTGACGCCGGCTACGTCACCTTGCGCTTCAACTACCGCGGTGTCGGCCAGAGTGCCGGCAGCCATGACATGGGTGCCGGTGAAGTGGCCGACGCCGAGGCCGCTGCCGCCTGGCTACGCGCGCAGCATCCCGAGCTGCCCCTGGTGCTGATGGGCTTCTCCTTCGGTGGCTTCGTTGCCGCCAGCCTGGCCGGGCGCCTGGAGGCCGGGGGCGCGGCCCTGCAACACCTGTTCATGATCGCCCCGGCGGTGATGCGCTTGAGCGAGCAGTTCCCGCTGCCCGAGCGCGTCGACCTCACGGTGGTGCAGCCGGACACCGACGAGGTGGTCGATCCGCAGCTGGTCTACGACTGGTCGAATGACCTGTCGCGCCCCCATGAGCTGCTGAAAGTGGCAGAATGCGGACACTTCTTCCATGGCAAGCTGACCGATCTGAAGGATCTGCTGCTGCCGCGCCTTTCGAACTGAGCCAAGCCTGAATAAGCGAACACCCATGACCACGCGCATCCTCACCGGTATCACCACCACCGGCACCCCGCACCTGGGCAACTACGCCGGCGCCATCCGCCCGGCCATCCTCGCCAGCCAGCAGCCCGGCGTCGACTCGTTCTACTTCCTGGCCGACTACCACGCCCTGATCAAGTGCGACGACCCGCAGCGCATCCAGCGCTCGCGCCTGGAGATCGCCGCCACCTGGCTGGCCGGCGGCCTGGATCCGGACAAGGTGACCTTCTACCGCCAGTCGGACATCCCCGAAATCCCAGAGCTGACCTGGCTGCTGACCTGCGTCGCCGCCAAGGGCCTGCTCAACCGCGCCCACGCCTACAAGGCTTCGGTGGACAAGAACGTCGAGGCCGGCGAAGACCCGGACGCCGGCGTGACCATGGGCCTGTTCAGCTACCCGGTGCTGATGGCCGCCGACATCCTGATGTTCAACGCCAACAAGGTGCCGGTCGGCCGTGACCAGATCCAGCATGTGGAAATGGCCCGCGACATCGGCCAGCGCTTCAACCACCTGTTCGGCCAGGGCAAGGACTTCTTCGCCTTGCCGGAAGCGGTGATCGAGGAAAGCGTGGCGACCCTGCCAGGCCTGGACGGGCGCAAGATGTCCAAGAGCTACGACAACACCATCCCGTTGTTCACCAGCGCCAAGGACATGAAAGACGCCATCTCGCGCATCGTCACCGACTCCAAGGCGCCGGGCGAGGCCAAGGATCCGGATAATTCGCACCTGTTCACCCTGTTCCAGGCCTTCTCCACGCCAGCGCAATGCGCCGCGTTCCGTGAAGAGCTGGTGCAGGGCCTGGGCTGGGGCGAAGCCAAGCAGCGCCTGTTCCAGCTGCTCGACGGCCAGCTGGCGGAAAAGCGCGAGCACTACCACCAGCTGATCTCGCGCCCGTCGGACCTGGAGGACATTCTCCTTGCTGGCGCCGCCAAGGCTCGCAAGATTGCCACGCCATTCCTCGAACAGCTGCGTGAAGCGGTTGGTCTGCGTTCGTTCCGCACCACCGTGCAAGCCACCACTGAAGTGAAGAAGAAGGCCGCCAAGACCGCCCGCTTCGTCAGCTTCCGCGATGAAGACGGCAGCTTCCGCTTCCGACTGCTGGCCGCCGATGGCGAGCAACTGCTGCTGTCGCGCAGCTTCGCCGATGGCAAGAGCGCCGGTGCGGTGAGCAAGCAACTGCAGCAAGGTGGCGAGGCCGATGTACGGGTAGAGGGCCTGAGCTTCAGCCTGTGGCTGGAGGGCGAGCAGGTTGCCGACGGGCCGCAGTTCGAGGCCGCCGAGGCCCGTGACGCGGCCATCGCAAGCCTGCGCGAGGCCCTGGCGCCGCAGCAGGACTGATACGCCTACGCTGTAGGAGCGGCCTTGTGTCGCGAAAGGGTCGCGTAGCGGCCCCAGAATCTCTGTTTCATGCAGAACTGCCGGGGCCGCTTTGCGGCCCTTTCGCGACACAAGGCCGCTCCCACTAGGCAGGTAATGAGGCAAGTGGTCGCATGTATCATTGCCATCAGGCGGGCCGGTCGCTACAGTGACGGCCCGTTTTTTGTTGCCTCGCTAACGAAATCATGACTCCTCTAGAACGCTATCAAGCAGATCTGAAACGTCCCGACTTCTTCCATGATGCGGCGCAGGAAACTGCGGTGCGTCACCTGCAGCGCCTGTACGACGACCTGGTGCGCGCGCAGAACAACAAGCCGGGCGTGTTCGGCAAGCTGTTCGGCAAGAAGGAGCAGACGCCGGTCAAGGGTCTGTACTTCTGGGGCGGGGTAGGGCGAGGCAAGACCTACCTGGTCGACACCTTCTATGAAGCGCTGCCGTTCAAGCAGAAGATGCGCACGCACTTCCACCGCTTCATGAAGCGCGTCCACGAGGAGATGAAGACCCTCAAGGGCGAGAAAAACCCGCTGACCATCATCGCCAAACGCTTCAGCGAAGAGGCCAAGGTGATCTGCTTCGACGAGTTCTTCGTCTCCGACATCACCGATGCGATGATCCTCGGCACCCTGATGGAAGAGCTGTTCAAGAACGGCGTGTCGCTGGTGGCCACCTCCAACATCGTCCCCGACGGCCTGTACAAGGACGGCCTGCAGCGCGCGCGCTTCCTGCCGGCCATCGCCATGATCAAGCAGTACACCGACGTGGTGAATGTCGACAGCGGCGTCGACTACCGCCTGCGTCACCTGGAACAGGCCGAGCTGTACCACTTCCCGCTCAACGAGGCGGCCCACGAGAGCCTGCGGGCGAGCTTCAAGGCGCTGACCCCGGAATGCACCCAGGCCGTCGACAATGACGTGCTGATGATCGAGAACCGCCCGATCCATGCCCTGCGCACCTGCGACGACGTTGCCTGGTTCGACTTCCGCGCCCTGTGCGACGGGCCGCGCAGCCAGAACGACTACATCGAGCTGGGCAAGATCTTCCATGCCGTGCTGCTGAGCAACGTCGAGCAGATGGGCGTGACCACCGACGACATCGCCCGGCGCTTCATCAACATGGTCGACGAGTTCTACGACCGCAACGTGAAGCTGATCATCTCGGCCGAGGTGGAGCTCAAGGACCTGTACACCGGCGGGCGCCTGAGCTTCGAGTTCCAGCGCACGCTCAGCCGCTTGCTGGAAATGCAGTCCCACGAGTTCCTGTCGCGGGCGCACAAGCCGTAAGAATCCGGGGCTGCAAAGCAGCCCCGGCGATTTTCAGGCCTCCTGCATGAACTGCTGCCGATACTGGTTCGGCGATAGCTCCGTATGCTGGCGGAACAACCGGGCGAAGAAACTCGCGTCGTCGTACCCCACCTCATAGCTGATGGTCTTGATGCTTTTGCGCGTGCTCGACAGCAGGCCCTTGGCCGTCTCGATCCGTAGCCGCTGCAGGTAGTGCAGGGGCTTGTCGCCGGTGGCGCTCTGGAAACGGCGCATGAAGTTGCGGATGCTCATGCCGTGGTTGCGGGCCACGTCCTCGAAGCGGAACTTGTCGGCGAAGTGTTCCTCGAGCCAGTGCTGGATCTGCAGGATGATCAGGTCCTGGTGCAGCTTCTGGCCGCCGAAGCCCATGCGCCCCGGGGTGTAGCTGCGCTGCACCTCGTAGAGGATGTCGCGGGCCACGGCGCGGGCCACGTTGGCGCCGCAGAAACGCTCGATCAGGTAGATGTACAGGTCGCAGGCCGAGGTGGTGCCGCCGGCGCAGTACAGGTTGTCGGCGTCGGTCAGGTGCTTGTCCTGGTTCAGGCGGATCTTCGGGAAGCGCTCGGCGAAGCTGGCGAAGAAGCGCCAGTAGGTGGTCGCCTCCTTACCATCCAGCAGCCCGGATTCGGCCAGCCAGAACACGCCGCTGGCCTCGGCGCACAGCACCGCGCCGCGGGCATGCTGCTCGCGCAGCCAGGGCAGGACCTGGGGGTAGCGTTGCAGCAGGTTGTCGAAGTCGTCCCAGAAGGCCGGCAGGATGATCACGTCGGCGTCGTTCAGGCCGCTGTCGACCGGCAGTTGCACGTTGCTGAAGCTGTCCACGGGCAAGCCGTCCGGGCTCACCAGGCCGATCTCGAACATCGGTTGCAGGCCCAGCCCCAGCTGCTTGCTGTAGCGCAGGCTGGCCAGGTGGAAGAAATCCTTGGCCTGCATCAGTGTCGAAGCGAACACTTTGTCCACGGCCAGGATACTGACGCGCCGCAAGGACGCGGAGGGTTGGGTAAACATCATTGTCATTGTTCTTATAGGGTAGAGTGGTCAATCACCGGCTGGATCGTCTTATTTTTTGGCGATTGTGTCTACCCCGCCAAAGTACGATCTCTCTCGCCGGGGCAAGCCCGCCCCCACGCATCCGCGCCGGGCTTGCCTGGTGACTCGGTAGCCGCTCAAGGCGCCGGGTTCGGCTGCTCCTGATGCACCGCCTCGATCGCTGCCAGCAGCTCATCGCCCAGGTTCAGCGCTTGGCTGTCGATATTGCTGCGCAACTGATCGAGGCTGGTGGCGCCGATGATGTTGCTGGTCACGAAAGGCTGGCGCGTCACGAACGCCAGCGCCATCTGCGCCGGGTCCAGGCCGTGCTCGCGGGCCAGTTGCACGTAGCGGCCGCAGGCAGCCACGGTCTGCGGGTTTGAGTAGCGGGCGAAGCGGCTGAACAGGGTCAGGCGGGCGTTCGCCGGACGGGCGCCATTTTCGTACTTGCCCGAGAGCATGCCGAAGGCCAGCGGCGAATAGGCCAGCAGACCGCATTGCTCGCGGATCGCCACCTCCGCCAGGCCCACCTCGAAGCTGCGGTTGAGCAGGTTGTAGGGATTCTGGATCGACACCGCCCGCGGCCAGCCGCGGGTCTCGGCCAGGTGCAGGAACTTCAGGGTGCCCCATGGGGTTTCGTTGGACAGGCCGACATGGCGGATCTTGCCGGCGCGGACCTGCTCGTCGAGTACCTCCAGGGTTTCCTCCAGCGGGGTGAAGATGTCCTGGGGCAGGTGCTGGTAACCAAGTTTGCCGAAGAAGTTGGTGCTGCGTTCGGGCCAGTGCAGCTGGTACAGGTCGATGCGGTCGGTCTGCAGGCGCTTGAGGCTCTCGTCCAGGGCGGCGACGATGTGCTGGCGATTGTGTTTGAGCTGGCCGTCGCGGATGTGGCTGATACCGTTGCCGGGGCCGGCGACCTTGCTGGCCAGGATCCAGTCGTCGCGGTCGCCGTTGGCGGCGAACCAGTTGCCGATGATGCGCTCGGTGGCGGCGTAGGTTTCCGGGCGCGGTGGCACTGGGTACATCTCGGCGGTGTCGATGAAGTTGATGCCCCGGGCCTTGGCCAGGGCGATCTGGGCGAAGGCCTGGTCCTGGGTGTTCTGCTCGCCCCAGGTCATGGTGCCCAGGCACAGGGCGCTGACGTTGAGGTCGGTACGGCCGAGCTTGCGGTATTCCATCGGGAAGACGCTCCATGGCAAAGAGGCCCATAAAAGCAGGTTGAAATTTTTCCTGCAATCTGGATAATTCGGCCCCTCTCCGTGTGGCGGAAGTGATGCACCACCATGCAGGGGAACCCTTGTCGAACATTGGCGTGCCCGACCCGAGCCCCCAAAAGCGTCAGCGTTCGGCTGCGCGCTTGCCCTTGGCAAGTTGTGCACTATCCAGTAAGATTCGCCGTCTATTTTTCGCTGGGCGGCCTCTGAGGCTTTAGAGAATGAAAACTTTTACTGCTAAACCGGAAACAGTAAAGCGCGAGTGGTTCGTAGTCGACGCCGCTGGTCAGACCCTGGGTCGTCTGGCTACCGAAATCGCTAGCCGCCTGCGTGGCAAGCACAAGCCAGAATACACCCCTCACGTTGACACCGGCGACTACATCGTCGTCATCAACGCCGAGCAAATCCGTGTGACTGGTGCCAAGTCTTCCGACAAGATGTACTACTCCCACTCCGGCTTCCCGGGCGGTATCAAGGAAATCAACTTCGAGAAGTTGATCGCCAAGGCCCCTGAGCGTGTTATCGAAACCGCGGTCAAAGGCATGCTGCCGAAGAACCCGCTGGGTCGCGACATGTACCGCAAGCTGAAAGTGTACGCGGGTGCAGCTCACCCACACACTGCTCAGCAGCCTCAAGAACTGAAGATCTAACGGGATAGTTCATTATGTCGGCGACTCAAAACTACGGCACTGGCCGTCGCAAGACCGCAACCGCACGTGTATTCCTGCGTCCGGGCACTGGCAACATTTCCATCAACAACCGTTCTCTGGACGTGTTCTTCGGCCGCGAAACCGCTCGCATGGTTGTTCGCCAGCCGCTGGAACTGACCGAGACCGTTGAGAAGTTCGACATCTACGTCACCGTTTCCGGTGGTGGTGTCAGCGGTCAAGCCGGTGCAATCCGCCACGGCATCACCCGCGCCCTGATGGAATACGACGAAACCCTGCGTGGCGCCCTGCGTCGTGCTGGCTACGTCACCCGCGACGCTCGTGAAGTCGAGCGTAAGAAAGTGGGTCTGCGTAAAGCGCGTAAGCGTCCTCAGTACTCCAAGCGTTAATACCGCTTCGGCAGTCGAAAAAAGCCCGGTTCCTTTTTGGAACCGGGCTTTTTTTATGTCTTGAACTAACCTCTCTGTCAGTCCGTGGCCGTTTGTCGCATAGACACAGATCAAGCAAAGCGAGGGTTGTAGCCCGACGAGCGGGTAATCACCTTGTCAGCGTGTGGATTTGTTCCTTACCATTGCGGCCAATTTTTAGTGCCACAGACATACCTAAGTAGATGCCTGTTAGAGCAGGCCAAGCAAGCTGATGGGAGAGGACTGAATGAGCAATGACGGCGTCAACGCAGGCCGGCGCCGCTTCCTCGTAGCCGCGACATCCGTGGTCGGGGCAGCGGGGGCAGTGGGGGCTGCGGTACCGTTCGTGGGGTCATGGTTTCCCAGTGCCAAGGCGAAAGCCGCAGGGGCACCGGTGAAGGTCAATATCGCCAAGGTCGAGCCCGGCCAGCAGATGGTAGCCGAGTGGCGCGGTCAACCTGTATTCATCGTGCGGCGAACGGAAGAGATCCTCGGCAATCTGAAAAAGATCACCGGTGAGCTGTCCGACCCCGAGTCCAAGGCGTCGGTGCAGCCGACCTACGTCGATCCGCAAGTTCGCTCGATCAAGCCCGAAATCCTCATCCTGGTCGGCCTGTGCACTCACCTGGGTTGCTCGCCGACGTTCCGTCCTGAAGTCGCTCCCGCCGACCTCGGCCCGAAATGGGTCGGTGGCTATTTTTGCCCATGCCACGGCTCGCACTATGACCTGGCTGGCCGGGTCTACAAATCCCAGCCGGCCCCTCTCAACCTGCCAGTGCCACCGCACTCGTACGAGTCGGACGAAATCATCGTCATCGGCGTCGATCAGGAGAACGCATGATGAGCAAGTTCATGGAGTGGATCGATGCGCGCTTCCCCGCGACGAAGATGTGGGAAGACCATCTGAGCAAGTATTACGCGCCCAAGAACTTCAACTTCCTGTACTTCTTCGGCTCCCTGGCACTGCTGGTGCTGGTCAACCAGATTGTCACCGGCGTGTGGCTGACCATGAGCTTCACCCCCTCGGCGGAAGAGGCCTTCGCCTCGGTCGAGTACATCATGCGCGACGTCGAATACGGCTGGATCCTGCGCTACCTGCACTCCACCGGCGCCTCGGCGTTCTTCATCGTGGTCTACCTGCACATGTTCCGCGGGCTGCTCTATGGCTCCTACCAGAAGCCACGCGAACTGGTCTGGCTGTTCGGCATGCTGATCTACCTGGCGCTGATGGCCGAGGCGTTCATGGGCTACCTGCTGCCGTGGGGGCAGATGTCCTACTGGGGCGCCCAGGTGATCATCTCGCTGTTCGGCGCGATTCCGGTCATCGGTGATGACCTGACCCAGTGGATTCGTGGTGATTACCTGATCTCCGGCATCACCCTGAACCGCTTCTTCGCCCTGCATGTGGTGGCCCTGCCGATCGTGATCCTCGGCCTGGTGGTGCTGCACATCCTGGCGCTGCACGAAGTGGGGTCGAACAACCCCGATGGCGTGGACATCAAGAAGAAAAAGGACGAGAACGGCATCCCGCTGGATGGCATCCCGTTCCACCCTTACTACACCGTCAAGGATATCGTCGGCGTGGTGGTGTTCCTTTTCGTGTTCTGCGCGGTGGTGTTCTTCTTCCCGGAAATGGGTGGCTACTTCCTGGAAAAACCGAACTTCGAGCAGGCCAACGCCTTCAAGACCCCTGAGCACATCGCGCCGGTGTGGTACTTCACGCCGTTCTACGCGATCCTCCGTGCGGTACCCGACAAGCTGTTCGGGGTCATCGCCATGGGTGCGGCGATCGCCGTGCTGTTCGTGTTGCCCTGGCTCGACCGCAGTCCGGTGCGCTCCATGCGCTACAAAGGCTGGCTGAGCAAAATCTTCCTGCTGGTGTTCTGCGTGGCCTTCATCATCCTTGGTGTACTGGGCGTGCTGGCGCCGACACCAGGGCGTACCTTGCTGTCGCAGGTGTGCACGGTGCTGTACTTCGCGTACTTCCTGCTGATGCCGTTCTACACAAGGCTCGAGAAGACCAAACCGGTTCCGGAAAGGGTGACTGGCTGATGAAAAAGTTTATTGCAGTATGCTTGCTGGCACTGATGCCTGGCCTTTCCTTCGCCGCCGAGCATGGCCTGGAGCTGGACAAGGTCGATATCGACCTGACCGACAAGGCCGCGATGCAGGATGGCGCGCGTACTTTCGCCAACTATTGCATGGGGTGCCATAGCGCCAAGTTCCAGCGGTACGAGCGAGTCGCCGACGACCTGGGGATCCCGCATGAGGTGATGCTCGAGAACCTGGTGTTCACCGGCGCCAAGATCGGCGACCACATGAAGATCGGCATGCAGCCCAGCGATGCCAAGACCTGGTTCGGCGCCGCGCCGCCCGACCTGACCCTGGTCGCTCGGGTGCGTGGCAGCGACTGGCTGTACACCTACCTGCGCAGCTTCTACGAGGACAAGACGCGGCCATACGGGGTGAACAACAAGGTCTTCCCGAACGTCGGCATGCCCAACGTGCTGGTGGGCCTGCAGGGTAACCAGGTGATCGGTTGCAAGCAGGTGCAGACCGAGGTCGATGGCAAGAAGCAGTTCGACCCGCTGACCGGCAGCCCGCTGACCCATGAGGCGTGCGACCAGCTGACCGTGGAGGAGAAATCCGGTACCCTGACGGCCGAGCAGTTCGACGAGAAGGTCAAGAACCTGGTGACCTTCCTGGCCTATTCGGCCAACCCGGTCAAACTGGAAAGCCAGCGCATCGGTACCTACGTGTTGCTGTACCTGGCTTTCTTCTTCGTGTTCGCCTACTTGCTCAAGCGCGAATACTGGAAGGACGTGCACTGATCACGCAGTAGTTTCTGGTAGTTGAACGCGCCCGGGGGGCTCCAGCGATAGTGCTGGGGCGCCCCGGGCGCGTTTTCATTTGCAGTTTTACAAGCATCCCGTGCGAGGAGGCGCTACATGGGCGCAACCAACAGGTTAGCCTGCTATTCCGACCCCGCTGATCATTACTCTCATCGGGTCCGCCTGGTGCTCGCGGAGAAAGGCGTCACGGTGCAGATCATCGATGTCGACGCCAATCGCCTGCCGCCCAAGCTGATTGAAGTGAACCCTTACGGCAGCTTGCCGACCCTGGTCGATCGCGACCTGGCGCTGTACGAATCGACCGTGGTGATGGAGTACCTCGAGGAGCGTTACCCGCACCCGCCGCTGATGCCGGTCTACCCGGTGGCCCGGGGCAACAGCCGCCTGCTGATGCACCGCATACAGCGTGACTGGTGCGCCCTGGCCGACACCGTGCTTGATGCGCGCAGCAGCGAGGCGGCACGCACCCAGGCGCGCAAGGAGCTGCGCGAGAGCCTGACCGGCGTGGCGCCGCTGTTCGGCGAGATGGCCTGCTTCATGAGCGAGGAGCAAAGCCTGGTCGATTGCTGTCTACTGCCCATTCTCTGGCGTTTGCCGGTGATGGGTATCGAGTTGCCGCGGCAGGCCAAGCCGCTGCTGGATTACATGGAGCGACAGTTCGCCCGCGAGCCTTTCCAGGCGAGCCTGTCCGCTGCCGAACGTGAAATGCGCAAGGTTTAAGAGGAACCGTTGATGAACTCCAGTCGCCCCTATCTTGTTCGTGCGCTGTACGAGTGGATCGTCGACAACGATTGCACGCCACATATGCTGGTCAATGCCGAGTATCCGGCGGTCCAGGTGCCCCAGGGTTTCGCCAGCGATGGCCAGATCGTCCTGAACATCTCCCCCAGTGCCGTGCGCAGCCTGCACATGGATAACGAGGCGGTGAGCTTCGAAGGCCGTTTCGGCGGCGTTGCGCACTCGCTCTTCGTGCCGGTCGGCGCCATCCTCGGGATCTATGCCCGGGAGAACGGCCAGGGCATGGTCTTTGAACTGGAGCCGCCGTTCGAGGATGAGGATGACCATGAAGATGAAGGCGTCGAGCCGGATGATGATGGGCCGCCCGAGCCACCACGCCCCACTGGCCGTCCGAGCCTGAAGGTGGTCAAGTAGGCGTTGGGCAGTCAGGCCGGGCAGGTTCGGCACCGCTGAAGATGTTTCGACGCCGATTGACTTATCGTAAGCAATTTCAGAAGCTCACGACTTGCAGCCGTAGGCTGCCTCCAGGCCTGAGGCCGAAGTAACTTGGCCAGGGGCGGGCGACCGCCTCTGGCTCGATAGGGCCTTGCGGCCGAGCAGTGCAGCGACACACCGGTCGACCCAGGACGGGCGACCCAACAACAAAAACAAGAGAAGTCATCGACATGGATGTGAGATGTGATCAGCTCAAGGCGCTGACGGGTACCCTGTGCCTGGCGTTCGCCACCGGACTGCCGCTGCCTGCTGTGGCGGCCTATCAGGAAACCGGTCGCCTGGGCGACCCCGCCAGCTGGCGGTCGGCCGAGTACCAGCAGGACTGGGGCCTGGAGCGCATGCAGGCGAGTCAGGCCTATGCCGCCGGCATCACCGGCGCCGGCGTCAGCATCGGCGCCCTGGATTCGGGATTCGACGCCGCCCACCCTGAAGCCAACCCCTTGCGTTTTCACGCCGTTACCGCCACCGGCCAGTACCTGGATGGCACTCCGTTCAGCGTGTCCGGGGGACTCAATGGCGCCAACGACAGCCATGGCACCCATGTCACCGGCACCCTGGGCGCGGCCCGTAATGGCGCTGGCATGCATGGCGTGGCCTTCAATGCCCAGGTCTACGTGGGCAACACCAACCACGACGACAAGTTTCTGTTCGGCCCCAGCCCTGACCCCAAGTATTTCAAGGCGGTCTACGATGCCCTGATGGACGCCGGTGTGCGGGCCATCAACAACAGTTGGGGCAGCCAGCCCAAGGATGTCAGCTACCAGACCCTGGACGGCTTGCGCGCGGCCTACGCTCAGCATTTCCAGCAGGACACCTGGCTCGACGCCGCCGGCGACGTGGCGCGTCGGGGCGTGATCAACGTATTCAGCGCCGGCAACAGCGGCTATGCCAATGCCAGCGTGCGCTCGGCGCTGCCGTACTTCCAGCCGGAGCTGGAAGGCCACTGGCTGGCGGTGTCGGGCCTGGACAAGAACAACCAGCAGAAATACAACCAGTGCGGCATCGCCAAGTACTGGTGTCTGGCGGCCCCGGGTGCGGCGATCAGCAGTACCGTGCCCGGTGGCGGCTACGCCACCTACAACGGCACCTCGATGGCCGCACCTCATGCCACAGGGGCCTTGGCCCTGGTCATGGAGCGCTATCCCTACCTGGACAACCAGCAGGCCCTGCAAGTGCTGCTGACCACCTCGCGCCAGCTCGACGGCTCGCCGACCCAGGGACCCAGCGAGCGGGTAGGCTGGGGCGTTCCGGACCTGGGCCGGGCGTTGCACGGACCCGGGCAGTTGCTGGGTGAATTCGACGTCAACCTGGGGCGCGGGCAGGGCGATAGCTGGAGCAACGGCATCTCCGACCAGGCTTTGGTGCAGCGTCAAATCGAGGATGCCGCGGAACGCCAGGCCTGGCAGCAGACCCTCAAGGATCGCGGCTGGGAGCATGGCCTGGCAGCGGGCGCCAGCCAGCAGGATCGCAGTGACTATGCCTTGGGCATGGCCCGTGACGCGGCTGCCGCGCAGCGGGTCTACCAGGGCAGCCTGGTCAAGTCCGGGGCTGGCTGGCTCGAGCTCACGGGTGACAGCAGCTACCGCGGCCCGACCCGCGTCGATGGCGGCCTGCTGGCGGTCAACGGCAGCCTGCAATCGGCGGTGACGCTCAACGCGGGCGGTACCCTGGGCGGCAACGGGCGGGTCGGTGCCCTGACCGCCAGCGCCGGGGGCGTGGTGGCCCCGGGTAACTCCATCGGCACCTTGAGTGTCGCTGGCAACCTGGACTTGCAGCCGGGCTCGACCTACCGGGTGGAACTGTCGCCCACGGCCAGCGACCGCCTTGTCGTTGCTGGTCAGGCCAGTGTCGGCGGCGCCAATCTCAGCCTGGAGCCCCAGGCGCGGCCGAACCTTTTGGCCGGTGGCCCGGTCTCCAGCCTGGTGGGGCGCCAGTTCGACATCCTGCAGGCCGCAGGTGGCGTCAACGGGCGCTTCGCCCAGGTCGAGCCCGACTACCTGTTCCTGGGGACCTTCCTTGATTATTCGGCCAACGGCGTGCAACTGGACGTGACGCGCAGCGCCACGACGTACGCCAGTGTTGGTGCCACGGCCAACCAGCGCGCCAGCGGCGGTGCCGTGGAGCGGTTGGGGCCGGGCAATCCCGTGTATGAAAGCCTGCTGCTTTCGACCTCGGCGGACCAGGCCCGGGACGGCCTGCGTCAGCTGGCCGGGGAGATCTACCCGGCGCTGGACTCGATGCTGCTCAGCCAGGGCTCGGTCTTGCGCGATGCCCTGGGTGAGCGAGTGCAAGGTCGCGCACTGATTACCAATGCCTCTGGAAAAGGTGACAGCGAGTCGGGTGCGACTCAGCTCTGGCTCAAGGGCCTGGGCAGCTGGGGGCGCATCGAGGGTGTGCAAGGCACCGAGTCCTATACCAGTTCCCTGGGCGGCGTGCTGCTGGGCGTGGACCATGACCTTGACGAGCAGACCCGGGCCGGCCTGGCCGCAGGCTACAGCGACAGCTCCCTGGGCATGGGCGGCAGCCACTCCCGGGCCACGGTCGACAGCTACCACCTGGGTGCCTATGCTCGCCACGACCTGGACCAGTTGCGCCTGAGCCTGGGCGCCAGCCACAGCTGGCACCGTGCCGAAGTCCGGCGCGACCTGGCCTATGGCGAGGTGTCTGGCCGCCAGCGCGCACGGATCGATGCCCGCAGCCAGCAGGTGTTCGCCGAGGCGGCCTATCGCCTGGCGTTGCCGGCGGTACAGCTGGAGCCTTTCGCCAACCTGACCTACCAGCACCTGGAGCGCGACGGCTTCCACGAGAAAGGCGACGCCGCGGCGCTGCATGCCGGTGACGAGCAGCGCGACGCCTGGCTCGGCACCTTGGGCCTGCGTGGGCGCCAGCAATGGCAGCTGGGCCCGCAGCAGGACCTGCAACTGGCGGCAAGCCTGGGCTGGCAGCATCGCCTGAGCGGCACCCAGGGCCGTGAGCACCTGGCTTTCGCTGGCAGCGACCTGCCGTTCCGGGTGGAGACTGCGCCGGCCTTGCGCGATGCCGCGCTGGTGGGACTGCAGGCACGGGTAGGGCTGACCCGCGACCTGGACCTGAGCCTGGACTACCAGGGGCGCCTGGCCAGTCGCGAGCAACAGCATGGCGCAGGGCTCAACCTGCAATGGCGGTTCTGAAGCGCCCTGGCGTGATACGGGCCAGGCGTTGCAACACGGAGTGTGACCAACGCGGTACTAAACCAAAACAAAACTAAGGAAGGTTGTAGTGAAGCACGTCAGAAAGGATGACAGCGCACTCGCGCAGGGCTGGGCCTTGGCCCCACTGGGGCGGGCATTGGTGGGTTGGGCGGCGCTGATGGGGACGGCCCAGGCCGCGCCCTACGTGGAGAGTGGGCGCCTCGGCGATGCCGGCAGCTGGCGCAGCAGCGAGTTCAAGGCCGACTGGGGGCTGGGGGCGATCCACGCCGACAGCGCCTATGCCGCCGGCTACAGCGGCAAGGGGGTGAAGCTGGGGATTTTCGACCAGCCGGTATATGCCCCGCACCCCGAGTTCGCCGGCAAGGACAAGATCGTGACCCTGGTCACCAGCGGCATTCGCCAGTACACCGACCCCTATATCCCGGTGAAGGCCGGCGATGCGTTCCGCTATGACGGCAGCCCGTCGGTGGGCTCGGACGGCAAGCTCGGCTCCCACGGCACCCACGTCGGCGGGATCGCCGCCGGCAACCGTGATGGCGAGTCGATGCACGGCGTGGCCTATGATGCGCAGATCATCAGCGCCGACAACGGCGACCCCGGCCCCGAGGATGGCATCGTCCTGGGCAACGATGGCGCGGTGTACAAGGCCGGCTGGGACAGCCTGGTGGCCAGCGGCGCGCGGATCATCAACAACAGCTGGGGCATCGGTATCACCGATCGCTTCGCCAAGGGCGGGCGCAATCCGGACTTTCCGCATTTTACCGTGGACGATGCCCGCGCACAGTTCGCGCAGATACAGCCACTGCTGGGCACCTTGCCTGGCGGCGCCTACGACGGGGCCATCGCCGCCGCCCGCAGCGGAGTCCTGACGATCTTCGCCGCCGGCAACGACTACAACCTGAACAACCCCGACGCGATTGCCGGCCTGGGCTATTTCGTTCCGGACATCGCCCCGAACTGGATGACCGTGGCGGCGTTGCAGCAGAACCCCGACACCAGTAGCGCCAACCCGTACCTGGCCAGCACGTTCTCTTCCCGTTGCGGCTATACCGCGAGCTTCTGCGTCTCGGCTCCCGGTACCCGGATCTACAGCGCGGTGATCGGCGGCACCAGTCTGGAGGACCTGACCCAGGGCTATGCCAACAAGAACGGCACGTCCATGGCCGCGCCCCATGCCGCCGGCGCGGCGGCGGTGCTGATGGAGCGCTTCCCCTACATGAGCGGCGCACAGATCGCCAGCGTGCTGCGCACCACCGCCACCGACATGGGCGCGCCCGGCATCGATGCCTTGTACGGGTGGGGCATGATCAACCTGGACAAGGGGATCCGCGGTCCGGGCATGTTGGTCACCGAGCAGGACATCCCCGAGGAGTTCCGCATCGCCGGCGGCTACGGCCCGAGCCAGTTCGTGGTCGATCTGCCGGGTGTCGGCGCCGTGGTGGACGCCGGTAGGCCGACCCAGCGACTCTGCAACGGCCTTAGCTGCGTACTGGACCTGTGGAGTAACGATATCTCCGGCCATGGTGGCCTGACCAAGCAGGGTATCGGTACCCTGGTGCTCAGCGGCAACAACACCTACGCAGGTCCAACCCTGGTCAACCAGGGGCGGCTGGCGGTCAATGGCTCGCTGCAATCGACGGTGACGGTCAATGACGGCGGCGTGCTGGGCGGCAATGGCCGGATCGGTGCGCTGGTGGTCAACCGTGGCGGGGTGGTGGCGCCAGGCAACTCCATCGGCACCCTGCGGGTGGGCTCCGATGTCACCTTCCAACCGGGCTCGACCTATGCCGTGGAGCTTGATGCTACTGGCAGCGACCGCCTGGTCAGCGATGGCACGGTTTCTGTAAACGGTGCGAACCTGGCCCTGGATCTGCAGAATCCCGGGGTTTCGCTGCAGTCCCAGCCGGCAACCAGCCTGGTGGGACGTCAGTTCGACATCCTACAGGCCGCTGGCGGCGTGCAGGGCGGTTTTGCCGCTGTGCAGTCCAACCTGCTGTTCCTTGGTGGTGGCCTGGCCTACACCGGCACCGGGGTGCAGCTGGCGGTGCAACGTAGCGCCAGCTTCGCCAGTGTCGGCCTGACCGCCAACCAGCGTTCGGTGGCCGCGGCCGCCGAACGGCTCGGCGCGGGCAATCCGGTCTACGAGAGCCTGTTGTTGTCGGCTGATGCCGGCAGCGCCCGGCAGGCGTTCGATCAACTGTCCGGTGAAATCCACCCGGCGGTGGGCAATCTGCTGCTCAACGATAGTCGCCAGTTGCGCGACGCCGTGGGCGAGCGTACCCGCCAGCAGGGTGTCGCCGCCGCGCCGGCCATGGACGCCCAGGGCAACGGCCTGTGGGTCAAGGCCCTGGGGGCCTGGGGCAAGGCCGACGGTGATTCTGGCCATGCGCGCTACAGCAGTTCGATCGGCGGCATGCTGCTGGGTGTCGACGGGCAGATGAGCGAGGACACCCGCCTTGGCGTCTTCACCGGCTACAGCGACAGCTCGCTGAGCATGGGTGATAGTCGTCATTCCTCGGCCAGCGTCGACAGCTACCACTTGGGTGCCTATGCCGGCAAGGAACTGGAGCAGGTGCGCCTGAGCCTGGGCGGCAGCCACAGCTGGCATCGCATCGAGACCAAGCGCGAGCTGCAGTACAACGAGGTCAGCGATCGCCAGAAGAGCAAGCGTGATGCGCAGAGCACCCAGGTGTTCGGCGAGGCCGCCTGGAAGGTCGCGGTGCCTGGCATGGCCCTGGAGCCGTTCGCCAACCTGGCCTATGTGCATATCGCCAGCGATAGCTTCAAGGAACATGGCGGCGCCGCCGCGCTCGAGGGTGGGCGGGATAACCGTGATGCCTGGCTCTCTACCCTGGGCATGCGCGCCGGTAAGCAACTGCAATTGTCCAGCGGCCAGGCGGTGGAGCTATCCGCCACCCTGGGTTGGCAGCACAACCTGAGCTCCACCGGGTCCGACCAGCATCTGGCCTTTGCCGGCCAGGGCGATAGCTACAAGGTCCAGGCGCTGTCCCTGGACCGTGATGCGGCGGTGGTTGGCGCACGGGCGGGGATCAGCCTCGGGCGTCAGGCCCGGGTCAACCTCGACTACAACGGACTGCTGGGTAGCCGCGACAAGAGCCACGGGGTCGGCCTGACCCTGGACTGGGCGTTCTGAGGCCCTGAAAAGCAAAACGCCCGATGCTGAGCATCGGGCGTTTTGCTTGACCTGCCTGAACCGCCATTTCGCAATTACAGGTCCTTGATGCTCTGCACCTGGTCCTTGTTGATGCGGGTCGGCTTGCCGTCCAGTTGCTTGAACTCGTAGAAGCCGGAGTTGCGGTCGAAGTGCGGAGTGTCGGTGGTCTGCAGTTCGCGACCATCGTTGAGGGTGATCACGCTCGGGGTGGAGCAGCCGGCCAAGGTGGCGAAGGCGCCGATCAGCAGGGCGGGCAGCAGCAACTTTTTCATGGAGTACTTCCTGGATCAGAGGGGAAAGGCGAGCGTCCTGACGCCCGCCGAAGGGTTGTCAGTCGATGTATTCGAACAGCTTGACGATCTTCTGCACGCCCGACACGCCCTGCACCACGTTGGTGGCGGCGTTGGCCTCCTGCTGGCGGACCAGGCCGAGCAGATAGACAATACCGTTCTCGGTGATCACCTTGATGCGCGAGCTGGGAACGCTCTCGTCGGCCAGCATCTGGGTCTTGATCTTGGTGGTCAGCCAGGCGTCGTTGTTGCGCGCCAGAATCGACGATGGCTGCATCACCTGCAGCTCGTTATGCACCTTCTTGACCCGCTGCACCTGGCCGGCGGTCTGCTCGGCAAGGGACTTGAGGTCAGCGCGCGGTGTCTGGCCGGCAAGCAGCACCACGCCGTTGTAGCTGCTGACGACGATGTGCGAACCCTTGTCCAGCTCCGGGTTGGCCTTGGCGATGTTGACCGAGACCTTGGTCTCGATCAGCGAGTCGTCGATCTTGCTGCCGATGGTGCGGGTGCCGCGGTCGTCCTCGATCGGCGAGTTGCGGGTCGAGGTCAGCACGGAACTGCAGCCGGAGACACCCAGGCACAGGGT